>JALYHU010000106.1 GCA_030776345.1 Pseudomonadota bacterium | reverse complement strand
GGGGCCGCTCCCGGCCGCTCCGCCGGTCCGCTCTCCTGCGGCGAGCTCACGATGTGGCCGGAGCAGCGGCGCGCAGAGTGGATGGGTGGCCCTCTCGGCCTGACCAGCACCGAATTCAACATGTTGGAGTTATTGCTCCGGCACGCAGGTCGCCCCGTCAGCAAGGCGGACTTGTCGGAGCACGCGTTGGGACGGCCGATTGCGCGACACGATCGCAGCGTCGACGTGCACGTGAGCAGTGTCCGCCGCAAGCTCGGCTCGCTGGCTGACGGCCGATCCCGAATTCAGGCCGTCCATCGCCAGGGCTACCAACTGCTGAAGGAGTAGGGCGTGGGGAGGCTGTTCTGGAAGTTCTTCGGCTTCATCTGGCTGGCGCAGATGGCCGGGATCGTCGCGGTGGGCAGCTTGTTCTGGCTGTCCGACCGCCGCATCGAGGCGGCCTTCAACGACATTGCCGTGGGCCCGATGGCGGACATCCAAGTCGGGGCGGCCGCCGAAGTATTGCAATACGCAGGTGCGGACGCTTTCAAGAATTGGTCCGACGCTGAGCCGGGACCCATGGTGTTCGCCCTCGATGCCGCGGGGCGCGACGTACTCGGACGTCCCGTGCCTCCTACTACCGCGACCGACATTCGCCGTTTGCTCAGGGAGCGCCCGGATTCGCCCGGGATACGCGAAGTGCAAGCGGCAGATGGCCACCGCTATACCTTATTCGTGGCGGGCCGCGGCGTTGAGCGGCCGGGTCGCGCGCCGTCGCGCCGGGCTCCGCCGCTATACTGGCTGCGCACCATGCCACCCCCACTGGCAATGATAGCGACGCTCGCCGCGAGCATCCTTACGGCGTTGCTGCTCGCCGGTTATGTGGCCAAGCCCATCCGCAGTCTGCGCGGGGCGTTTGAAGCGGCGGCCTCGGGCGATCTCGACCGGCGTATCGCTCCGCAGCTCGGCGCCCGTCATGACGAGCTGGCCGACCTCGGTCGCGACTTCGATCGCATGGCGGCTCGATTGAAGGCCTCGATGCAGGGTCAACGTCGTCTGCTGCACGATGTGTCGCACGAATTGCGCTCGCCGCTCGCGCGCCTGCAGGCGGCTGCCGGCCTCCTTCGGCAGAGTCCGGATCACCCCGAGGCAATGATCAGCCGCATGGAAGAGGAAATCGTCTGCATCGATCGCTTGGTCGCCGAGTTGCTGACGTTGTCGCGCCTGGAAGCCGGCGAGTTGATCTACGTGGAGGAAGAAGTCGATATGCGCGATCTGGTACGCGACACCGTCTACGACGCCAATTTCGAGGCCCAGACGCATGGGCGGGAAGTCATTTGGGAGGACCGAGGCTCTACCACGCTGCTCGGGCGTCCCAAGCTCCTGCACAGCGCTATCGAGAATATCATCCGCAACGCGCTCAAACATGCTCCCGAAAGCCGCACCGTGAGAGTCGAGACATCGGTCGATGCCGCGAAGCAAGAGTACACGTTACGCGTTCTCGATGACGGCGCCGGCGTTCCGGAGGACGAACTTCCCGACTTGTTCTCCCCGTTCTTCCGCGGGGCCAGTGCTCGACCCGACGGCTACGGGCTGGGGCTCGCCATTGCGCGGCGTAGCATTGAGGCGCACGGCGGCACGATTCGCGCCTACAACCGCTCGAGCGGCGGCTTTTGTGTAGAAATCGTGGTGCCCTGGAGTGCACGCAAAGCCGCCGACGATCTCGACCGCCCTATTTAGAGTTCCTCTGGCGACGTCGGTGTGCCATCTGCCTGGTAAACAAGTGTAAAACCATCGGCGGACCTGCAACGTTTACCCACCCGTCGAGGTCCATAACCGAGCGGACGGGCACGGCATCGTCGTGTCCTGCGTTCTAAGGTTCGGGGCGCTCGAGGGGGCATTGCCCAGGGTGGGAAATTCGTAAATGCACAAACAGCGGTTCATTCATGCAGGCCTGATCGCATTGATTCTGTGTTCCATGGCCCAAGCCGCGGACCTCGATCTGACACCCTATCGCGGCAAGGTCGTGTATGTGGATTTCTGGGCGTCCTGGTGCGCCCCCTGCAAACAATCCTTTCCCTGGCTGGACAATCTCGTGCGCGAATACGGGCCGCAGAATTTTGTCGTCATCGGCGTCAATGTCGATAAGGACCGTGACCGCGCGGCACGTTTTTTGAACGAAACGCGCGCTGATTTTCCGATCGTGTATGACCCGAAGGGCGAACTCGCCACGGCTTACAAAGTCACCGGGATGCCAAGCGGCATCCTAATCGATCGTAGCGGTCAGGTACGGTTTCAGCATGCCGGATTTTCCGAGAAACAGAAGGGACTTTATGAAGAACAGCTGCACACCTTACTTGCCGAAAAAACTCGCTGAGCGTTTTCGCGGGGTGGCCGCGCGCCCGAAGGCTCGCGTTCTGGTACTGATTTGCGCGATCGGCGCTGCGGGCAGCGGCGGCTGCTCGACCCTCGGTGCCAAACCCTGGGAGCACGATCTGCTGGCAGAGCGGGCGATGCAATTCGGCGCCTACCCGATCGAAGCGAGTATGGACGATCACATCTACTTCAGTAAGGAGGCATCTAGCGGCGGGCGCAGCTTCGCCGGCGGAGGCTGCGGGTGCAACTGAAAACCAAGCGCGGCGCGAATACCGTCACCGTGCGGCGCGCGCTGGCGGCCGCGGCCGCAGGATTGCTGACGGGCGGGCAGGCGAGGGCGCAAGAGCCCGCAGCCGAGGCACCCGCGACGACCGTGGACTCGGCGTTGCTGTTCTACCATGAGGTGAATCGCGTCCAAGCCGTCGAGCCGGTGCTCAATGTCAGTCACCGGATCGACGAGGACAGCACATTTTACCTGGGAATTACGGCAGACACGCTGACCGGCGCAACTCCGCTGGGCGCGGTCCCGTCGACGCTGCCGCAAAGCTATGTGCGGCCGTACAAACAAGTGCCCGTAGGCAGCACCGTCACAGTCACTTCGGCATCGGGGGGATCGACGGTAACCACCGTGCCGGCGGCCTCGGGCGCGACGACTCAAACGTTGGCGGCCACGACGGTCGTGCCGGCCAATACGTATCCGCTCGATCACGGCTTCCAGGATCGGCGTGTCGCAGGACACGTAGGCTGGGAACAGGCTCTCACGCACACGCTGAAACTCGATGGCGGCATTGCCTATTCGAAGGAACATGACTATCGCTCGGAAAGCGGCCATATCGGGCTGTCGCAGGATTTCAACGAACATAACACGACGTTGAGCGGCGCCATCAATTACGAATCAGACCTCTCCTTCCCGCTCGGGGGCACGCCCACGCCGCTCACCCAGATGGATGGCACTTGGAAAGGTCCGGATGCGAGTCTTCATGAAATCGATGCCCTGGTCGGGGTCACCCAGGTAATGAGCCGCCGTTGGCTGTCCACGCTGAGCTATTCATACAGCAGTGCCAGCGGCTACCAAACCGATCCCTACAAGATTATTTCCGTCGTGGATGCGGTTACCGGGCAGCCCACCGAGCAGCTGTATGAAGGTCGGCCTGACCAGCGGCGCAAGCAGAGCGTTTTTTTCGACAACAAGGTCCATTTGGTGAGCGACGTCATTTCGACCTCCCTACGGGCCTACAAGGACGATTGGGGAATCAAATCCTTGACGGCGGATCTGCGCTATCGCTGGCAGTTCGGACCGAACTATTACCTCGAGCCGCACCTTCGGTATTACGCGCAAGGAAAGGCCGATTTTTTTCATTACTATCTCGTAAACGATCGAGCGATACCGCAATATGCGTCCGCCGATACGCGCCTGGCCAAATTCCATGGCCAGACTTACGGCGCAAAATTCGGGGTGGCGCTGACTGCGGCATCGGAGCTCAATTTGCGCGCCGAGTATTACGATCAACATGGTAATGGCTCACCGGCGGGCGCCATCGGGCAATTGCGGCAGCAGAATCTATTTCCGGATTTGAAAGCGTATACGGTGCTGCTCGGTTATACGTTTTCATTCTGAGGAGCAGCGGCCGGAGCAAGAAAGTGGTTGCTGCGCATCATGATCACTCGACGCAGTTTACGGCCATGGGCAGTCCCTGCGTGGTACTGGTCGATACGCAAGACTCGCGGCTCGGGAGCGAGGTGGGTGAGGCGGCCAAGGCTGAGGCGTTGCGCATCGAGGCCAAGTTCTCGCGCTATCGGCCGAGCGTCATTACCCACATCAACGAGACTGCGGGACGGGCGTTGGCGGTCGATCAAGAGACCGCCGATTTGATCGACTATGCGATGACGTGTTACGACCTGAGCGACGGGCGTTTCGATATTACCTCCGGTGCCCTGCGGCGTGTCTGGACGTTTGACGGGTCGGGAAATATTCCAACCCAATGCCAAGTGCGTGACGCTCTTCAATACGTTGGCTGGGAGCACGTTGCCTGGAAGCGCCCTGTGTTGCGGCTCAAACCCGGCATGGAGATCGATTTCGGCGGGATCGGCAAGGAATATGCGGTCGATAGGGCGCTGTCGCTCGCCGGGTCACTCACCAAAGCGCCCGTCCTCGTCAATTTTGGCGGCGACCTGCGCGTGTCGGGTGCGCGGCACGACGGTGCGCCGTGGTACGTCGCCATTGAGAACGTGGACCGGGCCGGGAGTGCGGCAGGGTTATTGGAACTCCTGAGCGGTGCCCTTGCCACCAGCGGCGATGCCCACCGCTTCGTGCGCGGAGCGGGCGCCCGATATGGACATGTGCTCAATCCAAAAACGGGTTGGCCGATCGCCGATGCGCCGCGGTCCGTGACCGTGCACGCGAGCACCTGCACGGAGGCAGGACTTTTGGCCAAATTGGCGTTGTTGCGCGGCCCGGATGCTGAGGAGTTCTTGAAACTCGAAGCGGTTCGCGCGTGGTGCATCCGATAGCACGCTGCCAAGATTTCCCATACCGCGTCGGGCGCGCGAATCGATGGCAAGCCGGGGGGAAGTATGCTGCAATGCCTTTTGCACACGGACATGGGCGGCTGATGGCGAGAAAACTACAACCCTTCGACGGCCGCCGACTTTCGCGGGAGGACTGGGTGGAGGGTGCCATCAGATTTTTATCCCAGCACAGTGTCGGATCTCTGCGGCTCGATCTTCTCGTCAAGCAAATGGGTGTCACGAAGGGCAGCTTCTACTGGCACTTTGCATCTCGCGAAGCATTGCTGGACGCGGTCCTCGAGGCCTGGCAAACGAGAATGACGCGAGACATCGAGGCGTGGCTGAATAGCGCCGCCGGCACGCCGACCGATCAATTGCGCCGATTGCTCCACATCGGTATTTCCTCGCGGCCGGACGTGCCCGGCGGTCCACTCGAACTTTCCCTGCGCGACTGGGCCCGTCGCGATGCCCGGGTAAACAAAATAGTGACCAGTGTGGACGCGGAACGGTTGCGTATTCTGAAGAGTTTATATCTCGCCGCGGGCCTGGCGGACGAGAGAGCCGAGGCTCAGGCGCTTCTTCATATGACCTATGTCGTTGGCGGACGCATGATGCTCTTCGACGGCGACGTGAGCACGGTCGAGAAACGGTGGCGGATCGGTGAAAGCCTTCTGATCCCGGAGCCCGTTTCTGACGCGAAATCGCGAAGAAGAAAGTACTCGTAGTTTCTGTCGTACCTCGTTGATTTTCCTAATCGCGTCTCGCCCCGAGCATGACAAACACCATGGTGGCCGGCCTATCGCTGCGGTTGCGCCACGCATGCCGTGTGCCGTTCTGGACGACGACGTCGCCGAGTTGCAGGTGCTCCGTGCGACCTTCGTCCAATTCCAGCCAAATTTCACCGGACAGTACGAAGCCGTAGTCAACCGAGTCGGTGCGGTGCATTCCCGGATGGTCGACTTCGAACCTTTCGGCCATGCCCGGTGCGAGCTGCGCCATCTCGGCGGCGGCGGCTTGGGGGTCGAAATCGGGCGACATGGCCACGGAATCGGGCGCAAAAGTAACCACCAGTAAACGGGATTCACCCGGATCGGGGTGCTGTGAACGGAGGCGAGCACGAAACGCGTCATCGGTATCCGGAACCTTGAGGTTGGCGCCCGTCGCCCACGCCATCGCAGTCGCGAAGCCGGGCAAATGCACCGCAGCCTTGCATTCGAGCGCGTCCGTTCGCACGAATGTGGATTTGCCCGCGGTGTCATGGCCGGTCACTACCAAACGGATACCGCCCGTTCTATCTGCTTTCATGGGATCACCACCATATTCGTGAAGCCGCCGTTGCGGTTGGGTATGCTTGCCAACGCCGCATTGATATCGGCGAGCGCAAAGCGTTTGTGTTCGAACACCGACAGGTCGAGTCGGCCGG
>JALYHU010000105.1 GCA_030776345.1 Pseudomonadota bacterium | reverse complement strand
CATGTCGAGCGCATTTACGAACTGGCCCTGTCCAACGGGCGCAAGATCGATCGGCGGACCGGCAAGGCACCGGCTGTGGGCAACACGGTGGATCTGAAGACCGCCTCCTACAAAAACACCATCGGCGCGAGCCAACTCTCCGCCGTGTGGCAGGATCCACAATTCGATCCTAGCGTGCCCGCGGCCTATTATTTACGCTTGCTCGAAATTCCGACACCGCGGTGGAGCACCATCGTTTCGGTCAAGCGCGGCGAGGCTTTGCCCCCTGACGTCCCGGCCACCATCCAAGAGCGTGCCTGGTCATCGCCGATCTGGTACGTGCCGGGTAAAGCCACTCTTCGGGTTGCAGCGCGTTAGTGAGTCCGCCGCCGGTTCGCTTCGACGACGGCGATCGCCGTGCTGTTGACGATACGGCGCACGGTCGCTGCGGCGGTCAAGATGTGCGCCGGCGCAGCGCTGCCCAGCAGGATGGGACCGATGGCGATGTTCTGACCGGCGGCGGACTTCAGCAGATTGTAGGCGATATTGGCGCTGTCGAGGGTGGGGCAAACCAATAGGTTAGCGCTTCCGTTCAATGTGCTGTCCGTGAGTATGGCGGCGCGCGTCGACTCATCCAGGGCGCAATCGCCATGCATTTCTCCATCCACTTCCAGAGTTGGACGCGCGGCCCGAAGCAGCGCCAAGGTATTGCGCATCTTGAGCGCCGTCGGTGCATCGCTGCTGCCAAAGTTGGAATGCGACAGCAGCGCTACTTTTGGCGCGAGACCGAACGCCGATAACTGATCGGCAGCCGACAAGGTGATTTCCGCGAGTTCCTCGGCGCTCGGTTCGAGATTGACGTGGGTATCGACGATGAACACCTGGCGCCCCGGCAAGATGAGTCCGGTCATCGCAGCATAGACACGGGTCCCCGCGCGGCGGCCCAGGACCCGGTCGATGTAGTGCAAGTGGCGCGCGTAGGTGCTGATGGTGCCGCAAATCAGGCCATCGGCCTCACCTTTCTTCAGCAACATGGCGGCGATCAACGTGGTGCGGCGGCGCATTTCGAGCTTGGCGTATTGCGCGGTGACGCCGCTGCGCTCGGTGAGCCGATGATAGTCTTGCCAGTATTCGCGATACCTCGGGTCGTTCTCGGTATTGACCACGGTGACGTGTTCGCCGATCCGGATGCGCAAACCGTAGCGCTTGATGCCGCGCTCGATCACCGCCGGTCGACCCACCAATATCGGCATCGCCAGCTTTTCGTCCACCGCGATCTGCACGGCGCGCAACACCCGTTCATCCTCGCCTTCGGCGTAGACGATGCGGCTGCGTTCCGGGGTAATCTTGCGTGCCGCCGCAAAGATGGGCTGCATCAAGGTGCCGCTGTGGTAGACGAATTGCTGCAGTCGCTGCTCGTACGCGTCGAGATCCGAAATCGGCCGAGTCGCGACGCCTGACTCCATTGCCGCGCGCGCGACGGCCGGGGCAATCTTCACGATCAGACGCGGATCGAAGGGCTTGGGTATCAGGTATTCCGGGCCGAACGCAAGGTCTTCGATACCCTCATAGGCAGCAGCGACCACATCGCTTTGTTCCTGGCGCGCGAGGTCGGCAATGGCGTGTACCGTGGCAATCTCCATCGCGCGAGTGATCGTCGTCGCCCCGACATCCAAGGCTCCGCGAAAAATAAAGGGAAAGCACAGTACGTTGTTGACCTGGTTGGGGTAGTCGCTGCGGCCGGTGGCGATGACGGCGTCGCTGCGCACGGCTCTGACCTCGACGGGCAGGATTTCGGGGGTTGGATTTGCGAGCGCTAAAATGAGCGGTCGGGCGGCCATTTTTTCCACCATATGCGGTTTCAAGACCCCTCCGGCCGACAAACCGAGGAACACGTCCGCGCCGTCGATGATGTCATTCAGGGTGCGAGCATCGGTGACTTGAGCGTAGCGCGCCTTTTCCGGATCCATGAGTTCCCGTCGTCCGGCATAGACAACCCCGGCAAGGTCGCTCAACCAGACGTTTTCACGGGAGAGACCCAGATCGAGCAGCAGCTCGACGCAGCCCAGCGCCGCCGCCCCGGCACCGCTGACGACCAACTTGATGCGGCCGATACTCTTGCCGACGACTTGCAGGCCGTTCAAGAATGCAGCGGCAACGATGATGGCGGTCCCGTGCTGGTCGTCGTGGAATACGGGAATCTTCATGCGTTTGCGCAATTCGCGCTCGACGATGAAGCATTCCGGCGCTTTGATGTCCTCGAGGTTGATGGCGCCGAAGGTGGGCTCCAAGGCCGCGATCACTTCGACGAGTTTGTGCGGGTCGCGCTGGTCGATCTCGATGTCGAACACGTCGATCCCGGCGAATTTCTTGAACAACACGGCTTTGCCTTCCATCACCGGCTTGGCCGCCAGCGGCCCGATCGCGCCCAGTCCCAGCACGGCCGTCCCGTTGGTGACGACGCCGACCAAATTGCCGCGTGCGGTGAAGCGGAAGACGTTGAGCGGATCATCGACGATCGCGGTACACGCGGCAGCAACTCCGGGCGTATAGGCCAAAGCCAAATCGTTCTGATTGCTGAGCTGCTTGGTCGGCGCAATGGATATCTTGCCGGGCGTGGGAAATTCGTGGTAATCGAGGGCGGCCTTGTCCCTGTCTTCTTTTACATCGCGAATGCTCATCAATCATGTCTCCGCTTGGATTGGCTCGGATTGTCGCATGTCACAGTGGTGGCATGCTTATGTGAAATCCCGATGGACAGAATGAGATCCGCCTCGATGTGATGGGTCTCGCAGAAGTCGAGACTCGCCGCCGATCGACTATTCACTTTGAAATCACCGGCGTAGGCAATTACCGACACATTGTGCGACTCCATGCTCCCCGCCATATTCGTCGCGGAACTGGGGCGAAGAAATGCATACAGCTCAGGACGGATGGTCATGCGGAATCGATTGAACGGATTGCTCCTCTTTGCATTCATTTTATGCGGTTGCGCCGGCAGCCACGGTAGCACCACGTCCGAACCGGCGGCCGCACTGTCGCCGGCTGCAAATGCCGTGACGGGATCTATTACCAGTACGGCAAGTTCTAGCCACACGAGAATGTCGATCATCGAGGTCAAGCAGACCGCCGAGAGTTCGTCCTCGCCAACCGGTGCGGCTTCGAACGTCGTGACGGGGTCGATTACCGTTGCGCCAAGTTCCGGCGGCAGCGTCACATCGACGACGCCGGTCTCCAGTCCCACCGCCAATCCACCCGCCGGGATTGCACTTCTTGGGACTCCTGTACTCAGTGCAACCGTCGGAATCAAATATTCATTCCAACCCACGACGTCTCCGAGCGGCGCTGCCGTCACCTTTTCGATATCGGGACAGCCGGCATGGCTCACTTTTGATGCGCGCACGGGGGCGCTGATCGGCACTCCGTCCGCAAAGGACGAGGGTACGACGGGGCCAATCACCATTATGGCAAGTTCCGGCGGCGGCAGCACGTCGATGACGCCATTTACAATTCGGGTCAATCCGGCCCCGCCGATCACGGCCGGATCAGCCACACTGTCCTGGACGGCTCCGACGGAAAATACGGATGGCAGCCCGGTCACGGACCTGGCTGGGTATCACATTTATTATGGAACGAGCGCAAGCGAACTGACCAAGGTCATTAGTGTAACCGGGGCCAATTCGACGTCTCATGTCATCAGCGGCATGACGCCGGGTACCTATTATTTCATGTTGGTTGCCTATACGTCTGCGGGCGCCATCAGCGGTCCTTCGGTCGTCGTGAGCAAGACGATTTGACTGAACTCGACCGAG
>JALYHU010000104.1 GCA_030776345.1 Pseudomonadota bacterium | reverse complement strand
TCTGGATCACCGCGAACTTCAAAGAGTCGCAGCTCGGCCGGATGCGCCCCGGTGACGCCGTTGACGTGGGCGTGGATGCCTATTCGGGACTCGAATTGCATGGACACGTGCAAAGCATCCAATATGGCAGTGGTTCCCGTTTCTCCGCGTTTCCCGTCGAAAACGCCACGGGCAATTATGTGAAAATCGTGCAACGCGTACCCGTCAAGATCGTCATCGATCGCGGGCTCGACCCGAACGCGCCCTTGCCTCAGGGATTGTCGGTCTCTCCCGTGGTGCATTTTCGTTGAGTACGGAGGGTAAAGGCGATGCGCGGGGGGCCTGGCACCCGGCCGCGAACCCCTGGTTGATCGCGATCGCCGTGACGTTGGCCGCGTTCATGGAGGTTCTCGACACGACCATCGTCAACGTGGCGTTGCCGCATGTGGCCGGCACCATGTCGGTCAGCTACGACGAGGCTACCTGGGCGCTGACGGCGTACCTGGTGGCCAATAGTGTCGTTTTGCCGATGTCGGCGTACCTGGCGCGCACCTTTGGCCGTAAGCGTTTTTTCCTGGTCTGCATCGTGGGTTTTACCGCCTGTTCGTTCCTCTGCGGAATTTCCACCGACCTCACCGAACTCATCATTTTCAGAATCCTGCAGGGGCTTTTCGGCGGCGGACTGCAACCGAACCAACAGTCCATCATTCTCGACACATTCCAGCCGTCCCAACGGGGAAAAGCGTTTGCCGTGACGGCGATCGCGACCGTCGTGGCGCCGGTGCTCGGTCCCACGCTCGGTGGTTTGATCACCGACAATTTCACCTGGCGCTGGGTGTTCCTCATCAACGTGCCGATCGGAATACTCACGACCTTCGCGGTCATGGGTTTGGTGGAGGATCCGCCCTGGGCAAAGCGGTCGGCGGGCAGGGCATCGACCGACTTTGTCGGTATCGGGCTCATATCCTTGGGCTTTGCGGCCTTGCAAATCATGCTCGACCGGGGCGAGGACGACGATTGGTTCGGCTCCACCTTGATTTGCGCCGCGGCAGCCATCGCCGCGATCGGTCTTGCCAGCGCGGTCGCCTGGCTTTTCTACACGGCGCGGCCCGTGGTGAATCT
Organism: Pseudomonadota bacterium; assembly: GCA_030776345.1. Classification (GTDB taxonomy): domain Bacteria; phylum Pseudomonadota; class Gammaproteobacteria; order Steroidobacterales; family Steroidobacteraceae; genus Bog-1198. The sequence continues at coordinate 33,448 of JALYHU010000104.1, read as the reverse complement.
GCGGGTCATGCGCGACCGCAATTTTAGTCTCGGCTGCCTCGTGATTGCTGCATTCGCGATCATCCTGTACGGGAGCAGCGTGACCATTCCGCAGCTTGCCCAGCAACACCTGGGATACACGGCGACACTGGCGGGATTGGTGCTGAGTCCGGGAGCGCTCTGCGTCATCCTCATGATTCCGATCATTCAGCGGGTCATGCCACACGTCCAGACTCGCTTCATTCTGACCGTCGGTTTCTTCCTGCTGGGCTGCTCGCTGCTCTATTCCCGGAACATCACGGCGGACATCGATTTCTGGCATCTCGTATGGTTGCGCTGTGCTCAGTCGGCGTCCATCGGATTTTTGTTCGTCCCCGCAAGCACGCTTGCGTATCTCACCGTGCCGCGCCACCTGCAGGCCGACGCTGCCGCTCTCTTTACGATGTTTCGCAATATTGCCGGGTCTATAGGTATTTCGCTCTCCACCGCGGCCATTACGACTCGCACCCAGGCGCACATGGCCTATCTCGCGGCGCACATGGCGCCGACCGACTCGGGATACGCCGATACCCTTGCTCGCACCGTGTCGGCGGTGAAGTCCTTCACCATTACCGTCGGCGACGCGACGCAAACCGCGACTGCCTATATCTATCAAAATTTTTCCGCCCAAGCTGGAATTCTCGCGTATATGGATATTTTCTTATATTGTGCATTCATGTCCTTCGCCTTCATCCCGGTGACATTTCTGTTCACGTCGGCGAAGGCGTCGGGCGGCGGCGCAGCTCAATGATGACAAACCTGCGCAGCCTCGGTTGCCCGCTGCTCACGATCACGCTCGCGTCCTGCGCCGTGGGGCCCAATTTCTCGCCGCCGACAACGACGGTCCCACCGATGTTTATCGAAGCGCCGAGGGATACGCCGGCGGCGGGGGCTGCCGTCTCATCGCAGAGCGCTCCGGAGCCGTCGTGGTGGCACGCATTTCACGACCCGCAGCTGGATCGGCTCGAGGAACGTACGCAGCAGGGGAATCTCGATCTGCAGGCCGGCCTGCTGCGAATCGCGGAAGCACGCGCTCAGGTACAAGCGACCAGATCCCAAGGTCTGCCCAGTCTGAATGCGAAGGCAAGCTACAACCGCGAGCAGTTGGGGCTTGCTGGGATGCTCAAGGCGCAGGGCTCCTCCGTGGGCACCCTGAGTCCCGGACTCGTGTCGGCGTTGACTTCACCGATCAATTTGTATCAAGCGAGTTTCGACGCATCGTGGGAGCTCGACTTGTTCGGAAAAGTGTCCCGGTCGGTCGAAGCGGCGAAGGCGCAAAGCGACGAAGCGGTGGAATCGCGTAACGACATGCTGGTGTCTCTCGAGGCGGAGGTCGCGCAGACCTATCTGCAGCTGCGCGCGGCCCAGCTGTTGCGGTCGATCGCCTTGGGGCTCATTTCCGATGAGCGTGAGGTCCTCGAACTCACCGTGAGCCGCCAGGATAACGGCTTGGCGCAGCAAGCGGACGTGGAGTCGGCCCGTGCGCAATTGTCGAGTTTGCAATCCCAGCTGCCTCAGTACGAGCAAAGCATTTCGGTTTCGCGCCATGCGTTGGCGGTTTTGATAGGCCAAGCCCCTGAAACGCTCGACGCCGAGCTCGGACCGTCGGCCGAACTGCCCGCCGTGCCGCCGCTGGTGCCCGTCGGTCTACCGTCGGCCCTCGCGCGCCGGCGTCCTGATATCCGCCACGCTGAGGCGACGTTGCACTCGGCCACCGCGGAAATCGGCGTCTCGGTGGCCTCGCTGTATCCGGATATTTCCCTCACCGGTTCATTCGGAATGCGCAATACCAGCACTCGGTATCTTTCCGACTGGGCAAGCAAGTTCTACAGCGCGGGACCCAGCATATCGTTGCCTATTTTCCATGGGGGTGCGTTGGTGGCCAATGTGAAAATGGCACGAGCGGAAGCCGCCGCTGCCGCCTTGAACTACCGCAAAACCGTATTGACCGCCCTGCAGGAAGTCGAGGACGGACTGGTCAGCCTGGACCAGGATGGCATACGAGTGGCGGCGCTGAAGGATACCGTCGCGGCAGATCAGCGAGCATTCGATATCACGATGCATTCTTACAAGGTTGGCATGACGACCTATATCAGCGTGCTCAACATGCAACTGCAAACCAACCAGGCACAGCAGCAGCTGGCCCAGGCGTCGCTGACGCAAGTTACCGATGTCGTAAAACTCTACAAAGCGCTGGGCGGCGGGTGGGAGGACGAACCCGGGTCCGCGGCATCCAACTGACGTCGCCGGCCGACAGCTGAATCAGCCGGCTGCCTACACAGATCGTCGAAATCGCGGCTTACCGTAGCACCAGTCGCGGCTTAACTTAGCGCCCGTGGGGAAGGCGGCCAACGAACATTCGCCGCCGTTTCGACGTGGTCCTGCGCCAACGATCTGACAGAAACCAAAACCGGAGACAATCATGGCTACAAGCAAGGCTCAGCAAAGTACGCAAGATGCAATCGCGATGCTCACGGCAGACCACGAAAAGGTGCGTGCCCTCTTCGAGGAATTCAGCGAAATCAAAGACGACGCCGCCAAACAGGAAAAAATGGCGCTCGTCGAAAAGGTCTGCAACGAACTCACCGTGCACGCGACGCTCGAGGAGGAGATATTCTATCCCGCCGTGCGCAAGGCGATCGAGGATGGCGACTTGATGGATGAAGCGCTGGTCGAGCACGCCTGCGCGAAGGAGTTGATTGCGCAACTCGAATCCATGGATCCGAAAGATAAGCTCTACGATGCCAAGGTGACCGTCCTGGGTGAACAAATCAATCACCATGTGGAGGAAGAGGAGGGCAACATGTTCGTCCAGGCCAAGAAAGCCAAAGTGGACACCGCTTCCCTCGGGGCGAAGATGCTCAAGAGGAAAATGGCACTCATGGCCGAAATGGGAATGGTTGACGAGGAAGAAGGGTCGGACGAGGAGGCTTCTCCGACGGCGAAGAAGACGGGCAGCAAAGCCTGACGGGGCGGGTGGGAGCGTCAGCGCGAGCTGACGCCCCCTCGCACGAGGGTAAAGGCATCGTGATAGATCTAATCGGGTGGGGAAGTTCGCTCATTTTGCTCGTAACACTCATGCGTCAGGTCTACACGCAGTGGCGCACTGGTGCGACGGCGGGCGTCTCCAAGTGGCTTTTCATCGGACAACTAGCGGCGTCGACCGGATTCATCCTGTATAGCTACTTGCTGCACAATTGGGTGTATGTGAGTTCGAACATCGCTATTTTGGCCACCGCCTTGGTGGGCGAGGGTATTTATCTTCGCAATCGTAAAGCCGGGCCTCAGGGCGCCGGTGGACCGCCCTCGAGCTCAGCCTCTGGGGCTTAATCCGGCGTTCGAGGTCCTCCGGTGGTAGCCGCTGATCCCACAAGCCCCCTTAGCGTCGACTGCGCGATTGTCGGCGGTGGTCCCGCGGGGCTCACCGCGGCGCTGTACCTCGCCCGCTTTCGCCGCCGAGTGGTGGTCATTGATGCGGGCCACAGTCGCGCGGCCTTGATCCCCGTCAGCCACAACTATCCGGGCTTTCCGCAAGGCGTGTCGGGGAACGAGTTGCTGCGGCGTCTGCGGGAGCAGGCGCGGCTGTACGGCGTCGAGGTCCTGCGAGGCATCGCCCATTCCCTGACGCCTCTGCAGCCAGAATTCCATTTGAAGGCCGATCAGCGACCCATCCGGGCGGGAACCGTCTTGCTGGCCAGCGGCGTGGTCGATCGAAAGCCCGCCATTCCCGATATGCGCGAAGCCACCTTGGCGGGAGCGGTGCGCTGGTGTCCCATTTGCGATGGATACGAAGTGCAAGATCAACGGGTCGGTTTGATCTCCCCACCCGCCGAGGGCTACCGGCACGCGCTCTTCTTGCGCACCTATACCCGAGAACTCAATTGGTTCGTGCAGGGAGACGCGGATGAGATCGGGAACGCGGAGCTTGCGGTTCTTGCAGAACTGAATATCGAGCTCGTTCGCTCCCCGATTACCGAGATCCGCCCGCTGCCCGGGCCGCAGGTCATCCTGTCCACGCAGGCCGGGAAGTCCTATCGTGTCGATGCCCTCTATCCCATGGTCGGTTGCCAGCCCCGCGTTGAGCTGTTGGAGGGTCTCGGGGCCCGGCAGGACGAATTTCAGCAGTTGTGGGTGGATGAACACCAACAGACCTCGGTGGCCGGCCTCTACGCCGCCGGCGATGTCGTGCATGCACTCAACCAGATGAGTGTCGGGGCGGCTCACGCCGCCACCGCGGCGACCGCCATTCACCATGCATTGCCGCGGAACTATCGGTAGCCGTGCCGTGAAGAGCAGCCTCCCCATAGCGCCCACGCCCATGAAGCGGTTGGCCGTCCTCGAGCAGCGGCGAACGCTCAAAATGGCGGGCTCCGCGCATGCTTACGTGCGCGGCAGCACGGTGCAATTCTATCGATGGTTGGATGGGCGGGGGGCGCGGGCCGTTCCGAAAGGCCCGGACGTATGGATCTGCGGTGACTGTCACGCCGGCAATTTGGGCCCTCTGGCCGATCCGCAGGGAAGAATCCATGTGCAGATTCGTGACCTCGATCAGACGGTGATCGGCAACCCCAATCACGATTTGATCCGCTTGGCGTTGTCACTCGCCACGGCGGCCCGCGGTTCCGACCTTCCCGGCGTCACGACCGCGCATATGCTCGAACAGATGATGATCGGCTACCAGCGCGCACTGGCCGGTCGCCACGCGCAGGACCTGATCGAAAGCGACAAACCGGAAAGCATCAAAGTCGTGATGCGCAAGGCGATGTCGCGCACCTGGAAGCATCTGGCGCAAGAACGCCTCGAGGACATCAAACCCAACATCCCCCTAGGTGAGCGGTTTTGGCCCCTGGCCAGAGCCGAGACCAAAGCAATCCATGAGCTGTTTACCCGGGATGATGTACATAAGTTGGTGACATCGCTCAAGTCACGCCATGACGATGCCAAGCTCGACGTGCTGGATGCGGCATACTGGATGAAGGGGTGCAGCTCCCTCGGCAAACTGCGCTTTGCCGTCCTGTTGAACGTGAGCAACGGCAAATCCAAGGAGGACGATTTTTGTCTGGTTGACATCAAACAGGCCAATCCGGCGGCCGCGCCGCGCGCTTCCCGAGCAGCAATGCCGAAGGACCACGCGCAGCGGGTAGTCGAGGGGGCGAAACATTTATCCCCGGCCTTGGGTGATCGAATGATCGCAGCCAAGCTCCTGGGCCGATCCGTGGTACTGCGCGAACTCATGCCGCAAGATCTGAAACTGGAAATCGACCAGCTCTCGCGCGAGGAGGCGGTCAATTGTGCGCGATATCTCGCCGAAGTCGTGGGTAAAGCCCACGCGCGTCAAATGGATGCGGCCACACGCAGAGAATTCAAAGCATCGTTCAAGCGTCCGCGTGCCGCGAAACTCGACGCGCCGTCATGGCTGTGGTCGAGCGTGGTCGAATTGGCCGCCGCTCACGAAGCCGCCTATCTGGAGCACTGCAGGCGCTATGCCTTGCGCCGGTGAGTGCCACCCGGAAAGACGCCGTGTACCTCGTTCAAATCTTGCTGCCGCTCTACGATAACCAAGGCCGACGCCTCCCGCGTGAACTATTCGAGCGCACTTCCCGTACCTTGGCCAAGGCGCATGGCGGCATTACCGCCTATACCCGATCACCCGCCGTGGGTCTCTGGAATCGCCGCGGCTCGCATCTTCGACGCGACGACATCGTCGTGTATGAGGTCATGACCGCCGGCCTCAACGCGACGCTGTGGGCGCGCCGTCGCAGGGCATGGGAGATATCGTTTCGCCAGGAATCGATCGTGATTCGCGCTGCGCGGTGCCGGCGGCTGTGACACGGTATGCAACCCGCTCAGCGGCTCCCTCGCACCGCATCCGCAATGCGCTGCAGCGGCACCTTGGGTGTCCGATCGGCGTACAGGAGGCCATTCGCCTCCTGAAAGGTATCCGCGAACTGCGTGTAACAGAAGCCGCTGAACATTCCCACGGTGCGCGCCGCAGATATTATGGCGCAGCATTGGCGCTCAAATTCTTCGATCGAGTTCGCGCACGTGTAGCCCCAGATCTTGTCGGCCGCGGGATCCTGCTCTTGGGCATAGGCGATGCCGCCGAATTCGGACAGGCAGATGGGCTGTCCCCGGTGAGGAAAACCGTCGAGCGTCAGAATACGTCCCCCGGTCCAACGTCGGTCAACCACTTCCTGCGGTTTTACTTCGGGCCCGTACCGCAGTCGGAGGTGGTTGGGATCGCTGTCGTAGTCGTGAATGCCGATCACGTCGGTGGCCGAGCTTTCCCAGCCGTCGTTGCCGATGACCAAGCGCGAGGGATCTAGAGTTTTTGTCAGATGGTAGAAGGCCGCGACCGCATCGCGGGCCGCCGGCACGGTGGGGAGTTCCGGAACGCCCCATGACTCGTTGAACGGCACCCACATGACAATGCAGGGATGACTGACGTCCCGCTCGATCACCTCCGTCCATTCGCGCAGCGATCGGTTGATCGATTTCGTGGTGAAGCGATACGCGCTCGGCATTTCGCCAAACACCAATAGGCCGAGCACGTCGGCCCAGTACAGGTAGCGCGGATTCTCGATCTTCTGATGCTTGCGCACCCCGTTGAAACCCATGGCTTTGGCCAGTTCAACATCGCGTTTGAGGGCCTCGTCCGACGGCGCCGACATGAGAGTGTCGGGCCAATATCCCTGGTCGAGTACGAGTCGCATTGGGTACGGTCGCCCGTTCAACATGATCTTTTCGCGCTGAGTGCCGATCGAGCGCAGCGCCGTGTAGGAATCGATCTCCTCGAGCTTCGTTTCGCCGCGCCACAAAGTTATCTTCGCATCGATCAACGTCGGGCTTTCCGGTGACCACAGCAACTCGTTGCGGTAGTCGTCGATGCCGGGATCGGACAGGCCGATCCTCCGATGAACCTCCCCGCCGAGCACCGCGTAGGTGTCGTCCGCGAGAGCCCGTCCCCCGCCGTGCAGGGCCACCCCGATGCGCAGATCCTGCGCGGGTGCTCCGCCGACGAAGGCGGAGAACGACATTTCCCACCGCTCGATGTTGGGCGTCCATTTGATCCCGCGAATGTACGTGTCGGGTACGCGCTCGAGCCAAACAGTCTGCCAAATCCCGGTCGTGCGCGGATACCAGATGCCGTGCGGCTCGAGACGCCAGTCCTGCTTGCCGCGGGGCTTTTCCAGATCCGCCGGATCGTCTTCTGCCAAGACGCGAATGCGCTGGGTGGCGCTGTCGTGATCGAGCGCCCTCGAGATGTCGGCGGAAAACGGCGTATGTCCGCCCTCATGTTCCACGACGGGAACGTCATTGACCCACACCGTGGCATGATAATCGACCGCGCCGAAATGCAGGACCACGCGGGCGCCCTCGCTCACGAATGCTGCCGGCAGCGAGAACTCACGCTCGTACCAACAGCGCGCATGGAATGATCGGTCGCCGATGCCGCTGCGGGCGCTTTCGGGCGCAAACGGCACGATGATTTCGAGCGGCCACGTGTCAGGCGGCTGCAGTCGGTGTTCAGAATCACACTCGACGAAGGCGAATCGCCAGGGACCGTCGAGGGAGAGCCATTGTTTTCGCCGCAGCTGGGGTCGAGGGTAAGCCGGGTCCTGCATTATGTGCCTCCTGTTCCTGTGATTGTTTTGGACCACGGACTACATCCGCCCATGGCCCTGTACCGCAAAGATTCAAGCGCCGAGACGCTTCCGACATTACCATCCGCGCGAGGTTCCAGATCCATGAGTCCGCTCATCGTGTTTTCCCATTTGCGTTGGAACTTTGTATACCAGCGCCCACAGCAGCTCATGACGCGTCTCGCCCGGTATTACAAAATATATTTCATCGAGGAACCGCTGCATGATCCCGGCCCTTCCCGGTGGGAGATGACGCAACCCGCCGACAACGTCTGGGTCTGCAGGCCGCATACGGCCGTTGCCGCCGCAGGGTTCCATGATGACCAGCTCGCCGGGCTGCGCGTATTGCTGGACGAACTGGTGTCGACCCAGCAGCTTCGCGATCCCTTGGTCTGGCTGTATACCCCGATGGCCGTGCCCTTGATCGCCGCACTCGACCCCCGCGCAGTGATCTACGATTGCATGGATGAACTCGCGGCGTTCAAGAATGCGCCCCGACAGCTGGTGCAACGCGAGCATGCACTGCTCAAGTTGTCCGACCTCGTGTTCACGGGCGGCCGCAGCCTGTACCGCGCGAAGCAGTCCCGGCACGACGCCGTGTACTGCTTTCCGAGCAGCGTCGAGGCGGCACATTTCGGCGCCGCACGCGCCTGCGCTCGGGAGCACCCCATGCAGGCGCCGCTACCCCATCCGCGTCTCGGCTTCTTTGGCGTGATCGACGAACGCCTCGACATCCGCTTGCTGGGCGACGTCGCCGAAGCCCATCCCGAATGGCAAATTGCGATGGTGGGTCCCGTGGTCAAGATCGACCCGGAGTCGCTGCCGCGCCGGCCGAACATCCACTATTTCGGGGAGCAGCGGTACGCCGACCTGCCTGGATTTTTGGCGGGCTGGGACGTGTGCCTACTGCCGTTCGCACTCAACGAGGCCACTCGCTTCATTAGCCCGACGAAAACACTCGAGTACATGGCCGCCGGCAAGCCGATCGTCAGTACGCCGGTAGCCGACGTCGTCGAGCCCTACAGCGGCGTCGTACGTATTGGCACCGGGGCCCAGTTCATCAGCGAATGCGCGGCTGCTCTGGCCGAAACACCCGCAGATCGAGAGCGACGTTCCTCGCTCATGGCAGACCTGGTGAGCAAGACTTCGTGGGACCAGACGGCCGCCCGGATGCACGAGTTGATCCAACCGTGCAGCCGGCTTCGGCTGCGGCGCGTGCGTTCGGGCGAATCGGGCGGGGTACCTCGACGTCCGCCCGTCGTGATCGTCGGGGCGGGGCCGACGGGTCTGAGTGCCGCGTATCACCTCGGCGAGGACGCTGTGCTGCTGGAACAGAACAAGACCGTGGGCGGCTGGTGCCGGTCGATCGAGGAGAACGGGTTCACGTTCGATTACGCCGGACACATCATGTTCTCGAACGAGCCGTATGTGCACCAGCTCTATAAAATACTCCTGGGGGACAACGTTCACTGGCAGGATCGCGAGGCCTGGGTCCATAGCAAGGGCGTGTACACCCGGTATCCCTTTCAAGGCGCGTTGCACGGCCTACCCCCGGAGGTGGTGTCCGAGTGCATCATGGGTGCAATCGAAGCGAGGGTCGGTCCGTTGGCCGACTTGCCCGGTTCCACGCCGGCGCGCGGGTCGTTCGCGAGCAGCTCGCCGAGCGTGTGTAAGGCCGAATCCCTCACGGACTGCTGCGCGGACGGGCTGCAGGAAAGCACCGCACCTCTTCAGCCGATGCCGCCTGCCGCCACCCGCGGCGGGGCACCACGCAATTTCGAGGAATTTATTTACCGAGTGTGGGGAAAGGGCATCGCGAAACACTTTGCGGTTCCTTATAACCGCAAGCTGTGGACGGTGCCGTTATCGTCGATGGAAACATCCTGGTTGGGCGGCCGGGTACCGGTGCCGGATCTGCGCGAAATGATCGAAGGGGCGCTGCGGCCGGTGCCGAAGCCCATGGGGCCCAATGCGCGGTTCGGGTATCCGCTGCGAGGCGGATTTCAGGCACTCATGGACGGTTTCATCCCCCGGCTTCGGGGACCGCTGCAACTCGAGGCACGGGTCGTACGGGTCGTTCCGTCACGCCATGCGGTTATCCTGTCGAACGATTCGGTGCATCCCTACGAGCAGCTCATCAGCACCATGCCCCTGCCGGTTCTCGTCAGGCTCGCCGCCGAGGAGGCCCCTCCCGCGGTTCGGCTGGCCGCCTCGCGATTGCGCCACGTCTCCGTTCGCTGTGTAAATCTCGGCATCGGCCGTGCCCATGTCTCGGACAAGCATTGGATCTATTACCCGGATGCCGCCGTGTTCCACAGGATATTCGTGCAAGGCAATGCAAGCCCGCACTGCAATCCGCCGAATGGATTCGGACTCACCTGCGAGATCAGCTATTCGCCCGATAAGCCTCTGCCGTGCGACGGCGACGCCCTGATCGACCGCTGTATTGCGGATTGCATCGAGGTGGGGATGATCCGGCCCGACGATCCGATCATCGCGCGCAACCAACTCGACATGCCTTATGCGTACGTGGTCTACGATCACGGTCGGGCAGATAACGTAGCCGTCATCCGCGACTGGGCGCGCGAGCATGACATCATCTTGGCCGGGCGATACAGCGAGTGGGAGTACTACAACTCGGACCACGCGTTCATTGCCGGGCGCAAGGCCGCCCTGCAGGCTTCCGCTGCCTTGAGCACACGCGCGAAGCTGCACACAATGATGGCCACCCAGGGGGTAGGTGCACCGATGGACACGTCGGAATACATGCGTGTCTCTCCCTGAACATCCGACGGTCATCGAGCTCTGGGGCGGGCTCGAGTGCACGGTCAATCGCGTCCGCGATACCTGGGTAGACCAGCTCGAATTGAGCGGGCATCGCGGTAGACGGACCGACCTCGACTTGATCGCCGCTCTCGGGATCCGTACCGTCCGCTATCCCGTACTGTGGGAAACGACCGCTCCCGGCCCCGCGCAACCGCACTGGGAATGGGCAGAAGAGCGGCTGACGATCCTTCGCACGCTGGGCATCACCCCCATCGTGGGGCTGGTGCACCACGGCAGCGGACCGCCGCATACCAACCTGCTGGACGAGGGGTTTGCACCGGGCCTCGCCGAGTTTGCGGCGCAGGTGGCGGAGAGGTTCCCCTGGGTGACGCATTACACGCCGGTGAACGAACCGCTGACGACGGCGCGCTTCAGTGCGCTTTACGGACATTGGTATCCGCATCGGCGGGACGACCGGAGCTTCGCGCGGGCCTTCTTCAACCAATGCCGCGCCATCGCCTTGTCCATGAGGGCCATTCGGCGCGTGAATCCGCAGGCGCAGCTGGTGCAAACGGAGGATCTCGGGACGACCTACGGCACCGCGCACATGGGCTATCAGTGCGATTTCGACAATGCGCGCCGGTGGCTCACCTGGGATCTCCTGTGCGGCCGCATCGACGGCAGGCACACGCTCATGCCTTTTCTTCTCGGATGCGGCATCTCCTTGGACGAGCTGGAGGATTTCCGGCTCGACCCATGTCCCCCACAAATCATCGGCATCAACCACTATGTCACGAGCGATCGCTACCTCGATGAGCGCGTGCACCGCTATCCCCCCGAGCGTCGCGGGCGCAACGGTCGGGAAGCGTACGCGGATGTGGAGGCGGTGCGTATCGTGCCATCCGGACAGTACGCCGGATGGAATGTCTTGCAGGACGCCTGGCATCGCTACGGCATCCCCATCGCGATTACCGAAGCCCACTTGGCTTGCACCCGCGAGGAGCAGCTGCGCTGGTTCTTCGGTGCCTGGGATGCGGCGGCACAGGCGGCGGCGAGCGGCTGCGACATCCGGGCGGTGACGGCGTGGTCGCTGCTCGGCGCGTTCAATTGGGATACCCTGCTCACACGAACCGACGGTATGTACGAATCGGGCGCGTTCGATCTTCGTGCGCCGCGTCCGCGGCCGACGGCGCTCGCCACTGCATACCGCGCATTGAGCGCTGGGACGACGGCGCGACACCCTGCAGCGCAGTGCCCCGGCTGGTGGCACCGCCCGGACGGCGCTGCGCGGGGCCCGGTCACGGGACCGCGAACCGCCCGACGCGCACCGGGGCAACCGACTCGGCCCATTCTGATTTGCGGCGCAGAGGGGTCTCTCGGCCGCGCATTGGTACACGCGTGTGCGGAGCGCCACCTGCACGCCCGTGCGACGCGACGTGATGAGCTCGACATCTGCAACGCGGCTGAGGTCGAGAGGATGCTCGAGGACATCGCGCCGTGGGCGGTCGTCAATGCGGCCGGTTTCGTTCGAGTCGATCTTGCCGAAACACAGAGCGCGCAATGCTATCTGCAAAACGTGACCGGTCCGCAGATTCTGGCGCGGGCGGCGAATTCGCGCGGTATTGCGTTTCTCACGTTCTCTTCCGATCTCGTCTTCGACGGCGCAGCGTGCCGGCCCTACGTCGAGAGCAGCCACACTGCGCCCCTCAACGTTTATGGGCGCAGCAAGGAGGCGGCCGAAAGGGCAGTACTCGTTTATGAAAGAACGTTGTGCGTGCGCACCGCCGGGTTCTTTGGCGCATGGGGACGGGGCGACTTTCTCACCGACGCGCTCACGGCCCTGGCCCGGGGGCAAAGCGCGGCGGCGCTCGAGGACGTGGTGGTATCGCCCACGTACTTGCCTGACCTAGCCGATGCGAGCCTCGATCTGTTGATCGACGATTGCACGGGGATAATCCATTTGGCCAATCGCGGCGCGGTGTCGTGGGCGGAGTTTGCCATGCAAGGCGCTCAGGCGTTACAGCTTGACGCCCGCCGTCTGCTGCCGGTTGCGCTGCGAGATTGCGAGTGGCCGGCCGCCCGCCCTCGGTTCAGTGCACTCGCCAGCGAACGGGCCTGGACGATGCCGACGTTGGGGAATGCGCTGATGCGATATGCGCGAGTGGCCTCCGCCCTGGTATTCCGGAACGAGGATCTGGTAGGCGGGTCACGAGCGCAGTAGCTGCGCGTCGGCCGAAGGGCTCATTGCGCATCGTATTGCTGTAACAAGGGCGGGAATTGCCGTGGGAGCTCGCGCGCGAGGAAGCCGAGACGCCCAACCTCCTGGCTCAACCGAGCCCCCGCCTGCGCGTGTATGAAAACCCCCCACAGACATGCATGCAGAGGCGCTGCGCCGCGTGCCAGCAGCGCGGCAATCAAGCCCGCGAGCGTGTCGCCGGATCCGGCGGTGGCCAGTCCACTTGCGCCGCCCGTGTTCTTCCACAGATTGCCTCCCGGCGTGGCGATGTAGGTCACGGCGCCCTTGAGGACCAGGATGGAATCGAGGGCCCGTGCCCCCGTCAGCGCCATAGCCTGCGGTGACCGTTCTACCTCGTCCTTGGAGACACCCATGAGCGATGCCATCTCGCCGGCATGAGGGGTCAGGATTCGCGCCTGATTGCCGGCGCGCACCGAATCGAAGTGGTCGTGCAACGCCGTGATGGCCGCGGCGTCGAGCACGAGGGGCACGGGCGCTGTTTTCAAGATCCGCAGCGCGAGTTGTCGAGTATTTTCCTTATTCATCAGTCCCGGCCCGAGCAACAAGGCATCGCAATGCTCGGCACCCCCATCGACGCCTCGGTCGTTCGCATCGGGCTCGCCGTCTGCGGTTTGCGCAAGCGAGATGAGTCCGAATTCGGGCGCCGCCGCGCCAAGGGCCAGTGCGATCGATCGTGCCGTCGCGAGCACCACCTTACCCGCACCGCCGCGAAGAGCGGCCTCGCCCGCGAGCAAGGCCGCCCCCGGCGAGGAGGCCGAGCCGGCGATCAGGAGCACACGGCCCCGCGTGTCCTTGTCCGTTCCCGCACCAATCCGAGGCAGCGGATGAGCCTGGAGCACCCGGCTGTCGAGGTTTTGTGGGGCGCTCATGGATTCACCGGTTCCGGATCCGGTTGCGAGGTGAGCGGTGCGCCTGCCTCCCGCAGGGCAGCGACCCAATTGTACTGCCGCAGTAACAGGGCATTTTCAGTTCGAGGCACATTCGAGCACACGTAATCCGTGACCGAGCAATTCGCTACGTCCCCCTGTGAGTCGATGGTGAGCAGCTCACTTTCGGTAAGATTCTCGAGGAGGTACCGGAAACACAACACGACGACCTGATGTGTGACGACAAGCACTCGTTTACCGGCATAATGAAGACTCAAGGTATGCAATGCGCTGCGCAGCCTCAGGATGACATCACACCAGCTTTCGCCGCCCGGAGGGCGGTGATAGAACTTGCCGAGGTGTTTGCGGATCTCCGCTTGCTCCGGATGAAACTGCTGAATGCCCTGACGGGTCAACCGGTCGAGAATTCCAAACTCTTTCTCTCGCAGCCGCTCATCGACGACGAGCGGCAACGGCTCGGTCCCCGCCGCACATAGGTCGCGGATGATTTGCGCCGTCGCAATCGCGCGTCGGTAGGGAGAAACCCAAATCACGTCCGGGCGCTCGTGAGAATCCGCCTTGGCAAACCATTCCCCGAGGGCTTGGCTTTGCTCGGTACCCCGCGGGCTGAGAGGCACGTCGACGTCGCGCTCGCTTATGTCGATTCGGGGAATGCCCGCCGCGTGAGCCCGATCGCGGGCCACATTGCCGGCGCTCTCCCCGTGGCGTATCAGCCATAAATGATTGGGCCATTCCAACAAAGGGTCATTCACGCAACGCACCTGCGGCCGGTTCTTGCCGGGCATACCGATATACCAACGTGACCTCCCGCGCGGCCGGCGAAAGGACAGCGCGAGTGTTCAGCTTTACATGGCCCGCCGCAGCAATGTAGCGCCGACCCACCTTGGCCACTGTAGCCCATTGCCTACAGGTTTTCGGCGTAGGTCGTGGTTTACACCACGAGTGGCGGTCGAGGACTAGCCGCCGCTCGATTCGACATGCCAGGCTCTCGCGGCTTTCGCAGAAAGACGCCGCTCGTCGTCGCATCTTATTTTGCAATCAGAGGAGAGTTCCATGTCCATCCTAGATAAAGTCGTTGCCGCCGTGACCCCACCGGAAAGCGAGGAAGCTCGCGTGAACGCTCGCGCGAAAGCGCGCGCTTCCGCGACGCCGGGCGACTGGCTCGCGCTGGTCTTGAATCATCATGAGCAAGTGGAAACTGCCTTCGCCGCGGTCAAGGCCGCTGCCGATCCGGCATCCCGGGTGGTCTCTCTCAAGAAGCTGTCGATCTTGCTCACCGGTCATTCGATCGCGGAGGAGGCGGCACTGTATCCGGCCCTCGCGAAGGCCGACGAGAAAGGCCACGCGACCAAAGCCTATACCGAGCAATCGGCCGCCAAGATGCAATTGGGCCTGCTGCAAGATCTGCCGCCGATGAGCCAGGAATTCGTGGACAAGCTCGAACACATCAGAGGCGCCGTGGCGCATCATGTATACGAGGAGGAAAGCAGCTGGTTCTTGGATCTGAAGAGCAAAACGCCAGCGGCGGATCAAGTCAAACTGACCCAGCGCTATCAGGAGCAGTTCGATCGTTACATGGGAGAGGGCAGGGACATGTGAAGGCCGCCGAGCGGAGCGTGCGGAGAAGAGCGGCAGCTGCCGCCCTGGAACCACCGATCCAACCGATGCTCGCCAAACTCGCGGATGCATTGCCGGTAGGCGGCTACTTGTACGAACCCAAATGGGACGGATTTCGCGCGCTGGTATTTCGCGATTCGGACGGAGTTTATTTGCAGAGCCGCGATGCGCGGCCCCTCGACCGGTATTTTCCGGAACTGCAGGCCAGTCTGCTCGACAGACTGCGGAAGAGCTGCGTTCTCGACGGGGAGATCGTCATCGCGACAGCGCAAGGGCTCGATTTCGACGCGCTGCAACTACGCTTGCATCCTTCCGCTTCGCGGGTGGAAAAGCTGGCGCGGAACACCCCGGCGGCCTTTATCGCGTTCGACCTGCTCGCCGTCGGCTCGCGCAGTCTCTTGTCCTTGACTCAGGCCGAGCGTCGTAGCGAGCTCACTCGACTGCTCGACGGTATCGAGGCCCCCGTATATCTCACCCCGATGACACGTGATCGCAAGGTGGCCGTTGATTGGCTGAAGCGCTTCGAAGGCGCAGGGCTCGACGGCGTGATTGCGAAGCCCCAAGGGGCCGCCTATCAGCCCGGCAAGCGCGCGATGATTAAGGTTAAACACGTCCGCAGCGCCGATTGTGTCGTCGCCGGGTTCCGCTGGCACAAGAGCGGCAAGGACGCGGTCGGGTCACTCCTGCTCGGCCTTTACAATGAGCGAGGTGTTCTGCAGCACATCGGCGTCACGTCATCGTTCACCCTGACGATGCGCCGGCAGCTGGCGAAGGAACTCGCCCCGCTTCGCAAGCAAGCCATGGAAGGTCATCCGTGGCGTGATTGGGCGACCGCCACGGGGGAGGCTAGTCGGATGCCCGGCGCACAAAGCCGCTGGAGCGCCGGCAAGAATCTGTCATGGGAACCCTTGCGCGTAGAGCGGGTCTGCGAGGTGAAGTACGATCACATGCAGGGCGATCGATTCCGTCATGCCACGCAATTCCTGCGCTGGCGACCGGACCGGGCGCCACAGGACTGTCGCTACGATCAGCTGGAGGTGGTCAAGCCGTACGAATTCGACAAGATATTCTCGGGCGTCCAGCTCCCCTAGCGCGCCGGGTTAGGGACGGGTCAGGCGCGCTTGCGCCTCTTGCTGGCACTGCGCGCAAGCTTCGGCGCGGCCGATGCCGATTTGGCCAGACTTGCCTTGAGCGCCGCCATGAGGTCGATGACCTGTGCCTTAGGACGCTCATCGCCGGCCGGCTCGTCGACCTCCAAGGAATGTGTTTCGTTCTTACGGATTTTTTCCTGCACGCGGCGCTTCAGATCGGCGCGGTAGGTATCCTTGAACTTGGCGGCATCGAATTCGCCTTGCATGCTCTGCACCAGCTGCTTCGCCATCGCTAGTTCAGCGGCGCTGACCTTGGCCATGGCCTTGTACTCGGAGGCGGGGAGAACCTCGTCTGCGAAGCGGAGCGTCAACAGCATCAGCGATGCGCTCTGGGGCGCGATGGCGCACAGATGCTCTCGCTGGTGCATCACGAAAGTGGCGACCGCTACCTTGCCGGTGGCCTCCAGCGCCTGGCGCAACAGCGTATAGACCTTGTCGCCCCCTTTGGCGGGCGCAAGATAATAGGGTTTCTCGTAGTACATCGAGGGGATCTGTGCCACGTCGCAGAATGTATCGACCTGGATGGTCTCGGAAGCCTTCACATTGGCATGCTTGAAATCCGCGTCCGCCAGCGCTACGAATTGGCCCTTCTTGTATTCGTAGCCTTTGACGATATGTGCCCAATCCACCTCCTTTCCCGTGTTCTTATTGACACGGTGAAAGCCGACCGGCGCAAAATCTCGGCTATCGAGCATATGAAGGGGCAGCGGGTTTTCCTTCGAGGCAGTATGCAATTCGACGGGCACGTAGATCAAACCAAAAGAAATGGCGCCCTTCCACAAAGCTCGCGGCATGAAGATCTCCAGTGTTTCGCCGCCGACCGCGGCACGAGGCATTACATCGGACCACCGGCGTTAAGAGAAGGCGCCCCCGATTCATTTGCGTATCAGCATGCACTGACATGCTCCCTACCGCCGTTGGCGGCATTCGCCTACGTCGGAGCACCGGCTGCGAGCCTATACTCGTCTTCCGTCAACCTATGAGAGGCCTGCCGATGCAAAACAACAACCCCAAAAGCGAGAACCATGCCATGAAGGAACGTGCGGCAGAGGCAAAGAACGAGAGAGGGCGCCAGCAAAGTATCGCCCGAGAGCAGAAGCCTCGAGAGCAGGCGGGACCTGCCCCTGTGGGCAGCGGCGAGGCTCGCGAGGGCGCCCCGAAGCGCAAGTAAGATTGCACCCGCAGAGCGGGTTCACCGGCAGAGCGCGTAGGTGAATACCTTACATAGGACCCTCCGCGATCTATAGCGGACCGCAACGGAGAAGCCGGTGCGAGCGGTTCGCGCCAAAAAGGCGTAGTGTCGGTACCAGCAGGTATTTGGTCTCGCGCATACTGAGGAAAGGAACTCCATGGGGCCCGATCGTTCTTCCGCTGCGACGGGATTGCGCAAAGCGCCAACGGGTATCGTCGGGTTCGATGAGATCAGCGGCGGGGGGCTGCCTCGCGGCCGCACCACACTTCTCGTGGGCGGCTCAGGGTCCGGCAAGACCATCTTCTCACTACAATTTCTCGTCAATGGAGCGCGCTCCTACAAGGAGCCGGGCATATTCGTAGCTTTCGAGGAGACGTCTCAGCGAATTGCAGCCAATGCACAAAGCCTCGATTGGCAGCTGTCGGAATTGCGGCCCACAAAGCTGCTCATCGTCGATGCGCAACCGCAGCCAGATTTACTTCAGTCCGGGGATTTTGACTTATGCGGAATGCTGGCAGGCCTTACCGTCCAAGCACGCAAACTCAAAGCGCGGCGTATCGTCTTCGACGCACTGGACATCGTATTGGCGCTCCTCCCCGATCTTGCCGCAAGGCGTCGGGAGATCTACCGGCTGCACGACTGGCTGCTGAGGCACGAATTGAGCTGCCTCATCACCTTGAAGGCTTCGCCCGAGGAGCAAAATTCCAATACCCAGCCATCGGACGGCTTCATGCAGTTCATGGTGGACTGTTCGGTCCTGCTCAATCATAGCGTGGTGCTGGGCGTCTCGCGGCGCAATCTGCGAGTGCAGAAATATCGCGGCTCGAGCTTCCACGAAAACGAATCACCCTTCGTGATCGGCAAATCCGGTATTGACGTCGCCACGGCCAGGCGCAAGGCGGCCATCCGCATGCGCGAACTGCGCGCCAGCGAGGCGGCAGCCCGCCGGCGCAAGTAAATAACCATGGGACGCCGAGCTCTGTTCAAATTTCGACTCTACGTGGCGGCGGACACGCTCAACTCCGCTCAAGCGGTCGCCAACCTGAATGCGCTGTGTCATGCCCACCTGACCGGGCGCTATGAAATCGAGGTTGTCGACGTATTCGAAGAGCCGCAACGCGCGCTCGCCGAGAATATTCGCATGACGCCGACACTGTTGAAGCTCGAACCGTCGCCGGCGCGCAGGATCGTCGGTTCCTTGTCTAAAACCGAACTCGTATTGGACATGCTGGGGCTGGAACCCCGTATTGCGTGAAGCACGATTCACCACCGCCGGGCGACACGAGCGACGAAGTGTCGGTGGTCATCAAAGCGTTGCGCGAAGCCGATCTGCGGCTGGAGGAGCTGACGGCCGGTGAAGTGGATACGGTATTGGACCGCGAAGGTCGACCATTCTTATTGCAGCGCGCGCAACACCAGCTGCGAGATGCCGAGACGGCCAAGAGGCTGGCCATCCTAAATGCCCTGCCGGCACAGATCGCGTTGCTCGACGCGCAAGGTCGTATCGTCGCGGCCAACGACCGGTGGGGGCTACCGACGAGCGGCGGCTCTCTTCGTGGTCCGGACTTTGGAGTCGGCTGCGACTACGCACAACTGTGTGAGCGCGGCGAAACCGACTTCGTCGATGCGCCAGGCGTCGCGGCCGGCGTTAGATCTGTGGTTGCGGGTTCGAAAAATCGCTTTTCCGTGGAATACCCGTCGGGGACCGCAACTGAACGCCGCTGGTTCCTTTTGACCATCAGCCCCCTGGCTCACGATCATCCTGGCGGCGCTGTCGTGATGCATGTCGACATCACCGAACACAAGCGCGATGAAGAGGCGGTACGACGCTTTGCCGCGGCCATGGACGCAACCGGCGATGCGATCTATCTAGTGGATCGATTGAGCATGCGCTTCGTCCACGTCAACGAGGCGGCCTGCCGAATGCAAGATGAGAGCCGTGCGGGTCTACTTGCCCTCGACCCGGCGGTGGTCTTTGCGCGCTCACGGGAGGATCTAGAGCGACACTACGACGGATTGATCCGCGGTGAGGTGACGACGGAACCGCTCGACGTGTTGCATCGACGCGCCGATGCCTCCAAGGTGTGGCTCGAATTGCGCTGCCATGCGCAATGCGCGGGCGACCGGTGGACCATTGTCACTCTGGTGCGCGATATTACGGAGCGTAAGGAAGCGGAAATCCGTATCGTCCACCTCAACCGGGTCCATGCGATGTTGAGCCGGATCAACACACTCATCGTGCGCGTGCAAACTCGCGCTGATCTTTTTACCGAGGCTTGCCGCATAGCCACCGAGGAAGGCGGCTTTCGCATGATATGGATCGGCTTGGTCGATCGCGCCTCGATGAAGATCCTCCCGGTTGCCTCGATCGGCGCCGACGAGGGCTTTCTGCGCTTCATCGCGGACGAGTTTTCCCTGCGAGAGGGAGCGCCGTTCGGTAATTCCATGACGGCGAAGGCAATTAGAGGGGCAAGGCCTGAAATTGCCAACAACTTGGAGACCAACGTAGACGTGTTGTTCCACCGGAGGCACTTCGAAGCCGGTATTCGTTCGATCGCTATTTTTCCCCTCTTGATCGCGCAAGATGTGGTCGGTGTGGTCGGCCTATATGCCGGGGAATCCGAATTCTTTCATGCGGGAGAGCTGAAACTACTGACAGAGTTCACGAGCGACATCGCTTTTGCGATGGATCACATCGAGAAACAGGAAAAGTTAGATTACTTCGCCTATTACGACGTGCTCACCGGGCTCGCGAATCGGAGCCTGTTTCTCGAGCGCACAGCGCAATACATCCGAGGCGCACTCATCGGCCGCCACCGACTCGCTTTGATCCTGATCGATTTGGAACGCTTCAAGAACGTCAACGACAGTCTCGGCCGCCCGGCGGGGGACGCCCTATTGAGGCTGGTTACGCAGTGGCTGACACAGAAGGTGGGGGATGCCAGTCTTTTGGCCCGCGTGGGGGCCGACCATTTCGCCATCGTTCTGCCGGACCTCGCGGGCCTGGGGGATATCTCGAAATTGATCGAAGGATCCGTACTGGCGTTTCTCAGCCATCCCTTTCATCTCGGCGACGAGACACTACGGATCGCGGCCAAGGTCGGCGTTGCACTGTTCCCGGCGCATGGCGCTGATGCCGACACATTGTTCAAGAACGCGGAAACCGCACTCAAGACGGCCAAGACCACCGGCGATCGATACCTGTGCTATGCACAAAAGATGACAACCTCGGCAGCAGGCCGGCTCACCTTGGAGAATCAGCTGCGGCAGGCGCTCGAGCGACACGAGTTCGTTTTGCACTACCAGCCCATGGTGAACACTGTGAGCGGCGTGCTCATGGGTGCCGAGGCCCTGCTTCGGTGGAACGATCCACGGACGGGCTTGGTGCCACCCGGCCGCTTCATTCCCATTCTCGAGGAAACCGGACTCATTCACGACGTGGGGCGCTGGGCGCTGAATCAGGCCATCGAGGTCTATCGCCAATGGCGCAAGGCAGGCTTGGATGCCGTGCGCATCGCTGTCAACGTCTCGCCGCTGCAGCTGCGCGATCGGGGGTTTGCGGCAGAAATCAGGCGCGCCATCGGCGATGATGCTCATGCGGCCGGTGGCTTGGAACTGGAGATTACCGAAGGCCTCATCATGCAGGACGTCAGAGCCAGCATCGCCGCCCTTCGTGAAATACGTGCGCTGGGCGTACATATCGCCATCGATGACTTCGGTACCGGCTTCTCCTCGTTGAGCTACCTGGCGCGCCTTCCCGTGCACACTCTGAAAATCGATCGATCGTTTGTGATCGACCTGGCCCTGGGGCCTGAAGGACTGGCCTTGGTCTCTACGATCATCCATCTAGCCCATTCCCTGAAACTCAACGTCGTCGCGGAGGGAGTTGAAACCGACGAGCAAGCTCGGCTTTTACGCCTGCTGGAGTGCGACCAGATGCAGGGATATTTGATTGGCAAAGCTATACCGCAGGAATCCTTCGAGCTCCAATACCTACGCCCCGCGCCCGGGGAGTGTCACTGAGATCTTTCGCCCCGCACGGGACGAAAATCCCGCCCGCTGTATTCATCTATGCGCGTTACCGCACAGACCGTCCATGCCTACCGTGCAATTATTACACGGTCGCCGAAAAAACAGGGGAAAGAACATGGATGTGCAAGTACCGCCGGCGACGGGCGCAGACCCTGACCGGGATCCGCCAAACAATGGGGAGCCTGTGGGTGACGCGGTTGCCGCACGTTCCAAAGAAAATATCTTGCAGTGGATCGCGTATTTACCGAGGGCTTGCGTCAGAGCCATGATCAAGATGGGCTGGGATAAAACGACTTGAATGCGAGGTCGAGAAGCCCCTGAGTCATTACCAGTTGATTGCCTTGCAAACGGTCCAAGCTCAGCACTAGCCAGCGGACCAGTTCCCGCATCACGTGCCGCACGCACCATT
Source organism: Pseudomonadota bacterium (assembly GCA_030776345.1). Taxonomy (GTDB): domain Bacteria; phylum Pseudomonadota; class Gammaproteobacteria; order Steroidobacterales; family Steroidobacteraceae; genus Bog-1198. The sequence continues at coordinate 11,476 of JALYHU010000104.1, read as the reverse complement.
TCTCGCCTCTAAGCGAGAGCCCCGGGCTCGTAAGCGGCATAACGTACAGACCACATCGTTGCGCGGCGTAAAATAAGCACGCAGCCTGGGAAGCGGAAGGACCCCCCTCTTGGCCGGGCATTGTGGCTGACAGCGAACTCGACAGAGACAAAGGGGAATCCTCACACGCACCATTTGGTCATCGTCATCCCTCAACATTGAAAGAGAATCTCCAATTGTCAGATCGCCGGACGAGTATATCTTCCGCTGCGGATTCCGAGTCCGTTCAGGCGGCTGAAAAACGTCCCGCTGGTGCGCCCGCAACCGGTGCTGAGGCCGCTGCTTCTGGGGCCATTCAGCGCAAGGGTTGGATCGAAGCATCTCTGGCGCAGCGCAGCGGGGAAAATCCCACCGCTATCCAAACCGCCGACGCCGCGGTTTCCATGTGGGAAGAAATTGCCTCGGTTTTGGGTTCCGTCATTGGCAGGCAGGGCGTAGCTGCCATGTATGACCGTAGCATAGCCCTGACCGCAAGGTTGCATCCCTGGATGGCGGGCGCGCGTGGGCGGGCGAAGTCCTTGGTGGATCTGGCAGCACTGCAGGCGGTTGTCATTCAGCAAGACAACAATAGCGCTGCCCGGGGCACTACCGCGCTACTCCAAACATTTTACGAAGTGTTGGTCGGCTTGATCGGCGCCGCCCTGAGTGACGAGTTGCTACGCACGGTACGCGAAAGAGCGGTCCATCCCGTTGGCCGCGAGATGGGTAACCTATGACCAGCAAAGTCGCGATCAACCGATTACAAACGGGTGTACCGGGCCTCGACGAGATTCTGGGCGGCGGATTGCCTGAGTTCTCTTTCAACTTGATTGCAGGTCCCCCTGGAAGCGGCAAGACAACCCTCGCGCACCAGATGATGTTTTCGCTGGCAAGTCCTAAACGCCCCGCATTGTTCTTCACCGTGCTCGGCGAGCCTCCGCTCAAGATGCTTCGCTATCAGCAACAATTCGAGTTCTTCGATAGTCAGGCGATCAACCGGTCGATTCACTTCGTCAATCTATCCGAGGAGACTCTCACGGGCGGGCTTGAACGGATGCTGCAACGGATCATCAACGAGGTTGAAACCGCCCGACCGGCACTGGTCTTCGTGGATTCGTTTCGATCTTTGATGGCAGGAAGCCAGAACGACTGCACTCCCGCCGATACGCTTCAGTTCGTTCAGCAGTTGGGCATCTTGATGAGCAGTTGGGAAGCGACGACGTTTCTCATCGGCGAATACTTCGACGAGAATGCAGCGAACCCGGTGTTCACGGTGGCCGATGGGCTGATTTGGCTTCGTCAGAGCGTGCAGCGCAATTCCATGGTGCGCAAGCTCGAGATCATGAAAATGCGCGGTCAGGCGACCGCTCCAGGGCTCCATACCTTTCGCATCAGCACTGCCGGTATCCATGTCTTCGCGTCTGCGCCGCCGGGGCAAGCACAGGTGGATAGCGCCCTCACGCGCACGCGTCTCTCAATGGGCGTACCCCGCTTGGACGAGATGCTCGGCGGCGGAATTCCGCGTGGATACTCCATATTGGTTGCGGGGCCTTCCGGATCAGGGAAAAGCATTTTAGCTGCCGCGTTTTTGGCCGAAGGTATCCGACGCGGCGAAACGGGTGTGATTGCGGTATTCGAGCAACATCAGAGGCGATCGCGAAGTGACGTATTCTCTGAGCTCCTGAAAGGCGGCGGCGTAGGCGTCATCGAAGATCATGCCACGGATCTTTCCATCGACGAGATCTTGTCCCTCATGATGCACGAAATCGAGCGGCTCGGCGCAACGCGCGTGGTCATTGATTCGTTGTCCGGGTTCGAGCTTGCCGTGGCGCCAACGTTTCGCGAGGATTTTCGCGAATCGCTGGCGCGCATGGTGGCTGCCCTCAGTAGCACCGGCGTCACCGCCATCATGACCTGCGAACTCGAAGACCGCTACAGCGACTTGCGTTTTAGTCCTTACAGCAGCGCCTTCATGACAGACGCCATCATTGTGCAACGCTACATCGAGGTCGACAGCCAGCTGCGGCGCTTGATGGCGGTGGTGAAAGTGCGCGGGAGCGGTCACTCCCACGAGTTGAGAGAGTTTACCATCAACGAGAATGGCATCAAGATCGGCGACATGTTTCCCGACCAGGAGGGGTTACTCGGTGGAAGGCCCACCAAGAAGAACGCAGTAATCGTAGTCGAGCGTGGGACCGGAACTTAAGGTCTCTAGTGCTTCTATCAATGCTGCCGAGCCATGTTTCACCATTCCAGTCATAGCGGCAGCGACATTGCCAAAACTGAGCTGGCGGATCTGCAAAACGAAATTGAGCAGGCACGGATGGTGCTCACGCTCTTGCATGAGGGCACGATGGCCGCCAAACGTTCGCGCAATGGCCAACGGACAACGGAGCTGCTCGCGGCAAACGAACAATTGGTGGTGGCTGCCTTGCGCGCTCAAACGACTGCCGAGGCGGCGACTCGAAAACTGAAGCAGATTGCCCGGGCCGCGGAGGTCGACGCGCTGACGGGGTTGCACAATCGCGTGTCGCTGCAAGATCGATTCGATTACGCCGTGGCCATAGCCAAAAGAGTCGGAACGCGGCTCGCACTCCTATTCATCGACCTGGACAATTTCAAGCAGATCAATGACACCTTGGGTCATGCTGTGGGCGATCAGGTGCTGAGGGTCGCTGCAAAGCGTCTCGCGGCGGCGGTGCGCGGATCGGATATCGTCAGCCGCCACGGCGGCGATGAGTTCCTCGTCCTAGTAACGGATGTCTCGTATACGGCTGATGTCATCCAAATCGCTCTAAAGCTCCTGTCCGCACTTGGCCTTCCGCTGCGCATCGGTGCGGATGTGCTTAGACTCGCGGCAAGTATCGGAATCAGCTCGTTTCCCGAAGACGGAGAGGATGCCTCGACGCTCATTCATCGGGCGGATGCGGCCATGTACCGAGCAAAACGCTCGGGCGGGGGCGGCTTTGCCTTTCACGGATCGACGGCCCTGGATAGCGTCTCCGCCGAGCCCCGCGCGCGGGCGGCTCTTCACTATCCACTGACCCATTATCGGGCCGCTCTAGCCGAGCAAGCACGTCGGTACACCCAATTGCGTGATGCGAACGAGCAGCTTGTACTGGCGACGCTCGACGCGCAGACACTTCGGGACGCTGCAGAGCACACCGAGCGGTGCCAGAAGAACTTTCTGGCCGTCCTAGCCCATGAATTGCGCAACCCGCTCGCTTCCATCCAACAGGCGGCGGCACTGCTTCATCCCGGCCGAATGGATGAAGCACTGCTGAGACGAATACAGGGCATCATCGAGCGGCAAGTATCCCAAATGGCGCGGCTCGTGACCGACCTTCTCGATGTAGCGCGAATCACGAGCGGCAAGCTCCGACTCGAGCGGCAACCCGTAGACCTAAATACCATCGTCGATGAGGCCGTAGACGCCTGCCGGCCCGGCATGGATGCGCGTCTGCAGCATTTGACGGTCCGGTGTCCGCCAGACCCGGTGGAATTGCACGGCGACCCGGTCCGCCTAGCGCAAATCTTGAGCAACCTTCTTGACAATGCAACGAACTTTACGAAGGAGGGTGGGTACATCCGAATATCGGTCGTGACGGACCCAGCCTCGATCTCAATTGCCATTTCTGACACAGGCATTGGAATGTCCCCAGAGTCTTCATCGACTATCTTCGAGCCGTTTATGCAAGACATCAATGCCATTGGCCTCAATGGGGCAGGCTTGGGTATTGGACTCGCTGTCGTGCGCGAACTGGTTGTGGCACATGGCGGCACCATCAGCGCGAGCAGCGCTGGAATCGGTCTAGGCAGCACGTTCGTGGTCACGCTTCCTCGTCTTCATGGCACCGCCGCCGTCAACGTCCCCATGGCGGGTTCCTAATGCCCCCTCCGGAGACAAATGGCGAAGACTTGGACAAAAAAACGGCCAACGCGGGTGACCCAAGCGCGCAGCTCACCGCAGAATTACATGAGCTGCGGGAGCAGGTACGAGAGGCGCGGACAGCGCTCGCTCAATTGCGCGAGGCGGCGATTGCAATCGAAAGCCAATCCAACGGTCGGCACGCAATCGAACTCGTAGCGGCCAATGAGCAGTTAGTGGTCGCCGCCCTGTACAGCGAGACGCGATTCCGCTCCTATTTCGATGTCTCGCCTGAATTCCTCTATCTTTTGCGTCTCACCGCGAACGACGAATTTATCGTGGAGGACGTCAACCCCGCCGGCGCGGGTCTTTATGGTATGTCGCGTGAGCAGATCATTGGTCGCACTCCAGCGGAACTCGATCCTGCGGATGGCGGCACGAGCATCGATAGCAATGCGAGGATGGCTTTGCGCTCGGGCAAGGCCGTGACCTATGAGCTTACGCAAACTTTTGGACCTCGTTCGCACACGACTATCAACATCATCGTCGCGCCCGTGGGGCCGTCCGGGGACGGTAACCGGGTACTCGTCTGTGGGCGGGACCTGACCGTACAGCGGCAAGCAGAGGATGCACTCCGACAAAGCCAAAAGGTGGAAGCCATTGGACAGCTCACAGGTGGAATCGCGCATGATTTCAACAACCTTCTCGCTGCAATCATGGGCGCGCTCGAGTTGATGAAAAACAGGATCGCTAAGGGTCGGCCGGCCGAACTGGATCGCTATGTGACTGCGGCACAAGGAGCCGCTACGCGCGCAGCTTCATTGACTCATCGCTTACTGGCCTTTGCACGACGCCAGACCTTGTCCCCAACGCCAACCGACGTGAATCGCTTGATAAAGGACATCGAAGATCTCGTGCGACGCACCGTGGGTCCATCAGTCGGGCTGGAGATTGCCGCCACGAAGGGCCTGTGGATGACCCAGGTCGACCAGAACCAGCTGGAGAATGCATTGTTGAACTTGTGCATCAATTCGCGCGATGCCATGCCAGATGGTGGTCGGTTGACGGTAGAAACCGCTAACTTTGAAGTGGATGAACGGATGGCCCGTGAGGGCGATCTTCTGGCGGGCCAGTACGTTGCGTTGAGCGTCACTGACACGGGCACCGGCATGACCCGGGAGGTCATTTCTCGGGCGTTCGACCCATTCTTCACCACGAAGCCGTTAGGGCTCGGTACCGGCCTCGGATTGTCAATGATCTACGGATTTGCAAGGCAATCGGGCGGCCACGTCCGCATTTACTCGGAGGTCGGCCGCGGCGCGACGGTCTGCCTTTATCTTCCTCGATTGATCGCGAACAGGGAGCGTATAGACAGTCCGGCAAAGGTAGCGACGATGGCGCGGGCGGCACCCGGTCAAACGGTATTGATCGTCGATGATGAAGAGACGTTGAGGATGTTGGTCGTTGAAGTCCTGACAGACCTGGGATACACATGCCTAGAAGCGGGTGACGGCGCCTCCGGGCTCGAGTTCCTGCGGTTGGACACCCGGATCGACCTGCTCATAAGCGATGTGGGGTTACCGGGTGGTATGAACGGCCTCCAACTCGCCGACGCCGCTTGCATGCTGCGACCCGGACTGAAGGTGCTGTTTATCACCGGCTATGCGGCCAACGCAGTGGTTAACCCTGAGCATTTCGAAACCGGCATGCAGATCATGACCAAACCATTTCCAATGGAAGCGTTGGGGACGAAAATCAGGGACATGATTGGGAACGATCTTCTACGAGCCGGATAAGGTGCGGGTTCGTGAAGGGAGCTGTTGGATTGACGGAGGCGGGCCATCTGAATCCCGGTGCACCAGCGTGAAATTCAGCAAAAATTGTTTGCATGCCTCATCCTTGCCGGCCCGCCGAGATCTGATGTTTTGTACCAATAACATGACAGCGGTCCGCGACATCTCAGCGATCGGCTGGCGAATCGTCGTGAGTTCAGGCCACATGGAGCGCGCAAACTCCGTGTCGTCGAAGCCACAGACGGTCAGATCTTTCGGCACATCCAAATGGCGCCGATGCGCAGCGGTGACGGTTGCGGCGGCCATATCGTCATTGCTCGCGAAAATCGCCGTGGGGGGCCTGGCACTACCGAGCAATTGTTCGGCCGCCTCGAGGCCCGAGCGATAAGTGAACAGGCCTTGGGCGATCAGCGATTTGTCGATCACCAGGCCGGCCTCCTTCATAGCCGACTTGAAGCCCGCCAAACGCAGCGCGCTCGCCGTCTGGTTGGGATTGCCTACAATGAACCCGATACGTTGATGGCCCAGGGACAGAATATGACGCGTCATGGCTGCGGCAGCCACCTGGTCGTCAATGCGGACCGCCGATAAGCCGGCGGGCGGGCGGCCGCTGGCCACGGCCACCGCCAGCGCTCCCGCGTTGATCAGTGTCGAGTGGATACGCTTTGAATCGCACAAGGGCGGCGGCAGAATGATGCCATCGACGCCGGTTGCCAATAACTCGTGGGCGACGTCGCCTTCATGCTGGTTCTCATCGCATTTCTCCACCACCAACTGCACATGGCTGAGCCGGGATTGCTCCAAGCTACCAACCAAGAATTCGCTCAAGTACGCCGAGCTCGGATTGCTGTAGAGGAGACCTATGCGAATTTGCTCGGCACCGGCCAAAGAACGCGCTGCCAGATTGGGCGAGTAGTTCAAATCGGCGATGGCCGCCTGTATCGCTTCTCGCGTTCTTGGACGCACATTCTCCTCGCCGTTGATGACGCGCGAGACAGTCATGGGGGAGAAGCCCGCCTGGGCAGCCACATCGGCAATGGTGGGCGCGCCTTGTTGGCGCGGAGTAGGTGGCTTGCGCCGGTGCCTCACGCCCTTGCGTGTTTTCTTAGCGAGCATAATCGCTCATAGTACATAACGACTGATGATATTTTCCAGGTATTCCTGACGCCCCGATTGCAGTGTCGGGGCGACGTTGTCCGCCACGCCGGAGTCGGCAATGGCGGCCAGTGTGGTGAGCCCTGTCAACATGGATTGAGCAGATTCCGTGCGCCACCCCGCATAGCGCCGTTCGACTACCGAGTTCAGTTCGCCGCCCTCGATCATGGCCGCAGCATTCAGAAGTCCACGTGCCAGAACGTCGACCGCTCCGATATGTCCATAGAACAGATCCACAGGATCGATGCTCTGACGACGCACCTTGGCGTCGAAGTTGTTGCCGCCGCTGGCGAATCCGCCGCCCTGCAATACATAATAGAGCGCGAGCGTGATTTCTCGCACGTCGTTGGGAAACTGATCGGTATCCCAGCCGTTTTGCGGATCACCGCGATTCATGTCGACGGATCCGAAAATACCCAAGTCGACTGCCATGGCGATCTCATGTTCAAAGCTATGCCCGGAAAGAGTGGAATGATTGGCCTCGATGTTGACCTTCACTTCTCGTTCCAACCCGTAGGTCTTTAAAAAACCGTAAATGGTATCGACGTCGAAGTCATATTGATGTTTGGTAGGTTCATGCGGCTTGGGCTCGATCAAGATCGCGCCCTTGAATCCGATCTTATGCTTGTGCTCCACCACCAGCGAAATAAATCGACCCAGTTGGCTCTTCTCCTGCTTCAGATTGGTGTTTAGCAAAGTGTCATAGCCCTCGCGGCCGCCCCATAGAACATAATTTTCGCCCTTCAGCCGATGGGTGCCCTCGATGCAATGACGCACCTGGGTGGCGGCGAAGCGAAAAACGTCGGGATCAGGGTTGCTGGCGGCGCCCGCCATATAGCGAGGATGACTGAAGAGGTTGGCCGTGCCCCATAAAACTTTGACCCCGGTGGCTGACATTTTGGCTTCGATCCGGTCGACCATGGCCGCAAAATTCGCTACGTGCTCGCGGATGTTATGCGCCTGTGCCATCACATCCACGTCATGAAAGCAGAAATACGGCAGCCCCAGACGCATAAAGAACTCGAAGGCTTCATCGAGCTTGAGATCGGCTGCGGCTTGATCGAGGGGCCCGCCGTGCCATGGGCGGCGGAACGTGCCGGCACCAAAGACATCGAAGCCGTCCCAGCAGAAGCTATGCCAGTAGCAGACCGCCATTCGCAGGTGATCCTCCATGGTCTTGCCCATCACGACGCGATGCCTGTCGTAATGGCGGAAGGCGAGTGGATTCTTGGATTGCGGCCCTTCGAACTGGATGGGGGCGATGTCGGCGAAGTACGAACGCGTCATGGTGTGATCCTTCAAAATAAGTCTTTGAGGCTGAGATAAAGGCGCCGATAGCGCTTGATTTTGTGAGCGTAAAGATCCGCCAATTGATCCTCTGGCTCGGCGACATGCAGGAGGGGCGGCGGCGTACAAACCGCCTCGACGCTCAAATGGTCAACAGCCATGCGCGCCAGTCGGGCGGCGCCATGGGCGGGACCCAAGACGCCTCCGTCACGGTATGCCAATGGCCGCTGCAGTACCGCGCTCAATATCTTTCCCCAATATGCGGAGCGTGCCCCGCCCCCGATAACGGAAATCGACTCGATGCTGGCGCCGCTGGCGAGTAGGGCGTCCATGCCATCACGAAAGGCAAAGGCCACGCCCTCCAGCACCGCTCGGCCTAGGGTTGCCGCGTTGCTGTCGTGGGTCAGGCCAAATAGTACGCCTTGGGCATGCGGGTCATTGTGCGGTGTGCGCTCGCCGGACAGGTAGGGCAGGAAGACTTCGCTACTCGCCGGCGTGTCGTTCGCCTCGACCAGCGCGAAAAGCGCACCCGCATCGGCGAGACCGCAGAGGCGGGCGGCCCAGTCGACGCAGTTCGCGGCACTCAGGATCACCGACATTTGATGCCATTGGTGGGGCACCGCATGGCAAAACGTGTGGATACCGCCCGCGGGATTGGGTCGATAACCATCATTGACGAGAAACAAAGTGCCGGAAGTGCCGAGGGATATAAACGCCTCCCCAGGGCGCACCACACCCACACCGATGGCGCCCGCGGCGTTGTCGCCGCCGCCCGCCACCACCGGAACTCGCGCCATTCCCCACGCTACGGCGACTTCGGCGCGTAGTTCGCCCGTGATCTGATTGCCCTCGAACAAAACAGGCATGTGTGACGAGTCGAGGCCCGTGGCCGACAGCATAACCTCAGACCACTGGCGCCTCGCCACATCCATCCACAACGTCCCGGCGCTATCCGACATATCCGATGCAGTGTCTCCCGTCATGCGCAAACGGACATAGTCCTTGGGCAGCAATACCTTGGCAGTTTGGAAGAAAGTATGGGGCTCGTGCTCGCGTACCCACAGCAGTTTGGGCGCTGTGAACCCGGGCATGGCTCGATTGCCCGTTATCCGCATCATCTCCGGCACCGCCGTTTCGAGCAGAGCGCATTGCGCGGCGCTGCGGCCGTCATTCCACAAAATGGCGGGGCGCAGCGCACGATCGTCCCTGTCCAACAAGGCGGCGCCGTGCATCTGCCCGGATAGACCGATGGCACGCACGCCGCTACGCAGCGACAATCGTAAATCGCTCACGGCCCTGTTGGTGGCATCCCACCAGTCGACGGGATCCTGCTCCGCCCACAAAGGACGGGGGCGAGATAGGGTCAAAGGTGCGCTGGCTTGATCGACGACGCCCCCGGTGTCATCCACCAGGACGGCTTTCACCGATGAGGTGCCCACATCAATTCCCAAAAACATTGTTATGGTCTCCTAGGCGCCGCGGTCTAAATAATTCAATTCTCAATACTACATGGGAGCGCTACCATACGGTACGACTTTCAATGAGCATCGCGCCATGAACCAGGGGGAATCAATTGACCAATACAATGGACCGGGACATCAACTTACCGTTAATAGTCGCCATCGTGGGCGTCGCTACGATCGGCGGTTTCATGTTCGGCTACGACAGCGGCGTCATCAATGGAACTCAGGAGGGACTGAAGCGCACGTTTCACTTGAGCGAGGCATGGATCGGCATCACGGTCAGCGCCTTGCTCCCCGGCTGCGCGGTGGGCGCCTTCATGGCAGGGCGGTTGGCCGATATATGGGGTCGACGAAGGGTCATGCTGACCGCGGCGGCACTGTTCATATTGAGCGCACTGGCGGCGGGCGCGGCGAATTCCGCGCTGATGATGGTAGCCGCGCGTTTTGCTGCCGGAGTGGGTGTGGGCGCCGCGAGTGTGCTGTCGCCCGCCTATATCAGCGAAGTGACCCCGGCCAGTATGCGAGGGCGCCTCTCCAGTTTGCAGCAGGTCATGATCATCGCGGGCTTAACGGGAGCGTTTCTCGCCAACTATTGGCTGGCCCATAGCGCGGGTAAATCCACCGACCTGTTCTGGTTGGATTATGCGGCCTGGCGCTGGATGTTCTGGATGCAGGTCATTCCGGCGAGCGTGTTCCTATTGACTCTGCTCTCGATCCCCGAAAGTCCGCGGTATCTGGTCGCGTGCGGCCGCGACCAGGATGCCAAGGCGGTGCTGTCGCGCCTGTTTGGTTCCGTGACGTCCGACTCCAAGACTCTGGAGATCAAGCACTCCTTGGCATCCGACCATGCGCCACGCTTAGCTGATTTAATCGATCGGTCAACGGGGCGATTGCGCAAAATCGTTTGGGTGGGAATCGGGCTTGCCATCTTCCAGCAGCTGGTTGGTATCAACGTGGTGTTTTACTACGGTGCCGTCCTGTGGCAGGCGGTGGGATTCAGCGAGTCCGATTCACTCAAAATCAACATCTTGAGCGGTACGCTCTCGATTGGCGCTTGCGTGACGGCGATATTGCTGATTGATCGCATCGGAAGAAGGCCCTTGTTGCTCGTTGGCTCAGTTGGGATGGCGATGACACTCGGGATGTTGACCTTGGCTTTTGGTACCGGAGAGTTCGTCGGGGGCGCGCTGCATTTGGCGCCCCGGGTGGGCATCCTCGCGCTGATAAGCGCGAATCTCTACGTCATTTTCTTCAACATAAGTTGGGGTCCTGTAATGTGGGTGATGCTAGGCGAGATGTTCCCGAATCAGATTCGCGGATCGGCGCTGGCCATCAGCGGTGCGGCGCAGTGGATAGCCAACTTTGTCATCAGCGTGAGTTTTCCCGTGTTGGCCAAGTCCATCGGCCTGCCGACCACCTATGGTTTCTATGCGGCTTGCGCCTTCATCTCCATCTTTTTCGTGATTCACGCGGTGCAGGAGACACGCGGCACGGAACTGGAAGACATGGTTGGATGAGGCGCCGTCCCAGGGCGGACTGAAGCGACTTAATGGTAGCGCAATCATAGTTCTTGCAAAAAACATGATTCGCTCTAGAATGGTAGCGCAACCATTACGCATAAACGCCGAATAACGATGAGGGGGAAGACCATGAGTAGAGTTTCCACATGTGGGCGCCCTCTGCGCCTGGCGGGCTGGGCCGTTGCGGCACTGCTGAGCGGCTATGGCGCGCAGGCGCAAAGCGCGGCCGCCACGGTCGGTGGCAGCGCGGCTGCAACCGCCGCCGATGCGGGTTCCGACGGGCTGTTGCTCGAGGAGGTGGTGGTCACCGCGACCCCCATCCCGCAGCGCAAGTTCGATGCCGCGTACGCCATCTCCACGATGGACCGGGAG
>JALYHU010000103.1 GCA_030776345.1 Pseudomonadota bacterium | reverse complement strand
GAGTGTCATGAATCACCACGAGTCTCATGAATAACCAATCGCCGCGGCGCGTCATCCCCATCAAGGTCGAGCCGGCCTCGGCATTGACGCCCCCGGAGCGGGCCGCCGTCCTAGATGCCTGTGCCCGTCTGAAATCGCTCCCGGGCGCGCTGCTGCCCATCTGCCACGCGGTGCAAGAGTCGCTGGGCTTCGTGCCCAAGGATGCCGTGCCGTTGATGGCGCGGGAGCTGAACTTGTCGGTGGCGGAAGTGCATGGCGTGGTGACCTTTTACCATTATTTTAGACAACACCCCCCGGGCCGTCATGTGGTGCATTTGTGCCGGGCCGAGGCCTGTCAGGCGGTGGGGGCCATTGCGCTCGAGGAGCACGCCAAGCGCAGCTTGGGCATTGATTTTCATGGTACGACGGCGGACCAGGCCATCAGCCTCGAACCGGTCTACTGTCTGGGCAATTGCGCCTTGGGCCCCTCGATGATGATCGACGCGAAGCTCAAAGGACGGGTCACCGCCGAGCGTTTCGATGCGCTCATGGCGCAGGCGCGGGAGTCCGCGTGAGCGCGCTCAAAATTTTCGTGCCACGCGACGCCTCCGCGCTGGCCGTGGGCGCCGACGAAACGGCCCGGGCGATCGCGGCCGAGGCCGAGCGGCGCGGGATGCCGCTCGCGTTGGTGCGCAATGGCTCCCGGGGACTGTTGTGGCTGGAGCCGCTGGTGGAAGTGGAGGTGGCGGGCATCCGCCGCGCCTACGGGCCGGTACGAGTGGAAGATGTCGCCGGGCTGTTCGATGCGGGGTTCACCTCGGGCAATGCGCATGCCCTGGCGCTGGGCATCACCGACGACATTCCGTATCTCAAGAAGCAGGAGCGGCTGACCTTTGCCCGCGTCGGAATCACCGACCCCCGCAGCCCGGCCGACTACGTCGCCCATGGCGGCTACCGGGGGCTCACTGCTGCACTGCAAATGGCACCGGCCGACATCGTTGCGAAAGTCACCGCCTCAGGCCTTCGTGGCCGCGGCGGCGCGGCCTTCCCGGCGGGGATCAAGTGGAAAACGGTGTTGGGCGCGGCCGGCAGCCAAAAATACATCGTTTGCAATGCCGATGAGGGTGACTCCGGCACTTTTTCCGATCGCATGCTGATGGAGGGCGACCCCTTCGTGCTGATCGAGGGGATGACCATCGCGGGGCTGGCCACCGGTGCCACGCGCGGTTACATCTACTTGCGTTGGGAATATCCGGACGCCAAGGAGGCGCTCGAGGCCGCCATCGCGGCCGCCTGCGCGGCAAATTATCTCGGAGAGAACATCCAAGGCAGCGGCCGGCGCTTCGACCTGGAAGTGCGCATGGGGGCCGGTGCTTACATCTGCGGCGAGGAGACCTCGCTGTTGGAGTCCTTGGAGGGCAAGCGCGGCCAGGTGCGCTTCAAGCCCCCCCTGCCGGCGATCGAGGGCTTATTCGGCAAACCTACCGTCATCAACAACGTCATCACTTTTGCCTCGGTGCCCATCATTCTGGATCGGGGGGCGGAGTACTACCAGCAGTTCGGTATGGGCCGGTCGCGCGGCACGCTGCCCATGCAATTGGCCGGCAACGTCAAGTACGGCGGGCTGGTGGAAATTGCGTTCGGCATGACCCTGCGCGAATTGATGTACGACTACGGCGGCGGCAGCCTGAGCGGCAGGCCCATCCGTGCGGTTCAGGTAGGCGGGCCGCTGGGCGCGTATGTGCCGGAGTCGCAGTTCGATACCCCCCTGGACTATGAAGCGTTCGCAGCCATCAAGGGCATGCTCGGGCACGGCGGTATCGTGGTCTTCGACGACACCGTCGATATGGCGGCGCAGGCGCGTTACGCGATGGAGTTTTGCGCCATCGAGTCATGCGGCAAGTGCACTCCCTGCCGTATCGGCTCGACGCGCGGGGTCGAAGTCATCGACCGGTTGGTGGCCGGTGAGAATGCGGCAAGGCAGGAAGCGATTCTGCGCGACTTGTGCGAAACGCTCACCTACGGTTCACTGTGCGCGTTGGGGGGCTTGACGCCGTACCCTGTGCTGTCGGCTCTGAACCATTTTTCCGAGGATTTTGTCAAACCGGTACGGGCGCAAAGCGCCAACGCCTAAGGTTGCGAGGAACAGCTCATGTTATCCATTGTCGAGACGGACTACGGGACGCCGCCACGAGAAAGCGCCCAGTTGGTGACCCTCACCATCGACGGCCGCGAAGTCACCGTGCCCGCGGGTACTTCGGTGATGCGCGCTGCCGCGCTTTCGGAGATCGCGATCCCCAAGCTATGCGCCACCGAGCAATTGGAGGCGTTCGGCTCCTGCCGGCTGTGCCTGGTCCAAATCGAAGGCATGAAGGGCCTGCCCGCTTCCTGCACCACACCGGTGGCGCAGGGCATGAAGGTCAGCACCCAGAATAAACAGATCGCCGACATCCGCCGCGGCGTGATGGAGCTGTACATCTCCGATCATCCGCTCGACTGCCTGACCTGCCCGGCGAACGGACACTGCGAGCTGCAGGACATGGCGGGCGTGGTGGGTTTGCGCGAAGTGCGTTACGGCTACGAAGGAGCGAACCACCTCAAAGCCGAGAAGGACACCAGCAATCCGTATTTCACGTTCGATGCCAGCAAGTGCATCGTGTGTTCGCGCTGCGTGCGCGCCTGCGATGAGCAGCAAGGCACCTTGGCGCTCACCATCCAGGGGCGGGGCTTCGACTCGCAAGTGGCGGCCAGCCAAAACGTATCGTTCATGGACTCGGAGTGCGTCTCCTGCGGGGCCTGCGTACAGGCCTGTCCGACCGCGACGCTCTCCGAGAACACGTTGATCGAAAAGGGCCAAGCCGAGCACAGCGTGATAACCACCTGCGCCTATTGCGGCGTGGGCTGCTCCTTCCGCGCCGAGATGCAGGGCGAGGAACTGGTGCGCATGGTGCCCAACAAGGACGGTCATGCCAATCACGGGCACTCCTGCGTCAAGGGGCGTTTTGCCATCGGTTATGCGACGCATTCCGATCGCATCGTCAAGCCCATGATCCGCTCGAACATCACCGACCCGTGGCGCGAAGTCTCTTGGGAGGAAGCGATCGGGTATGCGGCTTCGGAACTGAAGCGCATTCAGGGCAAGTATGGCCGCGATTCCATCGGCGCCATCACGTCCTCACGCTGCAGCAACGAGGAAACCTACCTCGTGCAGAAGCTGGTGCGCGCCGGCTTCGGCAACAACAACGTCGACACTTGTGCGCGGGTGTGCCATTCGCCGACCGGCTACGGCCTCAAGAGCACCTTGGGCGAGTCGGCGGGGACGCAGAATTTCGACTCGGTGATGAAAGCCGATGTCATCTTCGTGATCGGCGCGAATCCCACCGACGGCCATCCGGTATTCGCGTCGCAGATGAAGCGCCGCCTGCGCCAAGGAGCGCGCCTGATCGTCGCCGATCCGCGGCGCATCGATCTGGTACGCACGCCGCACATCGAGGCGCAGCAGCACTTGAAACTGCGCCCGGGCACGAACGTCGCACTCATCAATTCGCTCGCCCACGTGATCGTCACCGAAGGTCTGGTGAACGAGGCATTCGTCCGCGAGCGTTGCGAGATGCCATCGTTCGACAAGTGGCGCAACTTCGTGGCGCAAGAAAGCAATTCGCCGGAAGCGATGGAGTCCGTCACGGGCGTGGCCGCGGCCGACGTGCGCGCGGCCGCCCGCCTGTACGCCACCGGGGGCAACGGCGCGATTTACTACGGTCTCGGGGTCACGGAGCACAGCCAAGGTTCCACCACGGTGATGGGCATCGCGAACCTCGCCATGGCGACCGGCAACCTCGGCCGCGAGGGCGTCGGCGTCAATCCGCTGCGGGGTCAGAACAATGTGCAGGGGTCCTGCGACATGGGTTCCTTCCCGCACGAATTCCCCGGCTACCGCCACGTGTCGGACGACACGGTGCGGCAGCTATTCGAGGGGGCATGGGGCGTACCGCTGCAGAACGAACCGGGGCTGCGCATCCCCAACATGTTCGAGGCCGCTCTCGATGGCGAGTTCAAGGGCCTGTACATCGAAGGCGAGGACATCGCGCAGTCGGACCCCAATACGCAGCACGTCACCGCAGCCCTGACGTCCATGGAGTGCATCATCGTGCAGGATTTGTTCCTGAACGAGTCCGCCAAATTTGCGCATGTGTTCCTGCCCGGCTCCTCCTTCCTCGAGAAGGACGGTACGTTCACCAACGCCGAGCGCCGTATCTCCCGGGTGCGCAAGGTGATGCAGCCAAAATCCGGTTACGCCGACTGGGAGATCACTCAGCTGCTCGCCAATGCGGTGGGCTACCCGATGAACTACGCTCATCCGTCGCAGATCATGGATGAAATCGCACGCTTGACGCCGACTTTCACGGGCGTGAGCTTTGACCGCATCGATGAGCTGGGCAGCATCCAGTGGCCCTGCAATGCGGCGCATCCCGACGGTACCCCGACCATGCACGTGGGCGAATTCGTTCGCGGCAAGGGCAAGTTCTTGGTGACCGAGTACGTGCCGACGCATGAGAAAGTCAATGCACGTTTTCCGTTGATATTGACCACGGGCCGCATCTTGAGCCAGTACAACGTGGGCGCGCAGACGCGGCGCACGGAAAACAACCGCTGGCACGACGAGGACCGTTTGGAGATCCATCCGCACGATGCCGACGAACGGGGTATTGCGGAGGGTGACTGGGTGGGCATCGCGAGCCGCGCGGGCGACACCGTGCTGCGCGCGCGGGTCACGGAGCGCGTGCAACCGGGTGTGGTGTACACCACGTTTCACTTTCCCGAGTCGGGCGCCAATGTCATCACCACCGATAACTCGGACTGGGCGACGAATTGCCCCGAATACAAGGTCACGGCCGTGCAAGCGACGCGCGTCAGCCAGCCTTCCGAGTGGCAGAAGCGATTCCGCGAGTTCAGCGATACTCAGGAATCGCTGTTGAAAAGCGCCGATGTTTTCGTCGCCAAATAGGCCGTCGGCGTGAGCGGCGACATGCCCGGCAGCGCGCCGCGCAGCAGTGAGAGCGCCGCCCCGAACGGCGGCCTTGCTGGGCACGGTGCCCCCCACGGCGCCGCCGATCACTTGGTGCGCATGGCGAACGACATCGGCAATTTCTTTCGGGCCGAACCCGTGCGCGAGGAGGCCATCAGCGGCATCGCGAATCACATCTCCAAGTACTGGACCAAGAGCATGCGCAAAAAGATCGCCGCGCATGGCGAGAGCGGGCTCGATGACCTGCCGCG
>JALYHU010000102.1 GCA_030776345.1 Pseudomonadota bacterium | reverse complement strand
TGGCAACACCCGCGGCTTCTACGGAAACTGGTCGACGCGAATTACTAAGATGACACCCTAGCGCCTGATACGCTCCTGAGTGGCAGGGTCGGCGTCGTCGGCCCTGCCATTGTCATCATCCGCTAGTTCGACGCCAATGCGACGACGTCGGCGACGCTCACGGTAGACAGCGAACCAACTCCTGACGGTGCGGTCGGTGGCATCGAACATTTGGCGGCCTTTACCTTACGCCCGATCGCCCCGAATGCTCGGCGAGTCTCTGTATGGCATTTGAACGCCCGCACGCCTGATGCCAATCGGTGTCCGAGATTGTCACTAAATCCGTGGCGGGCCCGGTTGCCAGCTTGCGCTCGATCATGGAAATGCCCGCATCCCGAATCGCCTTCGGCAGAAGACTGAAGTTTACGCGTCGAACGTCCTTTAAAGGAGAACTCACATCGCGCGCGCCGAACCTTGTCGTCCTCAATATTATGGTTGTGCGCACGGATATGAAGGCGTAATGTCTCTTGGAAGGGGTGATGACCACCGTGGGATTTGTTCGCTCAATAGTCAGGCGGACTGTCATTCGGATGTAATGAACTCGGTCGGTCGATTGGATGCAAGCAAGAAGTAATGACTCTTGACTAGGGAGACACGAAATGCCCGCAGGGTACTACCCGACTCACCTGCTGAGACTATCAATCCTGCTCAGTTTGCTCGGCTTGGCCCACACGGCCGGTGCTCAGTCCTATCAGCTAGTCGACCTCGGCACCCTTGGCGGAAATGAAAGCCAAGCCACCGGCATCAACAACACCGGGCAAGTAGCAGGCTACGCGAAAACCACAAGCGGGGCCATTCACGCCACGCGCTGGAACGGCACGATTCCGACCGACCTTGGCCCTGGCGCGTCGGGCGGGACCAATAGTTATGCCACCGGTATCAACAACGCCGGAGTGGTGGTGGGCTACGCTGACACCACCAGCGGGACCAGTCACGCCACGCGCTGGAAGGGGATGATCCCGACCGACCTTAGCCATGGTGCATCGGGCGTGGACTCGGCTGCCTACGGCATCAACGACGCCGGGCAGGTGGTGGGCTACACTCACACCGCTGGCGACTTCGCCACTCACGCCACGCTCTGGAACGGCACCACCGCGACTGACCTCGGCAACACCAATACTGTCAGCGAAGCCACTGGCATCAACAACGCCGGAGAGGTGGTGGGCGACTACGGGTATGGGGGCCCCGACTTCCAGGCTGCGTTGCAGTGGAACACCAACACCACCATCCCGACCGAACTCGGCAACCTCGGCCCAATTAGCTTTGTCACCGGCATCAACAGCGCCGGACAGGTGGTGGCCTCCTCGCTCACCGACAACTCGGTCTTTCGCGCCGAGCTCTGGAACGACACCACCACCCCGACCGACCTTGGCCCTGGCGCGTCGGGCGGGAACTTTAGCGGTGCCAACGGCATCAACAAGTCCGGACAGGTGGTGGGTTTTGCGACCACCGCCGGCGACGTGGCCAATCACGCCACGCTCTGGAACGGCACCATCGCCGTCGATTTGAATACCCAGATCAGCCCCACTCTCGCACGTTACATCACGCTGACGGAAGCCACTGCGATAAATGACAACGGCTGGATCGCCGCGAATGGGGTCAACAGTCAGACCGGCAGAACCGAGGCCTATTTGCTGACTCCGAGGCCTGTGCCATGTGACGAAGATCACTGTGACAAAGATCACTGTGACAAAGAGTGTGACAAAGATCAGCGTGACAAAGATCAGCGTGACAAAGATCACTGTGACAAAGATCACTCCGACGCTGAGGGCTGCGAGTAGGGAGGAGGGCACAGCCGCCGCACTAGGCGAGATCAGCGAAAGTCTGAAGGTGTCGCTCCGCCGGAAAATGTTTGTGAGTTGCTACGGCCGCGATTGCGCCATCGTTTCGGAACTGGTTCAGCCAAGTTATCGCGTACGTTCGCCGACACCTCCTCATTCAGGTGTCGCCGATCCTGCAACTCCACCAAATAAATCGCACGCCGAACCCAGTCTTCGATGTCACGTTCGCCAGGGACTACACAGTGCCGGGCATACAGCACCTAACGCGCCTGCCTCGACGCGTGTTGACGCTACAATTTATCCGCTGTCGATTTCGTGGGCAAAACGGACAGTTTCAGGGTAACCCCTAGTTGCGGATGTTGCACACCTGCTAACCACCGTGACAAAATAGAAATGCCGCTCGGATGGGTGTAGCTCCGAAGCTCGCAAAAGGACAAGCGAAGACACCGACGGGTCATTCGGATCGAATGACTGGGTCGCCTAGATGCAAGAAGTAGTGACTCTTGACTTGGGAGACACGAAATGCCCGCATGGAACTGCTCGGCTCACCTTTTGACACTATCAATACTGCTCGGCTTGCCCCACACGGCCGGTGCTCAATTCTATCAGGTAGTCGACCTCGGAACCCTTGGCGGGAACGAAAGCCACGCCAATGGCATCAACAACGCCGGACAGGTGGTGGGCTCTTCGTTGACCGGCGACTTTTCCACTCACGCCGCTCTCTGGAACGGCACGACCCCGACCGACCTTGGCTATGGTCTTGCCGCCGGCATCAACAACGCCGGACAGGTGGTGGGCGGCGATGGCGCACACGCCACGCTCTGGAACGGCACGATCCGGACCGATCTTAGCCGTGATGCGCCGCCCGGGACCACCAGTTTTGCCAGCGGCATCAACGACGCCGGACAGGTGGTGGGCTCTTCGTTGACCGGCACCTTTTCCACTCAGGCGACGCTCTGGAACGGCACCACGGCGACTGACCTCGGCAACCCTAGTACTTTCAGCGATGCCGCCGGCATCAACAACGCCGGAGAGGTGGTGGGTAGCTACTCGGGTGGCACCCCCCACTTCCGGTTTGCCTTGCACTGGGACACCAACACCACCATCCCGACCGAACTCGGCACCCTCGGCCCCGGGCCCCATGACCAAATTAGCTATGCCACCGGCATCAACAGCGCCGGACAGGTAGTGGGCACCTCGCTCACCGACAACCTCGTCTATCACGCCGTGCTCTGGAACGACACCACCACCCCGACCGACCTTGGTCCTGGCGCGTCGGGGGGGACCGCCAGTTATGCCAACGGCATCAACAACGCGGGACAGGTGGTGGGCTACGCGTACACCGCAGACTTCGCTGCCACTCACGCCACGCTCTGGAACGGTACCACCGCCGTCGACTTGAACACCCAGATCAGCCCCGCCCTGGCACGTTACATCACGCTGACGAGTGCCGCTGCGATCAATGACAACGGCTGGATCGCCGCGGATGGGATTGACAGTCGTACCGGCAGAACCGAGGCTTATTTACTGACTCCGAACTCTGTGCCATTTGCCAGCTTCACGCCGCGCCTGACGATCGCAACCGAAACCGAACCCTATAGAAGCTTCAGCTTTGTCGCCCGCTTGGCCTTGGGCGCCAAGAGCAAGGTGTTCGACCCTGGCGCCGAAGTCGTTTCGCTGAAGATCGGCGCTGTCAGTCTCACCATTCCTGCCGGCTCATTCAAGCCGAACGGACGCGGCGGTTTTGCCTTCAACGGTCTGATTGGCGGCGTCAAGGTGCTCGCGCATATTCAGCCAAAAGTTGCCAAGAAGTATCAGGTTTGCATACGTGGTAGGGATATCAGCTTGACCGGCCTTCCCAATCCGGTGCCGGTGACGCTTGCGCTTGGCAACAATACCGGCACCGACTCGGTGACAGCGACCTTTACTGAAGGCCCGGAAGATTGTCGACGTGACGATTCCGAAAGCGGAGACGATTTCGAAGGCGATTGAACGACCCGTTTGAACAATCAGGATGTAGGAGGGGCATCCGCGCCGTCGTGATCCAGTGCGATGCGGCCGCTGAAATCGTGGAAGGGCCGGGGCAAGTCGCTGACGCGTTGCCAGAGCGTACTGATATCCGACTCGTGAGAGTCAGAGACAATTTTTATTCGCGTCACATTCGATCGACCACCATCAAGTTGCTCGTCTCTCCGCGAATCTCCAAGCGGCTTCCGCAAGGACGATGACAGCGGCTCCCCTATCTCAATATCTAGCGATGCCCAGGCACGCCTTTAAATAAAATTCGACTGGCTTAGGCGCGTAATCGCTCGATGAATTGCTGCAACTAAAACGCCAATTGCCAACGAGATGAGTATCGACACCTTCACGTGCGACACAGTCGGAGGCAGTCGCATGGAAGCCGTAGTCCTTACCGGGGTGGTCAAGAGCTACCGTTTGGGTGCCATCGAGGTTCACGCAGTGCGTTCCGTGGATCTGATCGTTCGGGGCAATTGCTTCAAGTCATCTCTGGCCCGTCCGGCAGCGGCAAGACGACGCTGCTCAATCTGATCGGCTGCATCGACGGACTATCCTCCGCGGCTCAGAGGCGTGCCGCGCGCGCCGCGCGCGCCGCGGGTCAAACGCCTGCTGGAGTTCGTGGGCCTAGGATTAGCCGCCTATGCCCGTATGTAGGGGATTCCTGGGCCTAACGGGGCGGGTGGTCTGAATCATCTCGCACCAGACGCGTCCAGACTTTCTCTTGAAACGTCACGCCACCGGGCGCGTTTCGTGGACTCGTGAAGGTGAGATTTCCGCCCTCGAGGCTGACGGTCTGGGAATAGCGGAGACCGATTTCTCCGGGAATGAGAGCTGTCTTGACGTTGTGGCTGACCGTCGCTGTCGCTCGGTCATACTTCCATTGGCCGGCGTAGGCATAATACGTGTCGAGCACCGCCGCCTCTATCTGCGCGGTTTCGAGCGCGTGAGGACCGGCGGGTCGAGAGACAGGAGCGTCCATCGACGGCCGAGGTTGCCCCGCGATTTGAACGCTCATCCATCCGGACGGGTCATAGATGAGAATACCCGTCGTATCGGCGTTGAAAAACGGATCGGTGGTCCGAACGTTGGGTCCTACCCATTGGATGCTCACGAGCTGCCATGCCCCGATGAGCTCCTGTCGAGTCGCGGGCGGTTTGCGTGCGGGTTCCGGCACGGCCACAGGATAAGGACATACACTCAAGTACGTCAGCAGGAAAAGCCACCATGCAGGCCTCTGGATCATTCGAACCCCTATCTCATTCATTGCGTCACCTGCGATGCGGCCAGCCCTTCACGAGCAAGGTGCCGTGCCCGGAAACGAAACTGGTTCTCGTTTCCGGGCATGGTTAGACTCAAGAGCGGTTGCAGCACAGCGCCTCGGCTATTGCAATCCGGCCGCGGCCGCGCAAGCCGGCGCGGCTTCATCCGTGCGCTTGCTGATTCCTTTCGCAACGACATACGTGACCAGGAAGTGCGCATCCATTGAGCGCTGTTGACCACATCGTGCAATTTCGTTCCCTCGGTCCACGAGTCGCCCGCATTGTAAACCCGCTTCTCGCACTCCGCATCGTACCAATCCACGGGACCGGAATCGGCGGCCAAGCTGAGCAGTAGGATCCCGGGGTGGGTATGCCCGCCGGTGGTGCCGCCGGGGGAAAACTTGATTTCTTGCTGAATGACGTTTGCTGCCCCTTCCGTTTCCAACTCGGCTCTGAAGCCCTCCTCGGTACCGGGCAGTGCAACATGGGCGTGGGCATGGATGTCGTGATTCGCCGTGCCCTTCGATAGAATGACGTTGTACCAGGCGCCGATCGTGGGAGTCGCCATCGCGAGTCCGCCGACGATTGATGCGGCCAAGGCGCCGCCCAATAGAACCCTTAGTGTTTTTCTTCATTTACTCGACAAAAAAACGGTCTCTGCGTGCCAATTCTCCAACAGAGAAAAATACCCGCCACCTGACGGCTTTCGGTCTTCCGCGACCCAGGATGATATGGGACATGGATGTAGCGATTCCCCCGGAAATACTCGAGCGTCTCACCACCTTCGGCGAGTTGCTTCGCTATCTTCGACGGCGCGCGGGTTTGACGCAGACGTCGCTGTCGATCGCCGTGGGTTACAGCGATGCGCAAATTAGCCGCCTCGAGCAGAATTTGCGCTTGCCGAACCTCGCGACGGTACAAGCTCGTTTCCTCCCAGTGCTGCGGCTCAAGAACGAGCCCGCTGCCCGCGATCGGTTACTGAAGCTTGCGCAGCAGGCACAGCAGCAACGAGCCGACATCCAACTCGGCGCTGAAGGTCGAGCCGGCCAGCGAATGCCCTCCATTGCCGTCTTACCCTTTATCAACATCGGCCCGGCCGCCGAGAACCTGGCATGGCATTATCAGTTCGCGCGTCAGTTCGAACAGGCGGTTGAGCAGTGCTGGAAAACCAGCGAACTGCATCCCAATTCATTTTGGCCCGCCTATTTTTTTGGCCTCGCCTACGAGCAGCTCGGCCAGATTGACCGGGCGGTGGAGGAGTTGCAGGTCGCGGTGACAATGTCCGGCGAGGTTACCTTCGCGAGCGCAGCGCTCGGTCACCTACCCGCGCCACATGCGTCTATGTGCCTGCATACGATATCGCCCTGGTGTGTGCGGGACTGGGATGGACAGACCAAGCGCTGGGACACCTGGCTCTCGCCTACCAGGAGCGGTCAGGATGGATGACCTATCTCAACATCGATCCACGGCTCGACTCTCTGCGCAAGGACCCTCGATTCAGCGATCTGTTGCGTCGCGTACGATTGATCAATTGAGTGCTTGGCTTGCAATGATGCTGAAACCCGCGGTCGCACTACGGACTTAGAGAGAGGCATGCTCGCCTAACGCCACGCGCAATGCGGCAGCCAAGGCCTCGATCGCGTACGGCTTGCTCAAGATCTCGATGTCCCCCACCTCGCCGTCTTGTACGGCCGCTCCGGCAAATCCGGTCGTCAGCAAAATCGGCGCGCCTGGCCGCCGTCGCCGCACTTCCCGCGCCAACTCCATGCCGTTCATGGTACCGGGCATCATGATGTCGGAAAACACGAGATCGATTTCGCGCTCGTCAGCCAATGCGCCGAGCGCGCCTTGGGCGCTCGCGGCGCGCGTCACTTGGTAGCCCAATTCGCGGAGCATTTCGCTGACGAGCATGGCCACTTCATCGTTGTCCTCGACGAGCAGAATCGAGCCCAATCGGCCATTCGGCCTGGCCGTACTGTCGGGACGGCGAGGCACGGGTTCCGCGGGTGAATCGGTGGTTCGCGGCAGCAGCATGGTCACGGTCGTGCCGCCCCCCACGACGCTGGCCACGGTGATCGTCCCGCCCGACTGCTGCGTGAATCCGTAGACTTGGGCCAGGCCGAGGCCTGACCCCTTGCCGATTTCCTTGGTGGTGAAGAAGGGCTCGAAGATATGCGTGAGCACGTCGGCCGACATCCCCGTGCCCGTGTCGCGAACGCTGACCACGACGAAATCGCCTGCAAGCTCGCCGTGCCTGACCTGCGAGGCATTTCTACCACCGATGGTGATGACCCCACCATCGGGCATCGCGTCGCGCGCATTCACGCACAAATTCAATACGACCAGTTCCCATTCTGCCGCATCCACTTTGATGGGCCACAGATCGTCGGCGAGTTCCGTCTTCACCTCGACGTCACCCCGCAAGGTGCGATCCAGCAGCTCGCGCATACCATCGATCTGCCGGCGCAGGTCCACAGGCTCAGGATTGAGAGGCTGACGTCGTGAAAAGGCCAACAATTTTCGGCTCAAGGATGCACCTCGCTCAGTGGCATGGCGCATTTGAGCGAGGACGCGCAGACGCCTTCCAGCGTCCCCAGGCCGCTCGAGGAGGCTCACGCCTCCGGCGATCACCATCAGCAGATTGTTGAAATCGTGCGCAATCCCGCCCGTCAATTGACCGATGGCATCGAGCTTCTGGGACTGCCAAAGCAGCCTCTCGGCCTCGGCTAGTCGCGCCTGATCCCGAAGCCGCTCCGTGAGGTCCGTCACCACGAGGCACCTCCCGCTCAAACTGGATTCCGGCACGGCCGCGATCGACACCATCGTCGGTGTCGTGGCGCCATCGTGCGCGTGGAGCAGCAACTCGAGTCGGTCGACGCCGTTCGTGAGCAGCGCATTCAATGCCGGATGGTCTGCCGCATCCACCCAATCGGCAAAAGGGCGCCCCACCACTTTCTCGAGCGGCATTTTGATCAAATCCGCAAACCGGCGATTGCAGTAGTGGATGGTGCCCTCGCAGGTGAGAATGACGGCGCCCTCCTGCATACGCTCGATGAGGGTCCGATAGACGTACTCGGCTCCCTCCAAGGTGTAGACGCGTTGCCCGTCCGGCGTGTCGACGACCAGCGCATCCACGGCGCCGCTCTGGATGGCTGCGAGAGTTTCTCGTGCCTCCTCGAGCTCCGCGCGCAGTAATTCGTTGTCCTCGCGGCACTGCACGAGCGCTTGATGCAGGCCGTCCGCAGTCGTTGGCGCCATCACGGCGACGCTCGTCCCGCCGCTGCCGGCATGACGCCGAGCACGAGGAGAATCCGCCCTGGATCGCTCAGATCCCCGATGACCCGGCGCAGCGGCAGGGGCAATGTCTTCACCAAAGTGGGAGCGGCGATGATCTGCGCACCTTTGGCTAGGCCGGGCTGCTGGTAGATGTCAACGATCTCCAAATCGTAGCCGCCCATAAGATGTTCCGCGCACAGCTTCTGCAAATTATCGATCGCCCGGCGCGAGCGCGGCGTCATGCCGCTGATATAAAGCTTGAGCACGAAATGTGCACGCGGATTGTCTGCCACGGCCCGCTGAAAAGCCCTGGCCGAGATGCCAAGGCCATTTTCGCCGCTATCTTTTGCTTTGTGGGACACGGAAATCCATCCTGCTCGCAGGATTCTCGCTACGCCTGAGGGCGAATATCTAACCCGACCAGCACTCGCTCGGTGTTGGACAAGTCACCGATGATCTTCTTGATGGGTTCGGGCAGCCGCCGCACCAGGGTAGGAAGTGCGAGGATCTGATCGCCTTTGGCGAGTTGCGGATGCTCGATCAAATCGATGATGTCAATTTCATATTGACCGCTGAGGTGGATCTCGCAAATCCGCTTCAAGTTCTCGAACGCGGTGACGGACTTCGGTGTTCGGCCGGCCACATATAGACGCAGGTTCCACCCACAACGGTTCGCAGGGACAGCAGCAGCTTTGACTCGTGGCAGGCGTTTCTTCGTCACTTGCTTGAATCTTTACCGTTGCTTCGCGCGCCGGCGGAATCCGCCTTTCGACTCACGGCCATGGCGCGCCGTTCCAGTTGACCCCGCGACTCGTTCGCTTGGGTATCGGCGATCAAATGTTCGGTCGCTTGGTCCTGCGAGACGATCTGCGCCTGCAGAGCGGCAATCTGTGCCTCCAACGCTTTTCGTTTGGACAGCATCTCGGCCTGCTGGCGCTTCAGATCCCGCCGTCCGGCAGTCTCTCCCTCACGCTCCATCGCCGCTTGCGCGATCCGCGCCGAGCCGGTGAGCACGCCCGCAGGACCCAAGTACACGTCCACCAATTCGACGCCTTGCGGGCCGAGCACGAACTCGCGGATTTGGTTGGAGTGGGCCATGCCACGCGACTTGAGGATGTACATCCCGCGATTGCGCTCCCCGCCGAGCTCAATATCGCGAACGAAGAGCCAGGTGTCGATCAGCGAGGAAATCTCGACTTCGCTTTGTTCTATGGCGTTCCCGTCGTGAGTAAGGCTGTTCATGAAGACGGTGACCTGCAAGCCCTTGAGATAGTCGAGCAGCCGCAGGAGCACTGAGCGCGCGTCGCGCGCGAGACCAGCCGTCATCATATTCGTGACTGGATCAATGACGACTACCGAGGGTTTGAACGCTTCGATCTGCTTATGCATCACCGCCAAGTGGGTCTCCAGTCCGTAAAGGCTCGGGCGCGACGCGTGAAAACGCAGCAGCCCCTTGGCGGCGAGGGGTTCGAGATCGATGCCGACGGATCGAACGTTGCGCATGATTTGCGCCGGCGATTCCTCGAAGGCAAAATACAGGCAGCGCTCGCCGTTCTGGCAAGTCGCCCGCACGAAGCTGCAAGCCAGGCTGGTCTTGCCCGTACCGGCAGTTCCGGACGCCAAGATACTCGAGCCCCTGAAGAAACCGCGTCCGCTGAGCATCGTGTCGAGCCGCTCGACTCCGCTCGAGATTCGGGCAGTCGTGACGGCATGTTCGAGTCCCACGCTGGTCACCGGCAGGACGCTGATGCCTTGCTCGTCGATGATGAACGGGTATTCGTTCGTGCCGTGTGCGGAGCCGCGGTACTTCACGACCCGTAACCGGCGAGTCGAGAGTTGGTCATGTATGCGATGATCGAGGTCGATCACGCAGTCGGAGACGTACTCCTCGATGCCATGCCGGGTGAGAGTACCATCGCCTTTTTCGGCCGTGATGACGGCGGTAACGCCCTTGTCCTTCAGCCAGCGAAACAACCGCCGCAACTCCGCCCGGAGAATTGCCGTGTTCGCTAGTCCCGAGAACAGCGATTCGATCGTATCCAGGACCACCCGTTTGGCCTTGACCGAATCAATCGCGTGGTTTAGGCGAACGAATAGCCCTTCGAGATCGTAATCACCGGCTTCTTCGATCTCACTGCGTTCGAGGCGCACATAGTCCATCGACAGTTTCTTGCGCTTCACCAAGTTATCGAGATCGAAGCCGAGAGCACGAACGTTGTCGGCGAGTTCCTCGCTCATTTCCTCGAACGAGAAGAACACGCCGGGTTCATCGAATTGTGTCGCTCCGCGCACGATGAACTCGACCGCCATCAACGTCTTGCCGCAGCCCGCGCCGCCGCAGATCAACGCCGGACGGCCGCGCGGCAAACCCCCATTGGTGATTTGATCCAGTCCGACTATGCCGGTGGGGCACTTGGCGATGCCGCTGCCGGGCGGATTGGAAGGTTTTTTGGCAACTGCCATCGAGCTCACTCCACGCAGCATCGGCGGCTGCCTCTTGTCAGTCTTGTTAGCGAAATTCGGGGATCATCGACACCGAACGTTGTTTCGCAATGTTCGACCGATTTCCCGGCTGGCAGGTCGGCAAATCGTGCGTTCAATGTCTTGCTCATCATGCGCGGCGCCGTTCCAGCCGTCCGTGCGCTGAGACACTTAGCCGGGCGCGACGCCGGTGGTTGAAAGGTGCTGACCTTTCCGGCCGTTCAGACCTGCAGTGGCGTTGTTGCGGTGCACCCAGACGTTCAGCGTCGAACTCTTGGACGTCGTTCTGGCGCTGATTGGCGTAACATGAAGCAGCCGGCGAACGCCAGGCACTGCAACGGAATATCCGGCGTCATGCGTCATAAGTTAAATTAGAACTGCCGAGGGTCAACGTGCCGCGAGGCCGCTCCGAGCGTCATGGGCGTCCGCGAAGGGGCAAGACTCCCGCGGTCGACTACTGTCGTCACCTATCCCGCCGGTGCGGCCCGAGGTGTTGACGATTCGCGTCGCGTCGTGAGCCGTCTGCTTCGGGTGATGGCGGCGTTCTGCCTATCCGGGCTGGTCACCACCCCGGCCCTGGGAGTGTGCCTGCCGCTGCCGTCGCCGGACCTCAGGGCGATCGACCAACAGAGCGACGGCGATCCGGCAAGGGCCATCGAGCAAGCCACGGCCCGGCTTGGCGTTGCCGACGGGGCGGCCGATCGAATGCGCGGCGCTGAAATTCAGGCCATCCTTGCCGAGGCCAACATGCAGTTGAGTCACCCCGCCGATGTGAGGCAGGCGGTGAGCGCGGGCCTTTCTCTATTGGACCAGCTCCCTGCATCGCCGCAGACGCAGCTGTTGCGCTCGCGGTTGAAGATATCCGCAAGCGATGCGGCGCTCGAGAGCGCAGACGCGGCGACTGCCAAGGTGATCCTCGACAAACTCCTCGCGGGCATGCAATCCGACTCCGTGGAGCGAAGCTGCGCCCTCATCACACGGGCGCAAGCGTATGCGCAGTTGAACCAGCCCGACTTGGCGGCCTCCGATGCGCTGGCGGCT
The DNA here is from genome assembly GCA_030776345.1 of Pseudomonadota bacterium. GTDB lineage: Bacteria > Pseudomonadota > Gammaproteobacteria > Steroidobacterales > Steroidobacteraceae > Bog-1198. Next base: position 18,257 of record JALYHU010000102.1, on the reverse strand, counting down.
TATCGGATTGCGGACGTCGGTGGCTGGAGGTCCGCACGGGTGGCGGCCGCGTACTCCCTCGCCACGGTGTATCGACGCGCCGGTCTATTCACGAAGGCAATCGCCATGATCGCCGAGGTCATTGCCGCTGCGAAAGCCGACAGACGAGAGTCGAGTCTTGCGGTGGCGGACTTCACGCTCGGTCGGATTCTCATCGACGCGGGTCGATTTGGCGAAGCTCAGGAGGCACTCCTCACCTCCCGCGAATTGTCCGGCGCTCTCCATGACCGTGTGGGCGTGGCAGCCGCCGATGGCGCCATCTGCATGGCACGTATCGGTCTCGGGGATATCCCGGGCGCTGAACGCGCCTGCCAACTGGACGAATCGCCGCTCAAAGAGGCGCATCGTGAAGATATTCTCTTCATTCTCCAGGGAGTGCGTAGCGAAATCGATATTCGACGCGGACGTGCCGAGGAAGCTGTGACGAAACTCAATGGCGTGCTGCAACCCGAAGGCCGGCAGCTGATCCCGTACATGCTGCCCCGGTTCTATCGAGATAGAAGCACCGCCAATCGTGAATTGCATCGCTATCAAGCCGCATACTCCGACCTCAAAGCCGCCTCAGATATGGAACGGGCGACCAATCTAGCGCAGCGCGAACGGGCGGTTGCCGTCCTCAGCGCCGCCGCGGCTGATGAGAAGTTGCTGGCGGACAACCATACACTGGCTGAACGCCTTGCCGCACAGCGACGGGAACTCCAGACGCAAGCGCGCATTCGCCGGCTATGGACGTGGCTCGAAATAGGTACCCTGGTCACGTGCTGTCTTTTGGCTTACCTGGCGCTCGCGATGCGCCGGCAGAGTCAGGCGCTGAGGCGCCAGGAGACGATCATGAGCACGACGGCCAGTCACGCCCCGGACGCGTTGCTGCTCCTCGACGCGCGGCGTCGCGTGCGTTTTTCCAATCGCCACCTGTTCGGCGATGCGACGCCCCATCCGGTGGCCGAAGCCTTGGGACGGGGTGTCCCCGCATCGGTGCTGCCCGTCTTGAGCCGCGCGCTCGACGCCGTTTCATCGGACCGCAAGCCCCTGACCTTTGAAGCGACGATCCCCGATGAGGGGGGACAGACCCAACATTTCGAGCTCTCGTGCGTTCCCGTCATCGAGGATGATCGCCTGATTGGGCTCACATTGCGGTCGCTCAACGTGACCGAGCGTCGCCGCTTGGAGCGCGAAGTGGTCGACGTGGCGGGCCGCGAGCGACAACGTCTGAGCGGTGATCTCCATGAAGGCTTGGGCCAGGAACTGACCGGGGTGATGCTGTCCCTGCAAAGCGCGACGAGGGCGATGGAGCGCGGTCAGCCGAGCGGCGGTGACTTGGTGAGCGAGGCGGTACACCAGATCGCCGGCTGCATCGAGATGACTCGAGATCTGGCGCGTGGTTTGGCGCCGGTGCACATTCATCTGGGCTCCTTGCCCCATGCACTCGAACGGTTGGCGAGCGATGCCGCCGCACGCCTCAAAATTCATATCTCGACGAGTTTTCCACAGCGCGACATTCCGCTTTCGGAGGCCGCATCGGATCACCTCTACCGCATCGTGACCGAGGCCCTGACCAATGCCGTCCGTCATGGCAATTGCGCGGCCGTGCATGTGGGCATCTCGAGCACCGAGAAAGCATTGCAACTGGTCATCCGCGACGATGGGCGAGGACCCCCCGACGATCGCGGCACGTGTGAGGGAATGGGACTCAAGCTGATGGCGTATCGGGCGCGGCTGCTGGGCGGCGTCATGCAGTTCGAGCGCGGTCCTTCGGGCGGGGCCCAAGTAACCGTATCAATTCCCTTACCGGCATGATGGCCCGCTGTGGCCGCGGCACGGCGAGCAGCGGCCGTGCAGGCCTTCGCTTACTCGATACCCTCGGGCAACGGCTTGATCTCGCTGTCGCGCGCCAGCCGACCGGCGAGCAAAGCCGCCTGCGTGCGATTCGAGGCGCCCAGTTTGCGCAGGATAACGGTCATGTGCGCCTTGACCGTGGCCTCGGTTATCTGCAAGTCGTCGCCGATTTGCTTGTTGAGCCGTCCGGCGCACACCATGCCCAGGACCCGAAACTGTTGCGGCGTCAGTTGCGCCACCCGTTGCGCGATCTCGAGCGCACCGTCGTCCGCCGCCGGCGAGTGGTCCCTATCGTGTGCCAGACCGGGCGGCGTAGCGACCTCGCCGCGAAGGACGGCACGAACACTGGCACCGATGGCGGCGGCGTCGGCGGATTTTGAAACGAAGCTTTGGGCTCCGAATGCCAAGGCCTGGCGTACGGTGCGCGCATCGTCGGACGCCGAGACCACGACGATGGGCAATTCGGGGCGTGAACCCCGCAGATGCGCGAGTGCATTGAATCCATAGGCGCCGGGGAGGTTTAGATCCAAAAGCAACAAATCGACGCGAGGATGCCGATCGAGCGCGTCGAAGAGGGCGCCGACACTGTCCGCCTCGACTATCTGGCAGTTCGTGCAGGCCGCCTCGACTGCGCCTTTGAGCGCCAAGCGGTACAAGGGATGGTCGTCGACGATGAGGACTTGGTAGTTCATGCCCAAGGTTCGCGTCGCGTCATGCCGCCGAGGCATTTCGCGCCTGCCGCCGGAACGCGCACAGCAGGGCGCGCAGCGCCGCCGGCCGCAATGGCTTGTGCAGCAGTGGAAATCCCGCATTGCGCGCGGCCAGGATCAAGTCGGCATCGTGGTCGGCGCTAATCAGCGCCGCGGTGACAGCCGGAGTACGAGATAGGCATAACCGGTGGAGCAACTCGATGCCGTCGACTTCATCGCCGAGGTGATAGTCGGCCAGTATGGTGTCGACGCGGCATTGGCCGCACCACATCGCGGCCTCCGAGCTGTTCGATGCCGTGAGTACCTGTACGCCCCACTGCCCCAGCAGAGCTTCCATCCCGTCGATGATTGCCCGGTCGTTGTCGACGCACAGTACCCGTACGCCTTGCAGGTCGCCGAAATCCGGCGCGGGAAGATGCCGATCGGCGCCTCTTGCGCCCCGCGCACCGATGTCGCGCGCCAGCCTTACACCAAACATCGAGCCGCGGCCTGGATGGCTGGCAAAGGACAGAGTATGTTGCATCAGTTTGGCGAGCCGGTCGCAAATGGACAGCCCGAGCCCCAGGCCCTTCTCGCCCCAGGGGGAGTCATGCTCCAGTCGACTGAATTCGGCATACATTTCCTGGCGCTGATGCAAAGCGATGCCAGGTCCGGTGTCGTACACGGCGATTTCGATTTCGGCACCGCGCCTTCGGCAACCGAGCAGCACGCCGCCACGCTTCGTGTAGCGCAGCCCATTGGATAGATAGTTTTGGATGATCCGGCGCAGCATGGAGCGATCGCTGCGCACCACCTCGCGGCAGCCGACGATGCGAAGTCGCAGGTTTCGAGCCTGCGCGAGCGGTGCATATTGGCGGTGCAGTTCCTCGAGAAGATCGATGATCGGAAAGCTGCCGATATCTGGCTTGAGCACGCCGCTGTCGAGGCGTGCGCTGTCGAGCAAATCGTTGAGCAACTCTTCCGCGGCACGCATCGAGTCATCGATGCGGCTGGCCAATTCCTGAAATTCCGGGTGTGCCCGCGCCTGCGATTCGAGGGCTGACACGAACAGCCGTGCGGCATTGAGGGGCTGCAGCAGATCGTGGCTCGCAGCGGCAAAGAAGCGCGTCTTGCTCGTATTCGCGGCTTCGGCCTCCTGTTTCGCCAGCTGCTGCGCCTCGAGTGCTGCACTGAGTTCGCGAGTGCGGTGTGCCACCCGTTCCTCCAACCCTTGCTTTGCCTCGAGCAGCGCCTGTTCATGGCGCTTGAAATCCGTGATGTCCGTATACGTGGTCACGAAGCCACCGCCGGCCATGGGCTGACCGTGGATGCTGTACACCTGGCCGTTGCGGCGCACCCGTTGAAACGTGTAAGTGGTGCCGGCACGCAAGTGCGCCAGCCGCTTCTCGACCTGAGCCTCCGGATCGCCCGATCCGAGTTCCCCTCGTGCGGCGTTCCATCTCAGCAATTCGACGACCGGCCGCCCGACGGTGACCAGCCCGTCGGGGTACCCAAATAGCTCCAAATAGCGGCGATTCCAGGCGACCACCCTCAATTGTGCGTCGACCACGCTGATACCTTGCGTCACATTTTCCATCGTGGCCTGCAGCAACTGTCGGCTGAAGCGCAACTCCTGCGAGGTCTCATCGAGCAGTTCAGCCACTTCGTCCACGTCGAGGCCTTGGCGATGCAGCGCATGCGTGAGCACCACGCGCGCCGACGAGGCGCCGATCGATGCGGCCAGTGCGCGTTCGACATGCTGCACCAGTCCCCGATCGGCAGGCTCGGAGGGCTTGGGCAGACCGCGCCCTGTATGAGCGACGTATTCTCGAAGAGCCTGGATCGCGGCGGTGGTGCCGAGAATCCGCGAAGCGACGGTCTCGAGATCGCCTACCTTGCAGTTGATCGCGAGTAGCCCGACCGCGGGTTGCTTCGGCGCGACGAAGGCCCTTGCGGCCAGCCGCTCCTGCAGAGTTGCGCCGCGACGGGCCGATACGATGAGCATCACCAGAACATTCAGCGACAGAGCCAAAAATGCGCGCAGGCCGACGGCTTCCGCTCCCGGCGCGTCGCCGCGCCAATGCGGCCACCAACCGAGTGCACCCGGCCAGGCCGCAAAGGCCTTGGCCGCCAATAGTCCGCCGGCGGCGAGGTTGGGCAGGAACAGGAGATAACCCCAGGCGATGAACCCGCTCAACATTCCCCAGAAGACGCCCGCACGGCTGGCACTTCTCCAGTAGAGCGCAGCGAACAGCGCCGGCGCAAACTGTGCCACGGCGGCGAAGGCCAGTTGACCGATCGCCGCCAGGCTGATGGAGCCCGACGCATTGCGATAGTAACCAAATGCCAGCAGCGCCAGCGAAACGATGACGACGCGCCTCACCCACAGCACGCGCCTTCCCAGGCTCGCGCCGTTTTCCAATCGCTGCTGCCACAACAGCGGCGCGGCGATGTCATTCGAAATCATGGTGGCCAATGCCGTGCTCGCGACCACCACCATTGCCGTGGCCGCCGATAGACCCCCGAGGAAGACCAATACGGTCAGCCAGGGCGCTCCGTAGCTCATCGGCAGTGTCAGAATCAGCGAGTCCGACGCGGCGTGTAGCGCGAGTCCGTCGATCGTGCCGAGGGCCACCACCGGTATGACCACGGCCGAAAAGATTCCGAGATAGACCGGCAACAACCAGCGCGCCGTTTTCAGGTCCTCGGTGTGTGCGCATTCGACCACGGCGACCTGGAACTGCCGCGGCAGACAGAAGATCGCCGCCGCTGCCAACGCGGTAATCATCATCGTATTGCCGTTGAGCAGGGTCGCGCTCTGCGCGAGCTGTGCAGGGAGCACCCACGGGCGGCCGCGGAGGTGTAGGCAGGCAAACACGCCGACCGCCACGAAGGCCAGCAACTTCAGCAAGGATTCAAAGGCGATCGCCAGCATCAATCCCTCTCGGTGCCTGGTTGCATCGACGCGCCGGGCGCCGAACAGCACCGCGAACAGCGCCATCATCAACGCAACCGCAAGAGCAGTATCCCGATACCACGGCACGTGCCGTGCGGTCGCCGCCGTCAGCACATCGACGCTGGTGGCGACGGCCTTGTATTGCAGGGCGATGTAGGGGATGGCAGCCGCCAGCGCAATCAGTGTCACGAGCACGGCGAGAGCGCGGCTTTTGCCGAATCGAGAGGCGATGAAATCCGCAATCGAACTGACCTTGTGCGCCCGTCCGGTCCGCGCCAGACGCTCCATGAACGGTAATGCGAAGAGGAACACCAGAGCGGGACCCAGGTAAATCGGTAGATAGCCCCAGCCGTCACGCACCGCCGACCCCACCGCGCCGAAGAACGTCCAGGACGTGCAGTACACGCCGAGCGCGAGCGCGTAGATGAGGGGGCGGAGGCGGCGTTGGTTGGGATAGGTCCGGTGGCGTTCGCCGTAGAAGGCGATACCGAATAAACAGCCGAGATATGTCAATGCGAGCAGCGACAAAAACCAGCTGGAAAACATGGGCCCCCCTTGACGCCACTCTAGGCTCGTCACTGCGCCAAGACAAATGGTAAGCAAGCCGCACGGCGCGGCGCGCCGCTATCGACCAAAGTCGAATGGTATTGCGGGGAGGCGCGGGCCTAGCATGGTGCTGATGCGGACGGGGGTAATTCTCTGCGGGCTGGAGGCGACCGCCGGTGGACCGGCGCGCCATGCGGATCATTTTGCGGAGGGAGCATCAATGAAAAAGCACAATCACTTCGGTGGGGCGGCGCTCGGTGTCGCGTTGGCGTGGAGTTCGGCGCAGGCGGAGGTAAAAGATCCCTTGCCCGATAGCTTGTCGCTGGGCGGTGTCACGCTGTATGCGACCGTCGATGTGGGCTACGCTTAAAATCCTACGGCGCCGATATCGGAGTGACCTTCCAGGGTTTGTCGGTCGATGCCATCTACCAGAACGAGAAGGGTGCCGTCAATTTGCGAAGTTCCTTCGACGATGGTCCGAACCCGCTGCCCGCGCCGGGATTGGCCGCCTATATCTCCAATGACAAGTCCTACAACCTCATGGGCAAGTACGTCTTCGAACTCGGCGATTCGAGTCAGAAGGACAAGCTCACGGTGTACGCGGGCTATTCCCATATCGAGAAGGCGCACGCGGACTATACGGTGGGCAGTGCGCAGAATAATTATCCGATCTCGGTGGGCATCAACATCAATGATTCGGCGGTGTACAACATGGAATGGGCCGGCGCGAGATACGCCATGAATTCCGGCTGGAACTTCACCGGCGCGTTCTACCACATCACGCAGAACAGCTGGACCATCGGTCTTGCGGCGAGCGGCACCCAGGGCCTCGGCTGCGCGGCGGCCGGGCTGCTCTGTGCCGGCGATTTCAAAGAGGTGTCCGCGGTGGCGGACTACATCATCAACAAGCACTACGATATCTATGGCGGCGTGAACTGGTCGGAGGTTACCGATGGTCTCGCCAGCGGATTTCCCGGTACCACCGTGGGTACTTCGGGCAGCCAAAACCAGGCCACCATCATGTGGGGCTTTCGCATCAGGATCTGAAGACTCGGCGCCGCGACGGGGGTATCGGGCCCTCATACACTCAAGGGGACGACATGGCTATCAGCACAACGGCCGGCACTCTGACGAAGGGTGAGGAACGCTCGCAGAACGATTGGTTGGTGATTGGCGCCTCCTCGCTCGGCACCGTATTCGAGTGGTACGACTTTTACCTGTACGGCCTGCTGGCGACCGTCATCAGCGCGCAGTTTTTCTCGGGCGTCAACGACACCACGGGCTTCATCTTCGCCCTGGCCGCGTTCGCAGCGGGATTCGCAGTGCGGCCGTTCGGGGCGCTGGTGTTCGGGCGGCTCGGCGATCTGGTCGGCCGGAAATACACGTTTCTCATCACCATGAGCATCATGGGCGGCGCCACGTTTGCGGTCGGCCTATTGCCGAACTACGCGACGGTTGGGGTTGCGGCACCGGTTTTATTGCTGGCGCTGAGACTGCTGCAAGGCTTGGCGCTCGGCGGCGAGTACGGCGGCGCCGCGACCTATGTTGCCGAACATGCCCCACCCGGCAAACGGGGGTTTTTCACCAGCTGGATACAGACGACGGCGACCCTCGGTCTATTCGCCGCACTTCTGGTGGTGATTGGCACGCGCACCTATGTCGGCGAGGAGGCCTTCAAGGTGTGGGGCTGGCGCGTCCCGTTCCTGGTATCCATTGTGTTGCTCGCCATCTCGCTGTGGATTCGGATGCAACTGGCCGAGAGTCCGGTGTTCGTCAAGATGAAGACTCAGGGAACCACCTCGAAGGCGCCGCTCAAGGAAGCTTTCGGGCAGTGGGGCAATCTCAAGATCGTGTTGATCGCCTTGCTGGGCGGCGTCATGGGACAGGCCGTGGTCTGGTACACGGGCCAGTTCTATGCGCTGTTCTTTCTCGAACGCATGCTGCGTGTCGATGGCGCGACCACCAACATCCTCACCGCCATCGCGCTCGTTCTGGCCACGCCGGGATTCGTTTTTTTCGGCTGGCTGTCGGACAAGATCGGGCGCAAGCCAATCATCTTGGCCGGCTGCTTGCTCGCGCTGCTGACCTATTTTCCCTTGTTCGAAGCGCTCACCCGATACGCCAATCCCGCCCTCTACCGGGCGCAAGCGGCATCCCCGGTGACGGTGCGGGCCGACCCGGCAGAATGCTCATTTCAGTTCGATCCCATCGGCAAGAATAAATTCGACTCAACCTCGTGCGATATCGCCAAGAGCTTCCTCGCCAAGGCGGGCGTCTCGTACGCGAGAGTCGACGCGCCGCGCGGGACCGCGGCGGAACTGCGCAGCGGCACGACCACACTGACCGCCCCGGATCCGCGGACCCTCACCGGCAAGGATCGCAAGGATGCGATCGCCAAGTTCCAAGCCGCCGCAAAAGCCACGCTGGCCGCGGCCGGATATCCCGATAAGGCCGATGCCGCAGCCATCAACAAGCCGATGGTGGTGTCGATATTGTTCGTGTTGGTGCTGTACGTCACCATGGTCTACGGTCCGATCGCCGCCCTGCTGGTGGAATTGTTTCCCGCCCGAATTCGCTACAGCGCGATGTCTCTTCCTTATCACATCGGAAACGGGTGGTTCGGCGGGTTTCTGCCGACCACGGCGTTCGCCATGGTGGCTGCGACAGGCGATATTTATTATGGACTGTGGTATCCCATCGTGATCGCGGGAGCGACCCTCGTCATCGGCCTGTTCTTCCTGCCGGAAACCTTCAAGCGGGATATCGACGCCTGAGGTGGGCAATACGCGCACAAGCCGGGTACTGCTCGCGCGCCGACTGCCGGTTTCTCGAGCGAGGCTACTTTGAACGCGAAGCCGATCCAACTCTGCATCGTCGGGCTTCATAATCCCCTGTCCGTTACCGAACAGAGCGCGGCATGACGTCCGACCAGCGGAACCAATTGCTCTGGAGACAGACTCGGAGTAGATAAGGCGGCCATCGTCGACCAATCCACGCAGCGGCTGGCCCGCCATGCGGTGTGACTCAGTTCGGCGTGAATCTGACCGTCGTCGAACCGGGGTTGCGCTTCCTGCGAATCATCGCGGGGCGCTCGCCGCTGGCTCCCAACGGCCGGTTCTTCGCGATAGATCATGTCTATTGCTCCTTTAAGAAATAATCAATTGGACTCACGAGGTTTTTCGGTATGACATGGCGCGGGGACGAGATGTCGTTCAAGAACTCAACCAGAAAGGCGATCGACCATGACGATAAGGGAACTGCGCTACTTAGTGGCTCTGGCGAATCGCGCGCATTTTGGACGCGCGGCGGAGGAGTGCCACGTATCCCAGCCCACTTTGAGCACGCAAATAAGAAAGCTCGAACAGTATCTGGGCGTCGCGCTCATCGAACGCAATGCCAAGTCATTCGCCCTCACCGCGATTGGCCAGGATGTGGTTGAAAAATCGCGCCGTATCGTCGCACAAGTTGATGAACTGTTGGCCACGACGCGTACGGGCCACGGGCCATTGAGCGGGCCGCTGAATTTGGGCGTCATTCCCACACTCGCGCCTTACTTGCTGCCAAAGCTGCTGCCGCAGGTAAAGAGCCGGTTTCAGGCACTGCAATTGGTCGTGCACGAAGATCTCACGGGTCACTTATTGGAACGGCTGCAGGGCTATCAGATCGACGCGGCGTTGCTGGCGCTGCCCCTCGACGGCGATGAATTCGAGGAGTTGCCGCTGTTTGACGAACCGTTCTGGTTTGCATGCCCGCCGCGCCATCCGCTCGCCCAATTGAACGCCGTCACCGAAGCCGAATTATGCGGCGAACCGATGCTGCTGTTGGCCGACGGCCACTGCCTGCGCGGTCAGGCACTGGCCGCGTGCGGACAAACTGCCGGGGAGGAGGAGGGAATAGATGATTTCCGCGCCGCCAGTCTGGAGACCATCTGCCAGCTCGTTTCCGCGGGATTTGGCTGTACTTTGTTGCCGGCCTTGGCTGCGCGCGCGTCGCAAGGCCCCGACCCTTCGTTCGTGATTCGACCGTTGCATTCCCCGAATGCCAACCGCCGCATCGGGCTGGTCTGGCGCCGCGGCTATCCGAAGGCTCAAGAGTTGGCGCTGCTCGGTGATCTAGTGCGCAACAACCCGCCGAGCGGCACGCTTCCCATTGATGTGCAACAGCCGCTTGCTGCGAACCTTTAGCGCTTGGCCCTTAGCGCTTGCCGTACTCCAATGCCACGCCTTTGCGTTGCGCAAGAATGTAAGCCTCGAGCGCCCGCATTTTCGGATCGTCCGGGGCCAATACCTTGCCGCGCACAGGATGCTCGATGCACCAGTTGATCATGTCGCGCAGCAATGCGACTCGGCCCAACTGCGGCTGGAACTTCGGGTAGGACTCGGGGTGAGTGTTGGCCGCCCGCGGGTGACACATATCGCAAGACACAGCGATCTCGCTGCCGAGTTGGTCGCCGCTGTGAAACACGGTCGAACCGTAGACAGCGGCTTTGTAGGTCTCGTTCTTCCACACCTGAACGTCCTGCGGCGTTACCGTTCCGTAAGTTGACGATTGGCCTGTGCCAACCAGTTTGGAATTGTCCGCCGGGACCACGACCTGGTGCGCTTCGACTTCTTCCTTCACCCAGTTGCTGTTCGGATTGGTCGCCTTCCACTGCGCCATCAGCGAGTCGGAAATCTTTTGACCCTCGGCGCGGGTCTTAGGCGCGTCGTTCGATACCTGTACCGTCGTCTTGTTGTCGCACAGTTTGACGATCTTGCTGCCGGTAGCCGGAGTCATTGGCGATTGTTGGGGAGCAGCGTTCTGCATGTCCGCCTTGGCGGCAAGCGCCGAGACCAGCAGGATCAACGCCAGAAACGAGGAATTATTCATTGCATTGCTCCGGTCAAATCAATAGCTGGCGAGGGTTGGCGCGACGGGCACATCGCTCTTGCCGCCGCTGCTTAAATAGCTGGCTTTCACCTGCATGGGGTTTCGGTTCCACAGGTTATAAAGCATGTCTACGAGTCCGTCTGGATGCACGCTGATCGTGCCGTCGCCGAGCCCATCGTTGGAATCGAACGGATTCGGTCTGTTCATCTGTACGGTCAGTGCGGGCAGCCCCTGCGGGGCATAGGGCCAAGGCCATGCGGTCGACAACATGCCCTGGAACTGAATATTGCCGATGCGATTGGTCAATACTTGGTGGGTATGCCCGTGCAAAACGGTGACGCATTCAAAGCGCTGCAATATCGCCTGAACATCCTCGGCATCGTCGGTCCAAAAGTTCCAGGGGCGATACAGTTTGTAGAGCGGCGAGTGCGAGAACACGATCAGTGGCGTTGAGGTGGGCACTTTCTCCAGGTCCTTCCTCAGCCACTCGCGTTGCGGCGCCCCTACCTCGAAGGCGCTTTGCACGGCGTTATCGAGTCCGGCCACGGTATGCATGCGCTCCGCCGGGCTCATGCCGCGTGCGGTCCAGAAATCCTTTTCCTGCACGCTCATCAACACCACGAAATGCACGCCTTTGTGGTCGAAGCTGTAGGTTTGTGGCCCAAACAGTTCATTCCAGTGCTGGCCCATGTCGAAAAACCAGTCGTGCTCGCCCACCATCATATGCAGCGGTGCCTTGATGCTCTTTAGGATCTGCGCACCCAGGTTAAGCTCTTCTTTGCGTCCGAGCTGGGCCAAATCGCCGCCGTAAAACACGAAGTCAGGCGGAGGATCGAGCTTGTTCACGTCATCAACCGCGCGCAGTAGTTGGCGCACGAAACGCTCATTGGTCTTCTTGGCATACAGGTGGGAGTCGGAAATATAGGCGAAGGAAAATCCCTGGCCTGCGGGGTCTTCGGCGGCATACGCCACATTGACCGGCAGGAAGCTGTGAAAATGATTCGATGCTCCGGCGGCCAAGGCGGCTGCCGCGGCAGCGGTGGAGACTTTCAGAAAGCTGCGCCGGTCGAGATTCTGCAGACCGCGAAACATGGTATCGCGCTCGCACAGATGCCGCGTTTCGACGCTCTTGATGTGGGGTATTTTGGTGTTGCCGCTCATATGCTGTCGCTCCGTATTACTTCAAACCCGCCGGACCCATCACCCGCTGCTCGAAGGGCAGCTTCTCGCGGTGTGACAGCGCATCGTCGCGCAGCGGCCGGCTCTTGGCGGCCAAGATTTGCTGCTCGCGGAACGCCGCTTTGTTCTCTGCAGCGAAGCGCGTATCGGTAAGGGCGAACAAAAAGGCCACCACGTCATTGATCTCGTTTTCGCTCAAGTTCAGGGGCTCGATGCCGCCGTCCAGGTAGCTATTGGTCTCACCGCCCTTGTTGTAGTGATCCATGACGTCCCACAGCGTCCTTAAGGATCCGTCATGCATGTATGGCCCGGTGATCCCCACATTGCGCACCTGTTCGGTCTTGAATGCGCCTATGTCGCTGCGATTCTTGGTGACGAGGAAGCGTCCCAGCTCCGACATGTCGGTCTCAATCGCCAGCTTGTCGAGTTCCTTGGGGTCATTGTTCTTGCTCAGTACACTGAGAGCTTGCCCGGCGAGTTCCTCGAAATTCTTGGTGCGGGAAATTCTTGGTGCGGGCTGAGACGCCGATGTTGTGGAACAGATTGTCGGTTCCGAGGGGATTGGAGGAATTGATCATGTGGCAGCTGACGCAGCGGGCCTTGTTGTTGAAAAGATCGAGTCCGCGTTGCGCAGCGGGGGACATCGCTTTCAGGTCGCCGGCAACAAAGCGGTCGAACGGCGCGTCGATAAAGATTACTGTGCGCTCAAAGCTTGCAATGGCGCGGCCTAGATCATCGTAGTTCGGGGCGCGGCCGTAGGCTTTCTGGAACATGGCCCCATAAGTAGAGTCGGTCTTGATCGACGCCATGGCGCTGTCGGCGTCCGAATGCCCCATTTCGATGGGATTGAGGATCGGTAGCTTGGCTTGTTCTTCGAGCGAGGGCGCGCGTCCGTCCCAGAATTGGCTTTGCATCAATGCCGCGTTCATCGTGGTGGGTGCGCTGCGTTTGCCCAGGTGATCACCGATGCCTTCCGACACGCTGCGATGATCGGAGAACCCGTGGCTCACATCGTGGCACGTGGCGCACGCCAGCGTGCCGTCTTTCGACAGGCGGGTATCGAAGTACAGCTTGCGGCCCAGCGCTATCCGGTCGGGCGTCAATTCGTTGCCCGACATCATATAAATGGAAGCCCACGCTACCGGGTCGATACCGGCGGGCGGCGAGGTATAACGCGTGACGAGTTTGTCAAGCCGCTGCTCTTGCGCCTGCATGGCCATCGCACCATGAGGTCCCGTCGCGTTTTCCGCTGCAAGGGTCGGACCGGCGCCGACGGTGCAAGCGAGAAAGACTGTTGCGGTCACGCACGGCGCACATACCCAAATTGATTTTTTCATGGTTCACTCCCGGCGTTCTATGCGCGAGCCGGTACAGTGCACGATCGATAAAGCAGTGCCCAATTGAATTTTTGAATGGGGATGATAGGACTTGCCTATGTCCCCTTTACACCCTGAGGGTCAGCGGCGCGGTGGCGGTAGGTCTGTCGATGCATGTGTTGCGTACCGCTGTTGCGTGGCAGCCGCCCCGCGGACCAGCATCGCGTCGAGCGGCATCATCTCTCATTGGGTAATGACTGGAGGCAATGTATTGCCGGAGCGCAAGACCGGCCAAGCATTGGAGTAGAAGCAATCGGCAGGGTCAAATCCGGCCCTTCCTCAGGACGGACGTTGTGTTCGACATGGTTATCGCCGGCGGCGGATCGGTTAACGCAAGCCATCGTTTAAACTGGAACAGTCCTCATCGAGTGGTTAGCCAGCCCGAAGGCAGGACTGGGTCGAGGAACCTGTTAGGATTGGAACGTTCGCCGTGCCGCCGGAGGTGACTATGCAGTCGAAGTTGACGCCCTTCCACGTTGCCGTGCAGGTTCGCGATGTCGCTGAGGCACGGCATTTTTATGGAGAAATACTGGGGCTACCGCAGGGGCGAAGCGCCGATGGCTGGGTGGATTTCAATCTGTTCGGTCATCAGTTCGTCTGTCATTTGAATCCTCATCTGGGACCTTCCGGCAAGACAGAGGCGCACTTCAATCCGGTCGACGCACACAGCGTGCCGGTGCCGCACTTCGGCGTCGTACTCGATCTGCCGAGTTGGAACGATCTGGCCGATCGGCTGAGGAGCCGGCACCTGCGATTTGTGGTAGAGCCTCACATCCGATTCGCAGGACAGGCGGGTGAACAAGCGACAATGTTTCTGCTCGACCCCTCGGGGAATGCCCTGGAATTCAAGGCGTTCAAAGACATCGCGGCACAGCTGTTCGCGGTGTGACGGCGCCGCGCCTCGGGCGCACCAGGCCGGCAATTTCCGCCGTGGGGGCCCTGCGGTTATGATAGCCGGGTCGTATGCAGCAGGTAGTCGATCGGGGCGCGGCCTCGCGCGTAGGGGGATTACGTTGATGATCATGCGCCGACGGCGTAGCGAGACCGGGTAATCATGCCGCCGGTCGATGGAACCAGCGTCGCGAGGCTTCGCGACATAGCCCGGCGCGCCATGCGCGAGCGCGGTTTGTTCCCCGACTTCTCGAATGCCGCGCTCGGAGAGACGGCGGCCCTTTCCGGACCTGCATCGGCGGCCGGGACCGCTGTGGTCGATTTCCGCGATCGGCTGTGGGCGTCGATCGACAATGACGATTCGCGCGATCTCGATCAGTTGTCGGTGGCTGAGCCCCTGGGCGGGGATACAGTGCGTGTCTGGGTGGCCATTGCGGACGTGGATGCCGTGGTGGCGCGCGAATCGGCGCTCGATGAACATGCTGCACACAACACGACGTCGGTTTATACGATTGCGCAAATATTTCCGATGCTCCCGGAGAAGCTGTCGACCGATCTTACCTCGCTCGGTCAAGACCAGGATCGGCTGGCGCTGGTCGTGAGCATGACCGTCGATGGGGGCGGCACGGTTACGGCTTCCGAAATATGCCGCGGCGTGGTGCGCAATCGCGCCAAACTCACCTACAACGGCGTTGCGGCCTGGCTGGACGGCCGCGGGGCCGTGCCCGCGGCCGTGGACGCAGTTCCGGGAATGGCCGAGCAACTGAAAATTCAAGATCGTGCGGCGGCGGCGCTCAAGCTGGCCCGGCATAACCGCGGGGCGTTGACTCTCGAAACCATCGAGGCGCGCGCGGTGTTCGATGACGGGAAGCTGAACGACCTGCGGCCTGATGCGGTCAACCGGGCAAAGGAATTGATCGAAGACTTCATGATCGCGGTAAACGGTGTCGTGGCGCGTTACCTTGCCGAGCGGCGCATGCCGGTGCTGCGACGGGTTCTTCGGTCTCCGGAGCGCTGGAGTCGGATCGTGGCGCTGGCGGCCGGCTTCGGCGACCAATTGCCCGAGACCCCGGACGCCGCGCAACTCAACGGCTTTCTGCTCAAGCGCCGGACGGCCGATCCTTTGCGCTTCCCCGATCTGTCGCTGGCCATCGTTAAACTGCTGGGCAGGGGGGAATACGTTCTGCAGCGGCCCGGCGAAGAGGTCACGGGGCATTTCGGGCTTGCCATCGACGATTACACCCACTCGACCGCGCCCAACCGCAGGTTTCCCGATTTGATCACGCAGCGGCTCATCAAGTCGGCGCTCGATCGCTCGGCGTGCCCGTACCAGGGAGAGGAGCTCGAAGCGTTAGCCGGGCACTGTTCCGCACAAGAAGAGGCGGCGGCGAAAGTGGAACGCTTGGTGGGAAAATCGGCGGCGGCGATGATGCTGGCGGGGCGGATCGGTGAGCGCTTCGATGCCCTTGTCACAGGCGCCGCTGCCAAGGGCACGTGGGTTCGCTTATCCGCCCCGGCGGTGGAGGGTCGAGTGATCAGCGGATTCGCGGGGATGGATGTGGGCGAGCGCGTGCGCGTGGAACTGGTGCACACGGACATCGAGCACGGATTCATCGATTTTGCGGGTGTTCGGTGAGCGAAGCCGGCGACCCTCGGGGAGAGCCCCTGGCCTATCGGGATGAGGCGTTCCTGAATGGAGAGGACGGGCGCCCGCTGCGTATATTGGCCGAATATTTGGAGCCGCTGCAGCGGTTTCGACACGCCAACATTTGCGACACCGTCGTGTTTTTTGGCTCGGCGCGGCTGTCCCCCGACGGGCCCATGGCGCGTTATTACAACGATGCCAGGGAACTGGCGCGCCTCATCACTCGGTGGTCCAAGGCGCTTTCCTCGCACGCTCATCGCTACGTCATCTGCTCGGGCGGAGGCGGGGGCATCATGGAGGCGGCTAATCGCGGGGCGGCGGACGCTGCCGGCCTGTCGATCGGCCTCAACATCAGCTTGCCGCGCGAGCAGCAGCCGAATGCCTACGTGACTCGGTCGTTATCGCTGGAATTTCACTATTTCTTCATGCGCAAATTATGGTTTGCGCACCTCGCGCGGGCGCTGGTGGTGTTCCCCGGCGGATTTGGCACTCTGGATGAGTTGACGGAAATCCTGACTTTGGCGCAGACCGGAAAGCTGGCTCGCCGCATACCGGTGGTGCTCTACGGGACGCAGTATTGGCGGGAGGTCATCAACTTCGATGCGCTGCTGCGCCATGGCATGATCGCGAGCGAAGACTTGCAGTTGTTCGAGTACGCTGATGATGTCGCTTCCGCGTTCACCTGGCTCACCGCGAGGCTCGAGCCCGACGCCCGCGGGGCAACGCCCTCGTTCGCTCATTCGCGCACGCGCTCGTCGGAGCCGTAGACCCGGTTTACGGTCGGGCGCCTGGCGCCGCGATTTTTCTAAACAGCAAACTGGGTCAGGCCGGCACAGACCATGAGAATCCTCGGCGTTGTTCACAATACTAGTCCGATTGGCCAAACCCGGCGAGAAGCAGGCGCCGCCAGAGGATACGCCGCTGATAGTCGAAATGAAGTAACGCCGGTGATGCGGGCGAGCTTAGCCGTTTCCGATTTGACTCCCTCGGAGCGGCCAGTGCCAGTCACCACCGGGAGCAGCGGGGTCGAAAGTACTCATTGGATCGCGCATGATAAGCAGCGTTTATCGTAATGGACGTGATAGCACTACTTTCCAAAGCCCAGAAGCCGAATTAACGGGATCTGGACGACGTGATTTCGCCGTTAAGAACTCGTATGCATTGCAGGGAAATTCCCAAGTCCTGCTCGTATCGACGGATGAGGCGGGCCTCGGTTTCAGTGACCAGTGACACTGCGGTGCCCTTCGCGCCGGCGCGCGCAGTGCGACCGACCCTATGCAGATAGGCCTTGCTCATCGTCGGTACGTCGAGATTGAAGACGTGGGTTACGCCGGGTAGGTGGAGTCCGCGGGCCGCTAGGTCGGATGCAATCATGATGCGGATGGCGCCGCTCCGAATTCCATCCATCGCCCGCTTCCGGTTCATCTTGGATAGCTCGGAATTCAAATCCACAACAGCTAGCTTGTGATGGGTTAACTTCGAGGCGACCTCCTCCGCAACCTCGTTGCGATGCACGAACACGATCGAGCGCGGCACATTGAGCGCATGCAGCAGCTTGCGCAACATATCGGGCTTGTCCCGGCTTTCACAAACCAGATACAGATGTTCGATGTTCTCGTTGACCGCCGCCGCACCCGCGCGAAGCATCACGACATCCGGAGCCAGTGTTTCCAAGACCTGACGAGTCTGCTGCTCGATCGTCGCTGATGCGAAAATCAGCTGTCGAGCTGGCGCCGCCGCGCTGACGATTTTCTGAATCCAATGCAGACTTTCGTCGTTCAGCAGTCGGTCCGCCTCATCGAGGACGACGGCGCGGATGTTCGCCGTCTTCAGCTTGCCCCGCTCGATTAGTTCCACGATTCGTCCGGGCGAGCCAACCACGACGTGCGGCCTGGCCTTGAGCTTGTCGATCTGTCGGTCGGTCGCTGTACCGCCAATGAGCAACACCGAGCGGATGGCGCACGCTGCGTTTAGCGCAAGTTCACAGGATTGACGATGGATCTGAATGGCCAATTCGTGGGTTGGCGCCACGATCACGACCTGGGTCGCAGCTTGCGCAGGATTAATGCGCGAAAAAAGGGGCAGCAGATAAGCCAGTGTTTTGCCGGTACCCGTCTCCGCTCGCAAATACGCGTCCTTCCCGGCAGCGAGCGGCGGAATTGCGGCGATTTGAATGGGGCTGGGGTCGGATATCTGTTGCTTCGCGAGCGCAGCTATGAGTTCCGGTGGCA
>JALYHU010000101.1 GCA_030776345.1 Pseudomonadota bacterium | reverse complement strand
TCCGCCATCACCTTCGTCAAGGCTGCCGTTAAGGTCGTCTTCCCATGGTCCACATGGCCTATCGTCCCCACGTTCACGTGCGGCTTCGTTCGCTCAAACTTCCCCTTCGACACGGCATGTACCTCTTAAATAATGAAAACTGGAGCCCACGAACGGGATCGAACCGTTGACCTCGTCCTTACCAAGGACGTGCTCTACCAACTGAGCTACGTGGGCCGCATCCACATGGAGCGGGTGATGGGAATCGAACCCACGTGATCAGCTTGGAAGGCTGACGTTCTACCATTGAACTACACCCGCTCAGCAAACCAAGCCAATGGCACCGCGCAACCAATCCCGCACCCATGGTGGAGGGGGTAGGATTCGAACCTACGAAGGCATAAGCCAGCAGATTTACAGTCTGCCCCCGTTGGCCGCTTGGGTACCCCTCCTCAAAATGAGCCGCGTATTTTGGAGCGCAAGTCGCTCAGTGTCAATGTCAACTGGCACTTAAATTGCTGGCGCAAGACCCCCTACCCTCTCCCCGGCTCCTGCCGCACCCCAAAAACCTCCGGTCGCCCGCCTCCGAACGCGTCGGAACTGGAGGCTCCTCGGTGCCTGCGCCCGCGTTTCAACCTCTGGCGCACCCAGGTAGGTACATCACACGTTATAACTTAAGATATTAAGATAAAGAGAGAATTCAGTGTAGGCCGCCGGCGAAGCTGGACGCGCCAACCTTGAGAACCGTGGATTGCTCCCAACAACTGCGTCACGTGAGCGCCAATCGGATCCCCTTTTCCGTACTCGATCTTTCACCGATCACCCGGGGCGGCGACGCGGGGCGTTCGTTGCGCAACACCCTGGATCTTGCCCGGCATGCGGAGGCCTGGGATTACCGCCGCTACTGGCTGGCCGAACACCACAGCATGCCCGGCATCGCGAGCGCCGCCACTTCAGTGGTCATCTGCCACGTCGCATCGGGAACATCGAGGATCCGCGTCGGCGCCGGCGGCATCATGTTGCCCAATCATTCTCCGCTCGTCATCGCCGAGCAATTCGGCACATTGGAAGCGCTCTTCCCGGGGCGTATTGATTTGGGCCTCGGCCGAGCGCCGGGCGCGGATCAAACGACCGCGAAGGCACTCAGGCGAAATCTGTCCTCGGATCCCGAGCAGTTTCCGCAGGACGTGATCGAGTTGATGCGGTACTTCGCGCCGGCGGAGCCCGATCAGCGCGTAATGGCCATTCCGGGTGTCGGGTTGAAAGTGCCGTTGTGGATCCTCGGCTCGAGCCTGTTTGGCGCCCAAGTCGCCGCGGCATTGGGTCTGCCATTCGCGTTCGCATCGCACTTCGCGCCAGCCATGATGCTGCAGGCCACGGAAATCTATCGCAGCCGCTTTCGGCCGTCGGCGCAACTGGATCGTCCGTATATAATGTTGGGATTCAACGTTTTTGCCGCCGATTCCGATGCCGAGGCCAAGCACCTCGCCACCTCCATGCAGCAGGCGTTTGTCAATTTGCGCAGCGGCCAGCCGATCCAGCTTCCTCCGCCGCTGGAAGGGTACTACGACCGGATTCCGCCGGCAGCGAAGGCGATGCTCGCTGAAGTCTTGTCCGCTTCGGGTATAGGCTCCCCGGAAACGGTCCGCCGGAGCATTGCCGCTTTCATCGAACGCACCAAACCCGACGAACTCATGCTCACGTCGCAGATTTTCGATCATGCAGCGCGGCTACGTTCCTATGAAATCACGGCCGAGGTACGCCAGAGCCTGCCTTAGTCCTCGTTCCGGTATGCACCAAGTTCTTCCGCGAGCCAGCGGCGAAACGAAGCAAGCGGACGGCTCGCTTCGCGGCCGGGCCGCCACACGAGCCAGTAGCCGGTTTCCAACGCCAGGCGACGGTCAAATGGGATGGTCAGTTGGCCCGCGGCCAGTTCCGCTTCGATGAACCGCGGGTCAACGACGGCAATACCCATTTGGGCGATGGCGGCCTGTATGGCAAGATCCCGCGTTTCGAATAGCGGTCCGGCATCCGTGTCGATGTCCGTGATGCCTTGCGCGGCGAGCCAATGACGCCAATCTTGACGCCTCGCACGGGCATGCAGCAGCTTGGCACGCGACAGGTCTTTCATCTGGCGCACGCCGTTGGCCTGCAGCCACTGGGGGTTGCACGCGGGAACGAGTTCCTCGCGATACAAGCCTTCGCTCGCTATCCCGCTCCAATCGCCCCGGCCGAATCGAATGGCGCAGTCAAAGGTCTCCTGCGACAAATCCACGGGGCGCGTCGATGTCGAGAGAAAAATTTCGATGTCGGGATGGAGTATTTGGAACCGGCTGAGGCGCGGAATGAGCCAGCGCACTGCGAACGTGGAGATCGTGCTGATACGCAATTCGGTTCCACGCCGCGCGAAGCCTTTCAATGCGTCCGCTATGGTTGCCAACGCCGGCACGACCGCGCCCGCCAGTTGCTCGCCGTCCACGCTGAGTTTCAGGCCGCGTCCCGCCCGCACGAAGAGCGGCACGCCGACCCGACGCTCCAATTGTCGAATCAGGTGCGACAGTGCGGACGGGCTGACGGCAAGCTCGCGGGCGGCGCCTACCACCGAGCCGACGCGGGCTACCGCGCCGAAGGCCTGTACCGCGCGCAGTTGGGTAGGTACGGACTTCATGGATTGCGGCTCCATCAGATCAGCCACTGCTGAGATTATCTCAGTATAGCCACGACCGCGTGGCTATACGATCTGACGTCCCCTCGCAATAAGACCGAGACATTTGATGGATCAACAGCTCTTGGCGGCCGACCGGTTCGGTTCGAAAGCCGCCAACTACCTCACGAGTACGATACACGCGTCGGGTGCCGACCTGGATCGTCTCGCGGCGCTCGGGCAGGACTCACAGGGCGAGAGCGTGCTCGATCTGGGATGCGGCGCAGGGCACGCGAGCTTCGCCCTGGCGCGCGGCGGCGCACGGCGCGTGGTTGCCTACGATATTTCCGCCCAAATGCTCGCCGTGGTGGCCGCCGAGGCGCGCGGGCGCGGCTATGCGCAAATCGAAACCCGCGTGGGAGCCGCTGAGCGGCTGGCGTTCGACGACGCCAGCTTCGACAGAGTGGTCACCCGCTATTCCGCCCATCATTGGCTCGACGTGGGTGGGGCGCTCCGCGAAGCGGTCCGCACGCTGAAAAAGGGCGGCACTTTGGTAGTCATCGACGTACTGGCGCCCGAAAGCCCGCTGATGGACACCGTGCTGCAAACCGTCGAGATGCTGCGCGACCCATCGCACGTGCGTGACTACCGCGAATCGGAGTGGCGCGCGCTGTTCGAGTCTACTGGTTGCTCCGCACCTCGAGTAGATCGCTGGAGACTGCCCCTGGAATTCGACGGCTGGGTGGCGCGCATTGGAAGTTCGGACGCGCGCATCGCGGCATTGAAGGTCGTGTTCGACGAGTTGCCGAACGAGGCTCGTGAATATTTCGCGGTGACTCCAGAGCGCTCATTCTCGATCGATGCCGGCTGGCTATCGGCAACTCGCGCATAGTCGCAAGCGCCGCCGCGCAGCCTTCACTTCGGGCGCTGACAGAACGCCGCGGTGCGCATGGTATGCTTGCCGGAGGCGGGCTTGCCAAACGACTCATGCAACAGCGGTCGATCCCGCGTCGGGCGTGGCGGTACCGTCAGGTCCATGAAGCTCACACCCCAGCAGGAATAGCCGATTGAAAGATGCCTTTTACTTGACCCTGTCTTGCGCGAATCGACCCGGCATCGTGGCGGCGGTAGCCGCTTGCTTGTTCGAGTCGGGCGGCAATATCTTGGAAGCGCAGCAGTTCGACGATCTGGCGGCCAACCGCTTTTTCATGCGCGTCGCCTTCGATGTGGATGCCGGCAGCGCGGACGAGCAAAAGCTGCGCGACCGCTTCGCTCCTGTCGGCAGCAAGTACGCGATGCAGTGGAAATTGCGGTCGCGTGACAAGCGGCAGCGCGTGTTGATGCTGGTGTCGAAGTACGATCATTGCCTGGGCGACTTGCTGTATCGGCTGCGCATCGGCGAGATGCCGATGGACGTCGTCGGCATCGTATCGAACCATCCCAAGGACGCGCTGAACCTGAGCTTGCTCGGCGATATTCCGTACCATCATCTGCCCGTCACCGCCGCCACCAAGCCGCAGCAGGAAGGGCAGATCAAGCGCATCGTCGAAGCGACGGGCGCGGAGCTCATGGTGCTGGCGCGCTACATGCAGATTCTATCGGATGATATGGCGACGTATCTGTCGGGACGCTGCATCAACATCCACCACTCGTTCCTCCCGGGATTCAAGGGTGCAAAGCCGTACACGCAAGCCTTCGAGCGCGGCGTAAAAATGATCGGCGCCACGGCGCATTACGTGACGTCGGATCTGGATGAAGGCCCCATCATCGTCCAGGACACCGAGCCCGTGAGCCACACGGATACCCCTGAAACTCTGGCGCGCAAAGGCCGAGACATCGAGCGCCGCGTACTGGCACGCGCGGTGCTCTACCATCTCGAAGACCGGGTACTCGTAAACGGTCCGAAAACCGTCGTATTCCGTGACTAAGTCGGCCGTCTGGCCGACTTGAACGACGCGAACGCGTCGGCCCGCAGGGCGAGGTGCGCCAGCACCGAGTACTAAGTCGGCCGTCTGGCCGACTTGAACGACGCGAACGCGTCGGCCCGCAGGGCGAGGTGCGCCAGCACCGAGTACTAAGTCGGCCGTCTGGCCGTTGAACGACGCGAACGCGTCGGCCCGCAGGGCGAGGTGCGCCAGCACCGAGTACTAAGT
>JALYHU010000100.1 GCA_030776345.1 Pseudomonadota bacterium | reverse complement strand
CTTGCGACGCTGCAGAACATTCCGTGGATGCCCGGATATGCGCGGCTCATCTGCAACGGCGTGGTGAACAAGAGGCCGTACGCGTACTGCTCGCGGGTGGCCCTGCAGACGCAGATCGCGCGGCTCACGGAACGCGGGCTCACGATGTTCACGGGCATCGAACCGGAGTTCATGCTGCTGTCGCGCCGCGCGGACGGAAGCTTGGGGCCCGCCGATCCCACCGACGATCTGGACAAGCCGTGCTACGACTACAAGGGTCTGTACCGCGCCCGCGAGGCGCTCGACGAAATGGTGAGCGGGCTGCGAAGCGTCGGCATCGACGTGTATCAGATCGATCACGAAGACGGCAACGGTCAGTTCGAAATCAATTTCACCTATGCCGACGCGCTCAAATCCGCCGACAATTTTACATTCGTAAAAATGGCGGCGAGCGAAATCGCGCACAAGCACGGCATGATTGCCACCTTCATGCCCAAGCCGTTCTCGAACCGCACCGGCAGCGGCGCGCATTTCCATGTCTCGGTGGGCTCCGCCACCGAAAAGAACGCCTTCTACGATCCCAACGACCGCTCGGGGATGGGTTTGTCTGCGATGGCCTACCACTTTCTGGCGGGCGTGCTGGAACATGCGCGTGCTTTCTGCGCCGTCGCCGCACCGACCGTCAATTCATACAAGCGACTGGTGGTGGGGCGGTCGCTGTCGGGCGCGACGTGGGCCCCTGCCTATATCGCATACGGCGACAACAACCGAACCGCCTGCGTGCGGGTGCCTCACGGCCGACTGGAAGTACGGTTACCCGATTCAGGATGCAATCCCTACCTGGTATCGGCGGCGTTGATCGCGGCCGGACTCGATGGGATCGATCGCAAGCTCGATCCCGGCCCCGCGCAGAACATCAACCTGTATGAGGTGCCGATGGAAGATCTTGCCGCCAAGGGCATCAAGCTCCTGCCGCAATCCTTGCACGAAGCCATCGACGCGCTCGAACAGAACCCGGTCATCTGCACCGGCTTGGGCCCCGACCTCGCGCGCGAGTTCATCCGCTTGAAGCGCATGGAGTGGACCGAATACTCCCGGCACGTGTCCGAGTGGGAATCCAGACGCTATCTTGAATTCTTCTAGGCAAGTTCGTAGGAGCCGTCCATGTGTGGAATCGTAGGTTTGATGGTGAAGAAACCCGTCTTACGCGACCAATTGGGCGCACTCATGGTGCCGATGTTGACCGGTATGACGGAACGGGGCCCCGACTCTGCGGGCTTGGCCGTCTATACCACGCCGGTGCCGGACGGGCAGCGCAAGCTCAGCTTGTACAGTGGCGAGCAGGCGGCAGACTGGGCCGGACTGTCGGCGCGGTTGTCCGCCGAGTTCGCCGAGCAGCAAGAGATCGCCGTTCATGGCACTCAGGCGGTTCTCACTACCGCGTCCGAGGCCGGCCGTGTCGTGACCTGGCTGAGGCGCCATGCGCCCACGATTGCGGTTCTGTCGGTGGGCCAATCGATCGATCTTTACAAGGATGTGGGTGCCCCCGCCGACATTGCCAGACGCTATCGATTCGGCGAACTGCACGGAACTCACTTGGTGGGCCACACGCGCATGGCCACCGAATCGGCGGTGACGCCGGCGCATGCGCATCCATTTACGGCGGGGCGCGACTTTTGTCTGGTGCACAATGGTTCATTGTCGAATCCGCACTTGGTGCGAAAACATTTGGAGCCTCTCGGCATCGAATTCGAGACGGACAACGACACCGAAGCCGCCTGCCGTTTCTTCGAGTGGCGGCTGCGCGAAGGAGACGACCTGGAACAGGCGGTGCAGCGCGGCTTCAGCCAACTGGATGGCTTCTTCACGTTCTTGATGGGCACGGATCGGGAGCTACTCATCGTGCGGGATGCGTTTGCATGCAAGCCGGCGGTGGTCGCCGAGACCGACGACTATGTCGCCATCGCCTCCGAATTTCGCTCGCTGGCACACTTGCCCGACATCGGTCATGCCACCTTGTTCGAACCCAAGCCGGAGGAGATCTATTCATGGCGAATCTGAATCCGGCGCCGACGGCGCGGGAGTTCGATTTGTCGCGCGATTCGTTACGCCACGTCAATCTGTATCTGCACAAGCAGGCCGCCCTCGAAGGCCTATCGCAGATCCATGTGCGAAATCCCGATGGGGCGCATTCCATCGCGTGCGGTCTCGATGCCGATATCGACGTGCAGATCCACGGACACGTCGGCTACTACGTGGCGGGTATGAACCAGCTCGCATCGGTCACCGTGCATGGCAACGCCGGGCCGGGTGCCGCGGAAAACATGATGTCGGGGCGGGTCCATGTCAAGGGCTTCGCATCCACGGCGGCGGGTGCTTCTGCACACGGCGGCCTGCTGGTCATCGATGGCGATGCGTCGCTGCGCTGTGGAATATCGCTCAAGGGGGCTGACATCGTGGTCGGCGGCAGCGTCGGCAGCTTCTCCGCGTTCATGGCGCAGGCGGGGAGAATCGTGATCTGCGGCGACGCCGAAGACGCGCTCGGCGATTCGCTGTACGAGGCGGTGATCTATGTCCGCGGCAAAGTCGGCTCGCTCGGCGCGGACGCACGTTTCGAGCCGATGACGGATGCGGATCGCTCCGCGCTTCAGTATTTACTCGCGGCCGCGGGTCGTGCGGAGCATCCGGAAGAGTTCAAGCGCGTCGCATCGGCGAAGAGTCTGTATCACTGGCATGCTGATGCCAACCAGGAGTATTGATCCCCCATGAGTGGCCCGACGCTTACGGAATCGGCGGGATTCGACCGCCATACCATCGACTACATTCAGCGCGCTGCGGCCACCGGGTTGTACGAAATACGCGGGTTGGGAGCGAAACGGCGCGTCCCGAATTTCGACGATTTACTGTTCCTGGCTGCATCGCTGTCGCGCTATCCGCTCGAGGGCTATCGGGAGCGCTGCGCGACCAAGACGCTGCTCGGTACGCGCTTCGCCTCCAAGCCCATCGAACTCGCCATTCCCATCACGATTGCCGGAATGAGTTTCGGCGCGCTGTCGGCGCGAGTGAAAGACGCTATCGGTCGTGCGGCAACCGAAGTCGGTACTTCGACGACGACAGGCGACGGCGGTATGACGGCGGAAGAGCGCGCCTCGTCGAAGATATTGGTATACCAGTGTCTACCGTCGCGCTATGGGTTCAATCCCGACGACGTGCGGCGTGCCGATGCCATCGAAATCGTCATCGGTCAGGGTGCGAAACCGGGCGGCGGCGGTATGCTGCTCGGTCAGAAGGTCAATCCGCGGGTGGCGCGCATGCGCACATTGCCGGAAGGCGTGGACCAGCGCTCCGCCTCGCGCCATCCCGACTGGACCGGCCCGGATGACCTCGTCATCAAGATCAAGGAATTGCGCGAGATCACCGATTGGGAAAAGCCCATCTATGTGAAGGTGGGGGCCACGCGAGTATTCAACGACGTGAAGCTTGCGGTGCATGCGGGCGCCGACGTGATCGTGGTCGATGGCATGCAGGGCGGAACGGCGGCAACGCAAACGGTGTTCATCGAGAACGTGGGAATTCCGACTCTGGCGGCATTACGCCAGGCCGTCGAGGCTCTGGACGATCTCAACATGCGGGGCACCGTGCAACTGGTGATATCCGGCGGGATCCGTAGCGGTGCGGATGTCGGTAAGGCGCTCGCCATGGGCGCCGACGCGGTAGCGATCGGGCAGGGCGTACTGATCGCGCTCGGCTGCAACAGCGACACCTACATCCTGGACGGCCAACACGTGCACGCGGGTGACGACTATGCCGCGCTCGGTACTGCTCCAGGTTTTTGCCACCACTGCCACACGGGCAAATGTCCGGTGGGCGTCACGACTCAGGATGCGCAACTCGAATTGCGGCTCGATCCCGCGGTAGGGGCCAAACGCCTGAGAAATTATTTGAAGACCGTGAGCATGGAACTCACGACCATTGCACGCGCCTGCGGTAAGCAGGATGTTCACCATCTCGAAAAAGAGGACTTGGTGGCGCTGACGGTCGAGTCGGCCGCGATGGCGGGCATACCTCTCGCGGGCACGTCGTGGATTCCGGGGCAGGGAGACCGCGCGCCCTAAGTGTCGAGCCGTCGGACCCGTGGTGCGCACGGCGGAAGCAGCTCAGCCCGTAATTTCCCGCGCCGCTCGGTGCGCAGAGTCGATCGCCGCGTGCGCGTAGGCCATCCACGCGGCGTCGGACCCGGCGAAGTGGATCCGTCCGACGGGCGCGGCACTGCGATTCTGCTCGCGCTCGAAATCCGGCGGATCGTACAGCGGATCCATGTCGTAAGCGTAACCGTGACCCCAGCGGTTGACGGTAATCGCTGCGATGTCGCGACCGGCATCGAAACCGCCGGGACCGAGGATTCTGGTCAGCTCATCTCGCGCGTGAGCCTCGAACTCCGCAAAGCTGCGTCCGTAGAGCTGAGCGCGGCCGGCGCGCCAAGCGCTGCGTAGGTCGCTGATGGGACCGTCGGGCCAGGGCACGTGGATCAAATGCACGATCATCGGCTCGTCGGGACGCGTCGGGAAACGATAATCGCCGAGGCTGACGGGGTAATCCAATTTCAAATGGCTATAGAAGCCGGCCGGGTTGTTTACATAGTGAATGCCGCGCTCGACCCAGGACCGCCAGCTGCGGATCGCAACATTGACGTAGACCAGCGGCGCCTTGACCTGATCGGCGACCGCTTTGCGCTGCGCGCCGCCGAGATCGGCGCAAATGTAAGGCAGCATCGCCGAGTAGCCGGCGTAGATCACGTGGTCTGCAGTGACATGCGTGAGATTCTCGCCCCGCGCGTAGAGCACGTCGACGCCCCCCGGCCGGTTGGCTAGCGCAACGGCTGTCGAGGAAAGCCGCAGGCGCACCGCGTTCTCCGGCCGGTCAAGCTTCGCGTAATCGAAGTGCGCGGTGAGGATGTCGTCCATCGACCTGCCGGGCGCCACGCCTGGAATGAGCGCGCGTACGAACAACCGCGCGAGCGAGGCGTTGCCGTCGGGGAAATGATAGATGTACGGGTCGCCCTCGAGGACGCCCCCCTTCAGCAGCGGCAGCCCGAGTCCCTGAAAGCCCGGGAACTCGCAGGTCCATGCGTCGAGAGCGGGAACCGCATCGGTTTTCGCGGCGAACAGGTCGAGCGTGCGGCCGGCGAACATCGCCTGGGAGCGCTCGTCGAGACCGAAGTAACGCTGCAGGTAGTTGCGATAGGACATGGTGGAGAGGATCCGCCGCTTGTCCGCGAGGCTGTGGCCCGCGAGCACGTCGCGAGTGTCGGTGTACAGTGTGACGAGGCGCGCACGCTGGGCCTCGTCCACCGGGCAGTCCGCGAGAAACGCCGTGGCTGTGCGGCCGTTGTGGAACTCCGTCGGCACGTCGGTCGGCAGCGAGCGAATCGGGTCGCCGGTGACGAGCCGGTCGACGGCGTACACTTCGCGCGGGAAGAACAGACCCGACGACAACCCGAGGTCGTGATAGAGGTGCCTGTGGAATGCCGTCTCGAAGCGCGCGATGTCGACGCCGAGATCCGCGACGCAGGCGCGCGCGACCGATGTCCAGCGACGCCTCGGACCTTCCATGGATTCGCTGCCGCCGTAGCCAAGCAGGAAACGGCCGTCGACGTTGAATTCGTTGCGCCGCGCGTGGCCCCCGAAGTCATCATGGTTGTCGATGATCAGGATGCGCGCCTTCGGCCGCGACTTCTTCAGGTAGTGCACGGCCGCGAGGCCGCCGATGCCGGCACCGATGACCACGACGTCGTAGCGTTCGCTCGCGGGCTGCGAGCCAAACTCGTAGCGGCGGCCGTCGCGCACGCCATGCGCTATCGCGAAGTCCTTCGGCCCGCTGCCCCCGTAGCCAGTACGCGCGGGCGGATACGCTACCGCGGCATCCTCGGCCCGCCCGAGGCCCGGTGCGCCGCTGAGCGCTATTGCGCAGGCGATGCCGTCGAGAAAGTCCCTGCGGGTGATCCGGTCATGCATTCGATGCTCCCTGAAGTCGAATATCGTAGCGAAATCCACGAGCACCGGGCACGGTGGTCTCGTCGCAGATTGTGCGATTTTCGCCACTTTGACAATGGCACCGACGGGCTGACCGGCCGACGCCGGGATTGCGATTTCCAATCGTGCGCGCCCGCGGCAAGCAGGATGTGTATCATCTGCAAAACGAGGATCTGGCCATCATGATTGTTGAACTGGCGCAACTTACCATCGTCCCGGGACGCGAGGCCGCATTCGAAGCGGTGTTTCCGAGCGCCATCACCGTGCTGGCGGCCAGCAAGGGTTATCTCGCTCACGAATTGCGCCGCTCGGTAGAGACGCCCAACCGCTATGCGTTACGCGTGGAGTGGGCAACTCTCGAGGACCATACGGTAGGTTTTCGCGGTTCGCCGGCGTTCACACAATGGCGCGCATACGTTGGACCGTTCTTCGACGTTCCACCGACGGTCGAGCATTTTCAACCGGTGGCCGGCGAGGAGGTTTGATGTCTCGCACGGGAGCCTCCTCCGTAGTACCGCTGGCGCTCGCCGGCACCACCCGCGTCGAATCGGCCGGACCGCATATTCTGGACCACTGACAAACCGCAGGGCATGCACCGCGCCTGCAGCCTTCGGACGATAGCCGGGCTTTGCATAGTGCCAGGCATGCTCTTGCTGACGGCCATGCAAGTCCGTGCTCAAACGGACGAGATCCAGGTCTACAACGGAGAAATCGCTGCGCCGCGCGTGTTCAATCTGACGTTGCACGACAATTACACGATCGACGGCCCCCG
>JALYHU010000099.1 GCA_030776345.1 Pseudomonadota bacterium | reverse complement strand
AGGGCCAGAAGCTGTCCGCCGATCAGCGTCACGTAGTTGAAGCTGGACCAGAAGCCGCGATGCGTGCGTCCGGCCATTTCGCTCATGTAGGTCGCGCTGGCGCCGTATTCGCCGCCGAGCGATAGTCCTTGGAAGATTCGAGCGAGGACCAGGATGATGGGCGCCGCGACACCGATGTGAGCCGCCCCGGGGGTTATGGCGATCACCAGCGAGCCGGTACACATCATGGCTACCGACAGCGTGAGCGCCGCTTTGCGCCCCGCGCGGTCGGCGTATCGACCCATGATCCACGCGCCCACAGGCCGCGCAAAGAAGCCGACTGCGAACACCGCCGCGGTCTGCAACAGTTGCGCGGTCTGATCTCCCTTGGGGAAGAACACCGGCGCAAAATATAGCGCGGCCGCCGAATACGTGTACCAGTCGTACCATTCGACGAGATTGCCCGCCGAACCGCCGAGAATGGCGCGCAAGCGTGATGCGGCCACACCGGTCACCGGATGCGGCGGCCTCGCGCTCACTGCGCCGCTGACGTCGCGGGGTCGATCTTGGGCAGCAGTACCGAAAGCCGGACTGGCTCGGCGCCGCGCAGGATCGCGTATGCCACGATGTGTTCCACGACGTGTTGCACGTAGCCTCGGGTTTCGGCATAGGGGATATTTTCGTTCCAGACGTCGGCATCGACGGCATGGCCCGGCTGCCAGCGCGCGACCGATTGCGGACCGGCGTTGTATGCCGCCAGGCTCAGATCGAGTTGACCTTTGTATTTATCCAGCAATTCACGCACGTACACGGCTCCCAGTTTGATCGCGATCTCGGGGTCGAACAGCGCGTCGCGGCTCGGTACCGGCAAGTGCCAGCGGCGTGCCACTGCCGCGGCGGTTGCCGGCTGCATTTGCATCAGCCCGCGTGCGTCGGCCCGCGAGACCGCATCCTTACGAAACAGACTTTCCTGGCGCATGATGGCGAAAATCCAGTCGCCGGGCACCTGAATTTCCTTGCCGGCAGCCGCAACCGCTGCGGCATAGGGTCGGGGATAGCGCAGCGGCACATCGTCCCACTCGCCGGCCTGCGCAAGCGTGGCGATAGTTTGTGCATACCAGCCCCAGCGCGAAGCGAGATGCGCGGCCTGAACCTTCACCGACGGTTTCGCGGCGCCGAGCACCGCTGCCCATTCGACGGCTGCGTCATCCGCCATGTCGCAATCGAACAGCGCATGGGCGCGAATCAAGCCCGGTTCAGCCGCTATGGCGGCTTGGCTCTCGGCATCGTCCGGGGAAGAATGGATGTTGAGGTTGTAATTCTGATCGAGCCGGTCCGCTGCCAGATAACCATAGTAATCTCGCATGCCGGCGATTTCGGCGAACAGGGGTGCGGCCGCGGCGGGTCCGGACGTCGCGGCCACCGCGCGGGCACGCCAGTAGCGCCACCGGGGCTGCACGGACAGACTGCTCGGCATCTCGACAATCCATTCCAAAGCCTTTGCGAAGTCGCCCGCCCACAGGGCCGCACGCACGCGCCACTCCTGCACCGGGACGTCGTTAGGCTCCGCCGGCAGGGCGTCGAAGGCGGCCACGGCGGTGGCTGCACGGCCGTATGCCGCCGCGAGAGCAGCGGCGCGCTGCAAGCGAATTCGCAGGACCGGCGTCATATCCGGCCGCTTGAGAAGCGACGGCAGCAGGGTCGAAGCGGCGGTCGCGTCGGTCGAGCCGAGCCGCGTGAAACCGGCCAGCAACGCATCGGCTTCGACCGGCACCGCCGAATCGATGGCGAGCAGGGCAACGGCCGCCTTCGGCGCCTCGAGCAACTGTATCCATTGCAGGAGCGCCGCGGAGCGCCCGGTGGGCACATCGGAGACGAACTCTTTGGCCAAGCGCACATTGTCGGCGGCGAGCGCAGCCCGGGTGCGAGCCTGCGCCAATTCAGCCGTGAGAACACCTTGCGTGCGCAGCCACGCGAACACGACGTTGCACTCATCAGGCTGCTTTTGCGGCATGCTCCAGCGCGCAAGGGCGTCTTGAGCAAGACCTGAGGTTTCCCCGGTGAGAAGACGGCCTGCCAAACGATCGCAGGCCAATTGCGGTTCCGTGACATCGGCGGACCGCGGCAAGAACCAATCCCACCGTTTGCGCTCGGCGAGACTCGCCAGCCACTCGCGCCGCAGGGCGTGGGCGACGGGTTGTCCGGCATGTGCCCGCACGAATGCATCCGCCGCCATGTCTGTTTCGTCGCCGGGTGCGACCGCCAGGTCGCGGCGCAGGCGCGCGGCAACCAGATAGTCATGCAAGACATAAGTCTCGAGGGCGGGGGAATCCGGCACTTCCGGAAGCCGCTGGCGAATGCGCTGCATGGCCTCCATGAACTCGCGGCGCGCAGCGTCGTGGTCCGGCACAGTGTTCGTCGGGGCTAGCTGCGCCCGACAAGCCGCCGACGGGAGAGAGGCGGCGCCCAACAACAGCGCGGCACGCAGCAACGCGGCCGAGCGCAGATTTGATCGTAACAACATGCGCCCATCTTAAGCGCTGACGCCGGTCGCTGCTCGCCGCAGCAGGGCTGCGGCCCCGGACGCTCGGTTACGAGCGGCGAGCCACCGCCGCGCGCCGAGCCACCGCCGCGTTATTGTTCGCGAGCGACGCGCGTGGCTTTGGCCGCGGCCTTTGCCGATTCATAATCGGCGTCGGCTTGCTGTTTGCAAGGCTGCTGCAGCGACACCTCCAACGTCAGGCACTTCTCGGTCGCGACCGTGTGATCCCCGTCGGCCTTGACCATGGCGATGTCGTAAGCGCCCTCGGCCTTTGCCCGCGCGACACTCTTGCCGGACCCGGACACCTTTTCCGCACTCTTAATATCTTTGGAGGCCTCTGCCCGGGCTTGCGCGATCTCGCGCTGCGCATCCTGTTTCGCCGCCTCGATATCCTGCGCGGTGGGGGGAGGGGTGTTCTTCGAATGACAGCCTGCGATCAAGGCCAATGCCAGGAGTCCACCGACGCTCATGTTTCGCAAATGCATAGTTCGTCCCCCGTTAGTCATGCCGGGCCCGCTCGGGCCGGGCCCGTTGCAGTGGGCGGCAGCTCGGCGAAATTCATCTCTTCCCGGGTACCCGTGCGCGACCAATCGCAGCGTAGGGTATAGCCGTCCGCTGCGTACACCTCCGACCACCCTCGTGCGGGATCAATCGTTCCGGCAGCGGGCGATGCACCCGGCCCGCCGTGCCGGGCGAGGAAATCCTGGACGCGTTCCTCGCCATCGGGCGAAGCGTCGCCATCGGGCGAAGCGTCCCTCACAGGTGAAGCGACCCTCACAGGTATCGTATTGTTGCTTTGTCCCATCTCGTCCTCCGTTGCCACCCTATCGCCCGTACTCACTCGAGGCTACGGCGAATTGCTGCCGGTCGCCGTCGGAGCCGTCCTACTCGCTGGTGTGGGCGATTTCCTGCCCCCTTTTGGGGCGAAAGTCCGGTGAAAGTACCGCCGGGTGATGCACTAAAGTCGCGCATGCCAATTTATGAGCGCGAACCATGGCGCGGACACTGTTTGAGGGAGCTTGTGCACCCCCGTGACGCGCCCATCCCCACAGACGATATGGAGGCGTTCAACCTCAATCCCGCGCACCGCTGGGTGTACGACAAATTACGGGTCGCGAAGTCGCAGGGATTGGCATGCGGCCTCTCAGGGGAGGCGCCGGTGCATTACCCGGTGTTCTGCAAGCCGGTAACCAATCTGCAGGGCATGGGGGTGGGAGCCCGCATATTGCTCAGCGAACGTGACTATCAGGAGCATTGCGGGGTGGGCGACTTCTGGATGACGCTGTTG
>JALYHU010000098.1 GCA_030776345.1 Pseudomonadota bacterium | reverse complement strand
TCGACCCATCCCGCGGCAGCGGCGCGCTCGAGCACCTCTCGTCCCAGCTTTTCTAGTTTTCTGTCTCGACGTAATTCTGTCCACGTAAATGGCTGGTGTCGGAACGCCAGTGCGTCGATCAAGGGATCACGTTCGATCAGACCCGCACTCAAATAGAAGCGGCGCCACTCGTTGGGCCAGTCGATGAGATAAAAGACGCTACGTTCCCGTACCTGAAGATCGAGCTCACCGCAGGCAAACGTGTCGAATCCAAATGGCGCTATCGCGGACCGAAACAGATCCGCGCAAGCGGCTAACGTCTTGAGCCCGCGTAACTGCGTGTTGAAATGAAAGGCGCTCGTTTCTGACATGGGTCCCCAAGTATGTTGCACGTCACGTCGCCATAACGTCAAAACGTTAAAACGCCCTTTCGCCAAAACGACTTACGGCGGGGAGGCGCCCCGGCTACGCGTACTCCACGGCCAGCACCCGCCATGCAGGAAACTCGGACCCCGCGCGCGGCGCGGCGATGAGGCCGCAAGCGATGAGCCCATCATCGCTCTCCGCTTCGCATAGGTATACCGCGATTGCGCCGCGCTGCTGGGCGGTATAGACGAGCCGCCAACCAGGCGGCAGCGGGCGCCTCGCCGCCACGAAATCGGCCTCGAGACGCGCCGCCGTAGCGGCTTCGAGAATCTCGCGCCCACCTTCGATCACCTCAGCCCTTACCGTGGCGATCTCCGCTGTTACCGAGGCGCTGGCCTCGGGCTCGACATGAAGTCCATGAGCCGCCAAATGCTCGGCGATGTGCGCCGGCACCGCATACGCCAGAGGGCGCTTTACCGGACGCTCGCCGACAAATTTTGCGATGTGCGGCACCTGCACCTCGATCGGCGCTCCTTCCAGAGTGTACGGCTCCCGGGTCAGTATCGCGACCGTGTTTTCAAAAGCCTCCTGTCGATAATGTACGGCGATGTGCTCAGGCGGCTCGGCGCAGGCCTCCAAGAGCGCCACAATCTCCTCGCCATGTGCGCCGGCGTAGCGTATCGATTCGCGCAGGAACGCATAAGTGGTGCGCACTCGTTCGGAAAAGGACAAGTAGGAGTAGGTTTCGAGCAGCAGATCGAGTCGATTGGTGAGGCCGCGATAATTGCCGCCAAAGCGAGGGTGGTGCGGGTACGTGATCCAGCCCATGCCTTGGCCGCCTTCATCGCGCAGGAAATTGCCGTACCAGAACGAATCCAGGCCATCGTGCGCTTTGACCGCCGCCTGTACCGCCGGCATGAACCGGTCGCGCATGTACTCGATGGGTTCGCGCCGGCCACTGTCGATGAGGTGCGGAATGTCGTACGTCATGGCAAAGCGGTGGATGGAGCCGTTGGTGGTATGGCAATCGATGACCAGATGCGGGTTCCAGGGGTGACAGACCCGCCTTTGCATCAAGCGCATCTCACCGCCCTGTTGCCGCATGTAGTCGCGGTTCAAATTGATGCCCGCCGCGTTCTCGCGTGTGCCGACGCAACGCGGGCCCAACTGGCCGCGGAAGTGGTCGATCTCGAGCCTACGATGTTCCGAGTCCATGCGATCGTTGCCGTCGGCATTGAACAAGGGCGCGACCAGCAAGGTGACACCGTCCAATACGCCGCCGTGGCGCCCGAGTAGAACATCGCGCACCAGCATGAGGGCCGCCTCCTTGCCCTCCACTTCCCCGGCGTGAATGCAGCATTGAATCAGTACGATGGGCAGGGCCGCGGCGAGCGCCGCCTGCGGAGTGAAACAGCCGCGATTCGACAGGACCAGAAGGGGCAGCGCCCGCGCCTCGGGCGTCTTACCGAAATCCAGGACGCGCAAGCGGTCGCCGCCCATGGCGCGCAGCGACTCGATGAAGGCCAGCACGTCCGCATGGGTAGAGGTCTCCCCATAGACACTGCGCTCGGCACGGGTCAAAAGATCGCTCGGTGCGGGCGTTGGCATTATCGGCTCCGGCGGACAACCAGGCCAGATACTAAGCCAGGCACCGTCCATACGGCGATGAGTTTCCAACAATTGGAATCATGTGGCCGCATGCAGTAGGCTTGTACCCGTACGGTGCCGATGCCGCCGCACACGGTGAACGAAGGAAAATATGATGCGATTCGATGAGCTTACGCCCGGTGTGGTCATTCGCACGCAGCCCCGTCTGATGGTGAGCAAGGAAATGGTGGAATTTGCCTCGCTCTATGACCCGCAATGGTTTCATGTCGATGCCCCTCGCGCCCGTGATGGCCGATGGAAGGGGATAATCGCCAGTGGATGGCATACATGTGCTATTGCGATGGAACTGATGGTTCGCCACGTGTTGACGGGTTCCGAAGCGTTTGGCTCGCCCGGAATCGACTCCATAAAGTGGCTCGCGCCTGTTCGGCCCGACGATACCGTCGCCCTTCGTTTCGAAGTCCTTCGGTCCAGTAAGTCTCCGTCGGGACGCACGGGAATTTTGTTGTCGAAATCGGAGTTATGGAACCAGAATGAACGTCTGGTGTTGACTCTTCAAGGCACCACGCTGTTTGAAGTGATGCCGGCAAAGCCACGGTGACTGGATGCCCTCAATCCTAGCCCGCTAGCCGTGTTTTTATTACAGGGGCTTCCCTCCCCTCCGACGCCGAATAGCTCCTCGTTCCGACTGCAGGAGTACATCGGCGGACGCATGATTCGCGCCGCTAGCGGAGACAATCCAACATGAAAGGTAACAAAGCCAGATCTCTCGTTAATATTCCGACGCTCGATGAGGACGGAAACTTGCAGGCCGTCATCGAAACGCCGAAGGGCAGCCGGAACAAATTCAACTACAACCTCGAGCATCATTGCCTGGAACTCGCCTCCGCACTGCCGGCCGGCATGGTATTTCCCTTTGATTTCGGCTTTGCGCCTTCGACGCTCGCGGATGATGGCGACCCGCTCGACATTCTGCTGTTGATGGACGCCCCCGTGCCGCCGTGCTGCCTACTGCAATGCCGCCTGCTCGGGGTTATGGAAGCGCGCCAAAAGAAGACCGGGGGCAAATGGGAAAGAAACGACCGGCTCATCGCGGTCGCGGTACACGCGCAAACTCACGATGAAGTGAAGGATGTTTCTGACCTTCCGAAGCGCTTTATCGACGACTTGACAGAATTTTTCCACGATTACAATAAACTACACGACAAAAAATTTGAGTGCCTCGGCATATTGGGCCCGACCAAGGCGCGTCGGTTGTTGAAAAAGGCTCAAAAACTGTTCGAGAAGCAGGATAAATAGCCGTTACGACGGTTCGCGCTTAATGCTCATTGTTCGCCTAGCAGCGCCAGGCTCAGGGCCCCAGTAAAATCCAGGTAAGCAATCACGGGCAGCAGCAACAGCGAAAGTACCGCGGATACGCGCGCCGCTCGAGCGCAGAATTTCGAGGAACAATTATCGGCGCAGCGATAAATCGCAACGGTCACGTAGATGCTGAATAGGAGCCCGACCATGGAATATAGACGAGTGGCAAACGCATTCCCGGGGTTCACCAGCAGCTCCACGGCCCCGTACACCACGGAACCCAGTAAGCCGTACACCCAGACCACCTTGGACAGAGAGGTTTTACCCCGCAATGGATCGTTTACCGCCGCCCACAGGCTTTCCGTGGACAAATTACGCATTCAATTCCGTCATCTGTCGACCCTCGCATTCCTGTTACGTACGACACTCTACCGTATGAGCCACGTCCATATCTTCGGGGTCGTGTAAAGGGCCGCCTTGCCGATATAATCGGTCGTTTTGCCGTCGAGGTATCGCGGGGAGTACTGAAAGATGCCGATCAATTGGATCCATGTCGGCCCGACCGCGGTTGCCGCCTTCTTGGCGTCGCTGGTGGAATTCATCGAAGCGCTCACGGTGGTCCTTGCAGTCGGGGTCGTGCGCGGGTGGCGCGGTGCAATTATGGGCAGTGGCGCCGCTGCCCTTACGCTGCTCGTCAGTATCGCGCTGCTCGGCCCAGCCCTGCTGCGCATTCCCCTCGGTATCGCGCAGCTCGCCATAGGAACATTGCTGCTACTGTTCGGCATGCGCTGGCTGCGTAAGGCGATACTGCGTGCTGCCGGTGTCATCGCAATGCATGATGAGGCAGCGATCTACGCGCGCGAGGAGCATGCGCTGCGCCAGATCGCGCGCGGCGGCAACGGAATCGACACGGTGGCCGTCGCCACGGCATATAAAATCACGATGCTCGAGGGCATCGAAGTGGTCTTCATCGTCGTCGCTCTCGGTGCAGGCGGCAGCGGCTTGTTGCTACCGGCCGGCGTCGGAGCGTTCGCTGCCCTGCTGGTCGTGGTAGCGCTTGGACTGGTGGTGCATCGCCCGCTGTCTCGGATTCCCGAGAACGCCTTGAAGTTCGTGGTGGGCGTACTGCTCTCGGCATTCGGCACCTTCTGGGTGGGCGAGGGCCTCGGCGTAGCATGGCCTGGGCAGGACTGGTCTATCCTCGGCTTGATTGCAAGCTTTCTCGTCACCGCGCTTCTCGCCGTACAGATGGGCCGTCGTCGCGCCCTGAACTCCGCGCCGGCGCCCGCTGATTCGGGAGCCGCTCCATGAGTCGGCTGAAGTCGATTATCCGGGAACTGCTCGGGCTGTTCGTTGACGATGGCGATTTCGCGGCCGTGATCGCCGCGTGGCTGGTGTTGGCTTGGCTGATAGTGCGGCATCTGTCGATTCCGCCAGTGTGGCCTGGTCCGATTCTGTTCATCGGCCTGGCAGCCATCCTCGTAGAAAGCGTGCAGCGGCGATCGCGCCGGCTTTAGGCCGCGCTTCCGGCGAGCCATGCGGTTGCCTCCATGGCGAGCATCCCCGAGTCGCCAATCGCCCGCAGGTCAACGCGATCGCTTTCCGGTTTGCCCATTAGCTGAATGGAATGATTGACGTATACAGGACTGCGGGCCCGAAATTCGAAGCGCCTCAGGCGATCCACTCCATTCAGCGCCAATAATTGCGCCAGCACGATGGCGACCAAGGGCCCATGCACGACCCGCTCGGGATAGCCTTCTTCGCGTTGAGTATAGAGTTGATCGAAATGGATGAGATGCGAATTGAATGTCAAAGCGGAGAACCGCATGAGCAACACTGGATCAGGCGTTAAGGTGAGGGTCCAGGTGTCGCTTTCTTCGGTGTTGGTCGCGAATGAATTTTTTGAGGCAGGTTGTGCCCGGACGGGGCCCTCGAGATAGACGATGTCCCGCTCTTCCCGCACGCATAGTGCACCGTTTTGAAAATACTGATATTCGGCCGTCACGATTTGAAAAGGACCGCTTTTGCCTTGCTTGTCGCGCCGTCCGAGCACCCTCTCCGTCATCTGCGCCCGCAATCCGACGTGCAACGGGCGCAGGAAATCGGTCCGAGCCGCCGCGAACAGGCGGCGGCGCCTCAGAGTGGAATCCACCCATTCTTCATCGACCACGTAGCCATCAGGCCCGATTGACGACCGCGGCGCGGTGGGCAAGAAATATAGCCAATGCCACAGCGGTGGCAGTTCCTCGGGCGCACTCGCCCGGCGAGCGGTTAGTCCGAGGGTCGCCTCGAGGGCCTGAACCGGCCAGGGATCTAGATTCGACTCAATCATGTGCTGGCTTCGTCCACGGCGAGTGATAAAATGCGCGTTGTCTCTGAGTGTAGATGGGTTGGCGCCGTACTGCCCTACATTAAAAGACGCGGGGCATCGGCCGCTCCGTTTTCCGACGCGAAGGAGTAACTCGATGACTGCTCGGAATGACCGCGCAATTCTTGCCGGCGGCTGCTTTTGGGGTGTACAGGATTTACTGCGTCGGTACACCGGCGTCATCGCCACGCGCGTCGGCTACTCGGGCGGCGACGTACCCCACGCCACCTACCGCAATCATGGAACGCACGCCGAGGCGCTCGAAATCATCTTTGACCCTGAGCGGATCAGCTACCGCAAACTCCTCGAATTTTTCTTCCAAATCCATGATCCGACCACCCTGAACCGGCAAGGTAACGATCGGGGACTCAGCTACCGCTCGGCCATCTTCTATACGAGCGAAGAACAGCGAAGAGTTGCCGAGCAGACCATCGCCGACGTTGAAGCGTCAGGTCTCTGGCCTGGGAAAGTCGTAACGGAAATTGCGCCCGCGGGCGATTTCTGGGAAGCCGAGCCGGAGCATCAGGATTATCTGCAGCGATATCCTTCCGGCTACACCTGTCACTTTATTCGTCCCGACTGGAAGCTTCCAACCAGAATGGAACTCGCTGGCAACGTGTAACGTCCCCGGATACCTCGACCCCAACATAGGCCAGACAGATCGCCGCCCGGCAAGGAAACCGAGGAAAAGTGGTAGCCTAGCCCAATGACCACTCCAGAGCTGATCTGTCGATTACTCGTAGCAACGGTCTGCGGCGCCCTCGTTGGTATCAACAGAGATCTGCATAACAAATCCGCCGGCATTCGTACTCTATCCATGGTCAGTGTCGGAGCGGCAACCGTTGCGTTGACCATTGCAGAACTTGGCGCCGATGCAGAGGCTGCAAGCCGTGTCGTGCAAGGCGTCGTGACGGGAGTGGGATTCCTCGGCGCCGGACTGATACTGCATCCCGCATCGTCGCACCGAGTTCTGGGGCTCACGACGGCGGCGGCTGTGTGGGCCACTGCCGCACTCGGACTTGCAAGCGGGCTCGGACATTACCGTCTGGTGGCGGCCGCGGCGGCATTGATTCTCGTCATTCTCGTGATAGGCGGCCCCATCGAAAAGTTCGTCGAGCGCCTCGCTCCTAAGCGTTCAGTTCTCGATGAAGGACCCGATGGGCCTGCACCCTGATCAAGCAGTGCAACATCGCGTTGACGAGTCGCCGCTCGGGTACCGTTTACCGAGTTCTGCAGCGCGCGGTTCAGCCCGGGCGAGTTCGCCGCTTCAACCTCCCTTTGAGCGGTATCGAACACCCGCTCATCAACGCGGCCGCCGGTTCCGTCAACAGCAGCATGAGCCCGGCGATATCGTCCGGCGGCGTCCATGTCGAAAAATCAGCGGTCGGCATGTCGTGACGGTTCTGCGGCGTGTCGATCAGGGTTGGCATCACGCAGAAAACGTTCACGCCGGTGTCTTGAAGTTCTTCTGCCATGCTCTCGGTGAGCCGCAGGACGGCGCCCTTGCCGACGGCATAGGCGCTCATGTGGGCGTGCCCGTGTACGTGGGCGGCGGCACCGATATTGATGACGGTGCCGGATCCCGCCTCGATCATGCGAGGAACCACGAACTTGACGGCGTTGAGCATCGTGACGGCGTTGAGATCCACCATTCGGCGCAGCACATCGACGCCCATCTTATGCACCGGCTCGCCATAGTGGAATCCGCCGGCGATGTTGCACAGCACGTCGACCTTGTTGAATTTTTCGAACGCCGATGTTGCGGCAGTCTTCACGGACTCCTCGGCGGTGAGGTCGGCAGCCAGCAGTAACCGATCGGCGCGTTGTTCTGGGTACGCCGACTTCAGATGCTCCATGCTCATATCGATGAGCACCAGCTGCGCACCGTGGCGCGCAAAAGCCGCGGCGGCCGCACGGCCGAGATTGCCAGCCGCTCCGGTAATGGCCACCACCTGTCCCGTGCTGTTCATAAATTCACCCTCATGCCGACCGCCCGATCATATACGGCCTCGGCATGGCCGTGAGTTCAGCGCACACGCGGCCCAGACTCGACCGTCGCCGTGAATGCCGTTGTGCCGTTCGCAGCGCTCGCCCAAAGGTTGGCACCGGCGTCGCTCTCGGCCAAGCACAGATCGAAGGGCGCCGTGTCGAACAGCGGCCGCTCGGCGCGGAAGGTAAATGCACTCACCTGGACGCCGCCGGCGTGGCGCAGGAAATGATCCATGAGCAAGATCGCAATCAGCTGTCCATGCACCACGAGGCCCGGATAGCCTTCGACGTCGCGCGCGTAATCGCGGTCGTAGTGTATGCGATGGGCATTGAACGTGAGCGCCGAGAAGCGGAACAGCTTGATCGGATCGGGAACGTACGAGCGCGTGGATTGTGACCGTACTCCAGATGCAGCGGCGGCCGACGCCGGTACATCCGGCGCACCCGCGGCGTTGGCCGTCGCCGGCGCCCGATAGACGATGTCCTGTTCCTCGACGAGGGCGAGGGTCCCTCCTACCATGACTTGATGTTTGACGGTGACGAAAACCATGGGCCCCGTACGGCCGCGCTTCGCCGTCACACCGGCGATGGCAGAGCGGCAGCTCATGGTGCTGCCGACCGGGATGGGTGAGAGAAAACGCACCCGGCTTCCCGCCCACATGCGTCGCGGCAGCGGCACGGGCGGTAAGATGTCGCCTCGCTTCGCATGGCCGTCCGCGTCCATCACGGACTGGCGTGCGCGCGGCAAAAAATACAGCCAGTGTGTCAGCGGCGGCAGCTCGCCGGGCATCCACGGCGGCGTCTCATGGTCGAGCAGGCTCGCGAGCCCGGCGAGCGGCGCTGGGGAGGCCACATCATCCAGGGTCTGCGCCCGTCCCACCCAACCCTGCAGTGCCTCAATGTCCACTGACTCCATGCCGGGTCCTCCTACTGGCTTCAACCGCACCGGGCGTCATATTCAGCGGAAATGTCTTGCCCGGTGTAATCGGGCATGAAGGCGGCCGACACGAGGCTAACAACCGCACAGGCGGCGATGAATACAGCAATCGCATAGCCGGAATGATACGCGGCAATCAACGCGGTCGCGATGATCGGCGCCGGGCCGCCGGCGACCACCGACGCGAGCTGGTAGCCCAAGGAAGCCCCGCTGTAACGCAACCGCGGCGTGAAGGATTCCGCGATCAACGCCGCCTCTGGACCGTATTGAATACCCGTCGGGATGAGCGACAGGGCAATGGCAACGAACACCGCCCACGGGATCGCCGAATCGACCATGGCAAAATACGGGAATCCGAACAAGCCGGTAATGCCCGCCCCGATCATGAACGTCTTTTTCCGTCCGATCCGATCTGAGATATGGCCGGCAAGTGGGATGGTCACGAAGCCTGCGCACGCCGCCGCCATGACGGCACTGAGTATGAGATTTCGCGACATATGCAGCGTTCCGACGGCATACGCAAATACGAACGCCGTGAAAATGTAGAACGGCGCCTGCTCCGACATCCGCAACGAGGCCGAGAGGAGAATTTCACGCGGCTGTTTCTTGATGACTTCGACGATGGGAGCCTTCACGATTTTGTTGGCGTCGAGCAGCTTTTGGAAAACCGGCGTCTCGAGGACACCGAGCCGGATCCACAGGCCTATACCGACGAGGACGATCGACAGCGCAAATGGAATGCGCCAGCCCCACACGATGAATTGATCGCCGGACCAGTTGCTGAATGCGAGGACCGCCACGTTGGCCAAAAACAATCCCAACGGCACGCCCAATTGCGGCCACGACGCGACGAGCCCGCGTTGGCCGTGGGTGCGGGACCACTCCATCGCCAACAGCACCGAGCCGCCCCACTCGCCGCCGACGCCGATACCCTGCAATGCCCGCAGCAATGTCAAGATGACACCTCCCCAGATTCCGATCGATTCGTAGCTCGGTACGAATCCCATGAGGAACGTGGCGACACCCATGCACAGCAGCGTGGCGATCAGCGTCGCCTTGCGGCCGATGCGATCCCCGTAGTGGCCGAAGATCGCCGCGCCGATTGGGCGGGCGGCGAAGCCGACAAAATAGGTGCCGAAGGCGAGAAACGTCGCCGACAGGGGATCTCGATTGGGGAAGAAGAGCTTGCCAAAAACGAGACCGGCCGACGTTCCATAGAGAAAGAAGTCGTACCACTCGATTGTGGTCCCTATCGTCGATGCGATGACGGCTTTGCGAAGCTGCGCATCGTGCTCGGCTTCCGGTAGCGGCATAGATGCGGACGCCATAGCCATGTCGAAGCTCCCGAGGACTCCATGTTCGGGACGATATTAGCGGAATTTCGCATTGCCCATCTCTATACTGCCTTGGCTGCCGGATTGGCGCAGTTGCCCAACCGGTCGATGTTGCTGGTAGAGTGGCCAGGGTGCGCTCCTGTGAGCAAAGGACATCCCCTCAATCGTGAAAGTATCGTGAAATTCACCTGTGCAAAATGCCCCGGCTATTGCTGCAGCCACGCGCGCATCGCGGTAACGGACCATGACATCCGGCGCCTCGCGAAACACAAGGGGATCGCCGAGGAAACCGCGCGCGACCGATTTACCTACCGTTACAAGTCGGGCGATGTGGATGAGCAAATCTTGCGGCATCACAAAGATGAGATCTACGAGTCCGTATGCAAGCTGTTTGACCGGCAGACGCGGCAATGCACCGTTTATGCGGCTCGGCCCTACGTATGCCGAAAATATCCGTACGGCAATCGGTGCGGTTATTATGACTTCCTGAAATTCGAACGCACCCACCAGGACGACGCGGACTACATTCCCTCGGCTTGAGCACAGAACGGCACAAACGCAAGTCCGCGTCCGACGGCGCGGCCGGCGAAGCATGAGTACCGCACTGATTCTGTTTCGGCGCGATCTACGATTGACGGACAATCCCGCCCTCGCCGCGGCATGCGAGGCACACGCAAGCATTCTGCCCGTCTACATCCATGATCTCGGCGGGGATGAGTCATGGCCGCTCGGCGCGGCGAGCCGCTGGTGGCTGCACCACTCGCTCGCTTCCTTGCACGCCGAGCTGCGCAGCCGGCAAGGCAGCCTTCATCTGCGCGAAGGCAATAGCCTGCGAATCCTCCAGGATCTGATCCGCCAGAGCGGCGCGCAGGCCGTCTACTGGAATCGGCTGTACGAACCGGACACCGTCGCGCGCGATACGCGCGTCAAGGCGGCACTGCGCGAACAGGGCATCGAAGTGAACACCTATAATGCCTCGTTGTGGTCGGAACCGTGGCGCATCACCACTCGCCAAGGCGAGCCGTATCGCATGTTCACGCCCTACTGGCGCACTCTGCGCGCGCAACTCGACGTCGCTCCGCAGCCCGCCCAGACGTGTGCGCCGCGCTGGATCGAGCTGCCCGGCAGCTTGCCATTGGCCGCGCTGAAACTGCTGCCGGCCGTCCGCTGGGACGGGGGTCTGGCCGCCGCTTGGCGGCCGGGCGAGAGGGGTGCAAGGAAAATGCTGCAAGTGTTTTGTGAGGATGCCCTGGATGACTACCCGCAGGGACGCAACCTTCCGGCACGCCACGGCACTTCACGGCTCTCAC
Source organism: Pseudomonadota bacterium (assembly GCA_030776345.1). Classification (GTDB taxonomy): domain Bacteria; phylum Pseudomonadota; class Gammaproteobacteria; order Steroidobacterales; family Steroidobacteraceae; genus Bog-1198. Next base: position 5,153 of record JALYHU010000098.1, on the reverse strand, counting down.
CCCATTTGCATTTCGGAGAGATCTCCCCGCCCCAAATCCACCGGGCGCTGCTGAATCACTCACAGCGCGTGGACCAGCGGCGGCCGGATCTGGAGCCCGTTCTGCGCGAGCTGGGCTGGCGCGAATTTGCGCACCACCTCCTCTATCACTTTCCACAGACCTCCACGGAGAACTTCAATACGCGCTTCGATGGCTTCCCGTGGAGACCGGCGGATGAGACCCTGATCACGCGCTGGCAGCAGGGGCGCACCGGCATCCCCTTGGTCGATGCCGGCATGCGGGAGTTGTGGCATACGGGCTGGATGCACAATCGCGTACGCATGGTAGTGGCCAGCTTTCTCACCAAGAATCTTTTGCAGCACTGGCATCACGGTGCGCACTGGTTTTGGGACACTCTCGTGGATGCGGATCTCGCCAACAATACGCTGGGGTGGCAATGGGTGGCCGGATGCGGCGCCGATGCCGCGCCCTATTTCCGGGTGTTCAATCCAGTGACCCAGGCGAAGACCTACGATCCGCTCGGCGACTATGTGAGGCACTGGGTGCCGGAGCTGACGCATGTGCCTCCGGACGCGCTATACGAGCCATGGAAACATCCCTCAGGGTTGACGGCGGGCTACCCGGCGCCGATAACCGATCTGACTGAATCGCGCGAACGCGCCCTAGCCGCCTACCGTCAAAGATTCGGCGCGGGTTGATCCTTCGGACGCGGCGTGGCTTTGTCGGCGGTATCCCGCGCCGTTCGAATCAGCTGCGCAGCTGCGGTGGCGCCTTCGAACCCGATCGAAGGGCTGTAGGCAGTCACCGTGAACCGGGTAACCAGACGTTGCCCGCGCGGTGCCTCGGCGTTCGCCGGGGAATGATCTTCGGTCACGATCGCAACGCCGCAGCGTTCGATTTGAGATTTGAATTCGTCGAGCGGGATGGTGAGCGTACGATTGCGCCGTGGCGCGACCCCGAGGTTCGTCTCACCCAGACCGCCAAATATTGCGTGACCGCCGCAAGGATCACCCACCACTACCTTGCCGTCGCTTTGAATGCGCCAAGTAGGGGACGGCGGGACCTCATCGGTTGCGGAAAAGCCTCCGTACTTGGTCACTAGTCCCCGTTCGACGGCCGTTTCGCGAATGGCATTCACCGGTGCCGCAGAATGCACGATCGCCACCGCCCGTTCCTGCCCGGGAACCGGCGTGAAGATGACCTCGTAAGACTCCCCGTCCTCTCGCAGGCCCTCGGCGGCGGAGGAGGACGCCGGGGTCCACGCTGCAATCATGTTCACGAAGCGCGCGCTGCGGGGCTGAATGGCGTTCCCGGGCGATCCCGTGCCCCCCAGGGTTTCCGCCGACTCATAGTTGTTGAGCAGCATTTTGGATTTGAGGACGGCACGCACCTGAGCCGGCGACATTCCCAATTTTACGCCGGCGACGTCCACCTGCTCCGCCCATGCACCCTTCGCCGCAGCGACTTCCGCCTGCTCGTGCGGCGGCATCGGCGCGGTCATGCGCGCGGCGGCCGCATTCAATACGTATCCGGTGGTGACGAGAATTCCCTGCTGTTCTGCGGCGGCACAACTGTAGAGCGACACGGCTCCCGCCTTGATGCCGGTCATACCGTCGGGCCGCAGGGCCGTCTGACCGCCCACGCCATTGGCTTCGCTTTTGCCCGTTTTTGCATCGACCAAGCAATAGTAACGATGCGCGTCGGGCGGCGATCCCACGTCGAAATGCCCGCGCACCACCTCGCGATCGAAGTCCTGGTTGAAAGCCTGCTTCAGCGACGAGAGAAAATTCCCGGCAGGGGCCTCGGCCCGCACACCGATGCCGGCGACCAAGCAGAGGGCGAAACCCACTGCGTAAGCTCGCGAAGAAGTCGGTATGCGCAACACGGTGCCCAAGTATCCAAACCTGTACGCTTGTTTGTCGGGGCGAGCTTACCAGATCAAATCGTCGGGCACCGCAAATCGCTGGTAGGCTTCGTCGGTGGGGGAACTTTCCTGAGGAGCACTCGCGACTACGGAACCTGTATCGCGCTCGCGAATACGCACCGCAATGGCCGCCGGCACCAAGTCGTAGCGTCCTTCGTGGCGAACGACCACGATCTCGCCGCGAATCAACTCCGCTCGTACCACGGGATTGACCGCAATGTGGCGGACTTTGCTTCCGTCGATGAAATTGTAAAAATCGTCACCCTCGATCGGCGGCCGTCGATTCTGTTCGATCAGCTGTTTGATCTCGGCTTGCAGCGCCTTCTTCTTTGCCTTCTCTTGCTGCTGCCGGTTCAGCGCTTGATCGCGGGCGGTTTTTGCCGCGTGGCCAGGCGGCGCCGGCTGCTGCACGGCGGGACTCGGCTGTTTGAGCTTCGGCACCTGACGCGCCTGCCGCTCTCGTTGCCGCTCCGCATCCTTCACTTGCTTTTGAGTTACAAGCCCTGCCTGCAGTAGCTGATCGCGCAATGACATGCTCATGAATCCAGATCACTCACGGAAATAAGAACACGCACAATGATACGTGGCTTCTGGGAGGCCCGCGTGGCCTCGAGCGTAGCTATGCTGCGATGCATCATTCCGGTCACGACTGGCAGCGGCAGTGAAGCAGTCTCGCCAGCAAGGCCTCGTATAGGGTTGGCGAGACGGGCCCGACACGAACCCACTCCAACGCCAACGCATCCAATTCATCGGGACCTGCCGCGCTCCGCTGCCCCATGTGCCGCACCAGCCGTTGCACCTGATAGTCGCGGCGCAAAGCCTGATCCGCCGGCGGCGACGGTGTGTCGGTGAGAATCTCACTTCGTATACACAGCATCCTGAGCGCAGTCTCATGAGCCGCGGTATCGACGTTGGCGCCCGCCGCGGCCCACGCCGCCTCCAGTGCCTCGACGCCGCCTTTGGGCCAGTGCTGGACGCCGGCGATGAAGGACTCGGCTGCCTGCTTCAGGCCTTCTCGATCGCCGGGCGCGCTTGCTTGCGTCACCGCCCATCCATAGACCTGAATGCGCCGTGCGGCCTCGAGCAGGTTTGCGAACGATTGCTCCTTGTCACGTGCCCGCTGCTGCAATACCCGCGACTGGCAAAGGGAAACCGCACGCTCGAACCGATCGCGCAGCCGGCGGTCGTCGGCGCGCGGCACCTCGCCGAGGCCCTCGAGGGCGGCGCGCCACTGCGCAATCTTCGCCGCACCGTCGAGCAGTGCCTGTCCCGATAGAGCGGCGACCTGCTCGGCTTCCTCACACAGCGCCACGAGTTGCGCTTTGTTGGCCTCGAGACCGGCCGTATAGTCTGCATGAGCCTGATGGCGCTTCTGATAGACCGCATCGCAGCGCTCACGAAACTCTTCCCACAACCGCTGCTCCTGGTCGCGCGGCGCGGGGCCTACTTCTTTCCACTGCGTTTGCAGGAGTTTTACCGCATCCACGGCCTCACGACCGTCTTCTTTGACGAGCAAATGTTGCGCACGCTGGATGAGGGCTTGTTTGTCCGCCGCGTTTTGCGCATACCAGGCATCGAGCCGCGCTTGCAGCCGTCCCCACGAAGCATCGAATTCCTCCTGAACGGCGAGACCCGCCGCGCGGTCGACCGGAAAATACCGGCGCCATTCCTGCCGAGCCTCACGCAGCACCAGCGCCACCGCACGCCACTCCGGGTGCTCCCCGCCCTGCGCAATCTCGAAAGCACGGAGCCGCTCGAGAACGCCTCTACGCAGTTCTAAATTCGTCTGTCGCAGCTTGGCCTGTGCCTCGAAATAGTCGCGGCAAGGCCGGTAGGCGGTAGCGGCGGCTTGGTGAAAGCGCTGCCAGTCCGCCTCCGACTCGCTGACGATTCCTTTGCTGATCGTTTTCCAGTCCTCCTGCAGCTGCTTGATCCGATCCGCGAGAGCCTTCGGCTCCTCGGACGAGCCGATGAGCGCTTCCATGTCCTCGATCAACTCGGCGCGCTTCGGGGCGACGGCATAATCCTTCCATTCTTTCAACTCGGCGAGCTTCGCATCGAGCTGCTGCATCTGAGTGGCGAGATGCACCGGCACGGCCGGCATCGTCGACAGTTTCTCCTCGACGGCACGGCGCAGTCCCGCTGCCCGCCCGGTATGCCCCTCGCGGAGCGCGCTGTTCGCCTTGGCCACGAGACCGGCGAGTTGGCGCAATGCGAGCTCCTCCGCGGCCATATGCTCGGCATGGGCCCTCTCCTCAGCTGCGCGCTGTGCTGCAGCCTCCGCGGCTGCCTCCGCGGCGGCCAGCGCCGCGGCCTCATCGCGGCGCTGTGCTTCCAGCGCGGCGAGGGTGCTGGCCTGTTCCCGCGCGGCTTGACGCGCGGCTCGATCCGACTGCTCGGCGGCCTCCTGGGCCAACCGACGGGAATGTCCGGCGATGACCTCGCGACAGCGGTCGATGGCCGCGCGAGCACGCTCCCGGGACTGGGGCGCCGCCTGCGCCTCGAGCGTTTGCCACTGCTCGCAGAACAGCTTCAAGGAGGTCGCATAGAGGGCGTCATAGGTACGATGACTGTGCCGCTCGAGGGATACGCAAAGCGCATTGACATCGCTCTCGAGCTGCACGATCCGGTGCTCTTCGGCCCGCAGCACATCGAGCTTGTGCTTGATGATCTTGTAGACGTTCTTATCCTTGCCGCGCACTTGCGTGAGCAGATGCTTGAGCTGCACCGGATCTTCGATCCGCTGCGCCGCCAGCTGACGTACGCGGCTGGACGGGCCTCGTAAGACCAGCCCCGTGACTCGCTGCGGATCGTCGATCGAGGCGAAAGCCTGTATCAAGCGAGCCGGATCGTCGCAAAGCCCCGCCACGGACAACATGGCCTGCGTGCTCCCGGCTGCGCTGCGAAGCTCGGCAAAATCGATAGTCCCTGCATCGATGAGCTGCGCTACCCGCTCCTGCGCGATGCGCTCCAGGCTCGAGGGAACGGAAGGCAAAGCACCCTCGCACAAGCCGGCAAGCCGCCTCAGCGCTTCTCCATCGGGCAGCGTGCGAATCGCTGCTGCGCGTAATGTTTCCTCCGGGGCCGTGACTTTCGCCTCCAGAGTGGGCGCGGGCGGCGGCGCTGGGCGAAAAAAACGCGACAGTGGCCTCATTAAGTGCATGAAAGGCATAGGAACTAGCTTCGCTCGTCGAAAAAACATCCGCAATTATATCGGCATAACGGCCCG
>JALYHU010000097.1 GCA_030776345.1 Pseudomonadota bacterium | reverse complement strand
GGGGCGCCCCCCACCGCGCGCGCCGCGGCCGATGCTCAGGCCAACGCCCGTGCGCCCGTTGCCGCGACCCCGGCGATGTCGCGCGGCAAGAAATATGGGTTGCTGCTGACGGCCCTGGCCGCGCTGGCAGGCATGGCAATGGTCGGCAAATGGCTGTGGCCATCGGGCTCGAGTATCGTCACGTATTCCGAGAGACGCGCGCCGCAAGAAGCCCCGCCGAGCGCGGATCCCGCACCGGCACCATCGGTGGGAGCGGTCCCAGTATCTTCGGCGCGCCCCGCCGATCAATTCGCTTATGCCGGCAATGCGCCGGAAATCGATTTGCGCGATGCCGAAATCCACCCGGCGGCATCGAATGCGCCGGTACCGCCAACGAGCGGTGGCATCGCGGTAATCGCGAGGCCCGCCATGCGCTCCATGGCCGCGGCCGCCGGCCCTGCCGTGGGGTCGGCCGCGGGGTCGTCGCGACTTGGTCACGCTGCGTCGGCGCTGTCGGTCACGCGCGCGGAAGGTCCCTCGACCATCGATAGGCACGTGGAAGCCGGATACCGGGCACTTGCTGCCGGCAACATCGCCACGGCACAGAACGAATACCTCGCGGCCCTCGAACTGGATCCGAACAACGTGGATGCGCTTTTGGGCACCGCCACCGCGGCGGCCCGGGACGGCAGGTCGAAAGCTGCCGCAGCGGCGTATGCGCGGGTGCTGAAGCTCGAGCCCGGTAACCCGGACGCGACTGCGGCGCTCGCCATGCTGGGCGCCGGCGGGACGAGCGGCGAGTCCAACGAAAGCCGCCTGAAAATCCTCATCGCAGGCGATGACGGCGGCCGGCCGGCGTTGCATGCTGCTTTGGGGGGCGTGTATGCGGCGGACGCGCGCTGGCGCGAAGCCGCGCAGGAATATTTCGTCGCCTTGGGCAAGGACCCGGGCAATCCTGACTTGGCCTTCGATGTCGCGGCCAGTCTGGATCAAAACCGCAATTTTGCCGTGGCACTCACCTACTACCGGCAGGCGCTCGCGTTCGCCCGTCAACGCCCGACCCAGGTCGATACGAACGCCATCGAGCAACGCGTCGGCCAGCTGCAGGCCCGCCTCGAGACGCAGGCGGCGGGCGGATCGGAGACGCGGTGAGCGCCAATCCCGCCGCCGTCGTACCCGCGCAGGCCGCGCCGCGGCGCCAGCTCGGCAAGATCTTGCGCGAGCGCGGCATCCTCAGCGAGGATCAGCTGCGCATCGCACTCATCGAGCAAAAACGCAGCGGCGAACCGCTCGGCAAAACCCTCGTCAAGCTCGGCTTCGTCAGTGAGGCCACGCTGCGCGAAGCGCTGTCCGAAAATCTCGGACAAAGCGATATCGATGTCTCCCGCGTGGTCGCGGATCCCGCGGCGCTCAATCTGGTGCCGAAGAGCTTCGCAGTCCGATTCAGCGTATTGCCGGTGGCTCTCGACCGCGCGCGCCGCGTGCTCACCGTCGCGGTCGGAAATCCCAACAACGTCGTGGTCCTCGACCAGCTCAATGAAATGCTGGGCGGCGAGATTACGGCGGAAGCACGGATTTCCTCCGAGGCCGAGGTCACTCGCGCCATCGATCGGTTCTACGGCCACGAGCTGTCGATCGACGGGATCCTGAATGAAATCGAAACCGGCGAAGTAGACTACGAGAGTCTCAGTACGGCCGACGGCGGCTACACTCAGCCCATCGTGCGGCTCATCGATGCCATCGTTGGCGATGCGGTATCGCGCCGTGCCAGCGACATCCATTTCGAGCCGGAAAAAGGCTTCGTCCGCATCCGCTATCGAATCGACGGAGTACTGCGGCAAATCCGCGCGCTGCACTCGAAGTACTGGTCGGCCATGCTGGTGCGCATCAAGGTGATGTCCGGCATGAACATCGCCGAATCGCGCGCCCCTCAAGATGGACGCATCAGCCTGCATTTGCAGGGCCGGTACATCGACTTTCGCGTCGCCGCGCAGCCCACCACCTATGGCGAGAATGTGGTGCTGCGCATTCTCGACAAAGTTCAGAGTTTGGTGGCGCTCGACGCACTCGGATTGGCGCCCGATCAATTCGAAACGCTGCAGCTCATGATCAAGCGCCCCGATGGAATCCTTCTGGTCACCGGCCCGACCGGCAGCGGCAAGACCACCACGCTGTATTCGATCCTGACCGCGCTGAATACCGAGCGCGTCAACATCATGACCCTCGAGGATCCCGTGGAATATCCGATGCCCATGATACGGCAGACCAGTTTGGCGGAAGGCCTGAAAATCGATTTCTCCTCCGGTATCCGCTCGATGATGCGCCAAGACCCCGACATCATTCTGGTAGGGGAAATCCGCGACAAGGACACGGCCACCATGGCGCTGCGCGCCGCGATGACCGGCCACCAAGTGTTCAGCACGCTGCACACCAACTCCGCGCTCGGCGCGCTGGCGCGGTTGTTGGATTTGGGCTTGAACCCGGAAATCCTCGCCGGCAATATGATCGGGGTGGTCGCGCAGCGGCTGGTGCGGAAACTGTGCCGCAGCTGCAAGAAGCCCTACCAACCGAATGCCGCGCAACGACGTTTGCTGGGGCTCGATTCCGCCGAGGCGGCGCCCTTATACGAACCCGGGAGCTGCACGGATTGCGAGCAGCAGGGATACCACGGGCGCGTCGCGCTGATGGAGATCGTGCGCTTCGATGCGGATATGGACGAGCTGATAGCGCGGCGGGCCACGCTGCGCGAAATGCGCACTCTCGCGGCGCAGAAGGGAGCCAAGTCGCTTGCGCAAGACGCGGTTCGGCGGGTATTGGACGGCACGACCACGCTGGCTGAAATCGCGCGCAGCATCGATCTGACCTCGCTCGAGCCGCAGTAATTGTATGCCGACCTATCGCTACAGAGCAGTGACCGGCTCGGGAGAGGTGCGCAAAGGCCGGACCGAGGCCCTGAATCTGGCCGACCTCGAGTCGCGATTGGTCCAGTTACAGATGGATCTGATCGAGGCGCACGCCGCCAAGCCATCGTCCTTCGCCGCATGGGGAGCCGGCGTCAAGACGAAGGATCTCATCACGTTCTGCTTGCACTTGGCGCAGGTGACGCGGGCCGGGATCTCGCTCCTCGAGGGCCTCAAGGACTTGGTCGATCAAGTCGAGAATCCGCACTTCCGCAGCCTCATCGGTGCGGTGGTCGAGGCCATCCAATCCGGGACGCAGGTGGCCGATGCCCTCGCGGCCTATCCCAAGACCTTCGATCAGACCTTCGTCGCGCTGGTACGCGCCGGGGAGCACTCCGGCAACATTCCGGAAACCTTCCAGAAGTTGGCCGATTCGCTGAAGTGGCAGGACGAGTTGCGCGCGAGTTTCATGAAACTGATCCGCTATCCCGCATTCGGCTTGACCATCATCGTTCTCGTGTTCTTGTTTCTCATGATCTATCTGGTGCCGCAGTTGGCGGGCTTCATCCGCTCGATGTCGGGCGGCGAATTGCCGCTGCAAACCCGTCTTCTCCTCGGAATCTCCGGCATCTTGGTCAATCACTGGAAGCTGGTGCTGGCGGTGCCCGCCGCAATCGCCGTCGGCTTCGGTCTCATGCTGCATTTCGCATCCGAATCGCTGCGCACCGACCTCGATGGACTCAAGCTGCGCATACCGCTCATCGGCGTCACGCTGAAGAAAATCGCGCTTGCCCGCTTTGCCTCGACGCTCGGCATGCTCTATGCGTCCAGCGTGCCGGTACTCCCGGCCTTGGACTTGTCGGCCGGCGCGGCCGGCAACCGCGTCCTCGTCAAGGCGGTCATGGAGTGCAAGGGGAGGATCGCCGAAGGCCTCACCATCGCCGAATCCTTCGAGCAAGCCAAGTTGTTCCCCAAGCTGGTAATCCGCATGCTGCGCATCGGTGAGCTGACCGGCGAACTCGATAAATCGCTGGTCAATGTGAGTTACTTCTACGATCGAGAGATCTCCGAATCGATCGAAAGCCTGCAGGCCGTCATCGAGCCCGCGCTCACGGTATTCATGGGTTCGATTCTCGGTTGGCTGATTCTCTCCATGCTGGGTCCGCTCTACGACACCATATCGAAGCTCAAGATATGAGGACGTTCAACCAATACGTGTACATCGCGACCGCCTCGCTGGAGTGCTACCGCGAACTGGGCGGCGGTCTCGTTCTCACGGCGAGCATTTCGACGCGCCGCAACGCAGCGAGCGAGAACGACAGCCATGACCCGAGCTTGCAGCAATTCGAGTCGCACCTCGATCAGTATCCGCATGACCGTTACTTCGTCATCACGGATACGCAGGCCGAGGCCTACCAGGCCGAGACCGTGCCCACCGTGTCGGGCCGCGATTTGAATCTGCTGTTGAGCCGAAAATTGGCACAGCGCTACCGCAATACCGCCTATCGCGCCGTGCTTCCGCATCGATCGCGTCCCTACGCATTCATCCGCAATTTGGCGCGCCGCCGATCGGCAACGAAGACGCGCATACTGTACGCTCTCATCAACCCCGAAACGCTCGCGCCCTGGCTCGACGCGCTCGAGCGGCGCGCGTTGAACGTCGGCGGCCTGTACAGTTTGGGGGCGTTGATGCCGGCGCTCACCGGGCATCTGAAGCTGCCGGCGCGCTCGGATGCGCTCATCGTGCTGCGCACCGCCTCGGGTTACCGGCACGCGTTCATATCGCCGTCGGGCCTGCGCTTCTCGCGCCTTTGTGCTTATTCGAATGCCGGCGACACGCAAGTGGGTGCGGAAATCGACAAGACGCTGCAATACCTGGCCATGACCAAGCTGTGGGGGGTGGAGAGCCGCAGCCGCATGCTGCAGATCGTGGTGATCGATGCGCAGCCGTCGCCCATCGCTCTCACGGTTCCGGGCAGCAACTTGCGGACCGCGCAGCTGCTGCAAATTCGTCCCAGTGAGCTGGCCGGGAGGGGGAGCCCGGCGCTGCTCGAAGGGGTGAATTCCGCGTGGCTGCTGTTCAACCGGCCGGCCCTGCGTGAACATGGATTGGGTTGTGCCGGCGGCACTCGATTGCAAGACGCGAGCCGCAGGGCGACCTATCGGCGTGCCGCCCTGGGCGCTGCGGCAGCCGTGGCGGCGCTCAGTGTCGGGTATATCGCGTATGCGACAACCGCCGCCCGCGAGGATAACGGTCTCGCAAGCACAGCTGAGCTGGTCGCCGCCCACTTGAATGTCACCGCGGAAAATGCCGAGCGTGCGGGCCCAAAAGCCGATGTGGAGCCGGACCAGCTGCGCGCCGTCGTGCAAACACGCGATCGGCTTCTGGCGCGCAGCATCAGTGCCTCCGGCCTCATGCAGCGTGCCGCTGCGGCGCTCGCACCCTTTCCGGATCTCGATATTGATCTCCTGG
>JALYHU010000096.1 GCA_030776345.1 Pseudomonadota bacterium | reverse complement strand
GCGGCGGTATGACCTGCTTGGCATCGCCCCAAACATAGCCGTTCAACTTGAACTGTCGTCCATACGAAGTGAGTGCCGGACCGTAAGCGACCGTATGGCAGGTGGCACAGGGTTTGCCGGTCTGCCGTGCAAAGCTGGGCAGCGCATGCGCCGGGGTGGCGCAAATGATGGCTACGGCGAACGCGAGCATGCATGCGCTTCGCAGCGCATCTCGGGTTTCGCCCACGATGGTTTTTCGTTCGTGTTGATTTGGCATGAGCGCCAAACTATTCGCTGACGTCTATCTTTACCTATACTCATAAACCCCTACACGGCCGTAGGGAACACCGTAGCGGGCAATTGCAAGCAGCATTTTGATGCGCGGCCAAGCGCTGCAAGCACTCAATTGATACGAGCACGTACCGCGCTGTTTATTTTTTCTCTTCGCCACAACTTTTCGCAAAGCAAGCGGTACTCACGTCGGCGGCGCTTCTTGGTGCGCGCCCGCCGCAAAACTTGTAGAATCGAGTCGAGTGTCAACTTGCGGGGTGACTCGATGTCGACCACTTTCATGCTCAACGGCAAGTCCGCGACGCTGGACGCGGACCCCGCCATGCCCTTGCTGTGGGCGGTGCGCGAGATCGCGGGCCTGCACGGAACCAAATTCGGGTGCGGCGTGGCTCTGTGCGGCGCGTGCACGGTCCACCTCGACGGCCAAGCCGTACGTTCCTGCGTCACACCCCTGGCGGCGGTCGGCGGCCGCGAGGTCACCACCATCGAGGGCCTGCACGGCAAGCAAGCGGAAGCGGTGCAAGCGGCCTGGATCGCGCTTCAGGTGCCTCAGTGCGGCTATTGTCAATCCGGGCAAGTCATGTCGGCGACGGCTCTGCTGGAAAAGAATGCCGCGCCCACCGACGCCGACATCGACAGCGCCATGAGCGGCAACATTTGCCGCTGCGCCACGTATCCGCGCATACGCGCGGCCATTCACACGGCCGCACAATCCATCAAGGCCTCGGTATGAGCGGTCAGCCCGTCGCCCCGCCGCAGCCTGCGCGGCGCACCTTTCTCAAGGGTGCGGGGTCGGTCACTGCGCTGGCATTGACCGTCGGATTCGAATGGGCTGGCTCGCGGCAAGCGGAGGCTCTTGCCGCGGCCCCGGCCGGTGCTGCCTTCGCGCCGAATGCCTTTTTGCGTATCGGCGCTGACGACAGCATCACGGTCATCGCCAAGCACGTCGAGATGGGCCAGGGAGCTTATACGGGCATCGCTACCATCGTTGCCGAAGAACTCAATGCCGATTGGGCGCGGGTTCGGGTCGAAAGCGCACCCGCCGATGCGAGCCGCTATGCCAATTCGGCATTCGGAAAGATCCAGGGAACCGGCGGCAGCTCAGCGATGGCGAATTCCTGGACTCAGCTGCGCGAGGCCGGGGGCAAAGCGCGCGCCATGTTGCTCACCGCGGCCAGCAAGGAATGGCACGTCCCGGTGTCGGAATTGACCGTCGAGAAGAGCGTGATTTCTCACGCCGCCACCAAGCGTCAGGCGCCCTTCGGCTCACTGGTGAAGAGCGCCGCGAGCCTGCCCGTCCCCAGCACCGTGCAACTGAAGGATCCCAAGGATTTCACGTTGATCGGCCACGAGGCGCCGCGGGTGGACGTGCCCGCCAAGTGCGACGGCACCGCGCAATTCACGCTGGACGTCGAAATGCCGGGCATGCTCGTGGCACTGCTGCGGCGGCCGCCGCTGTTCGGCGCGACGGTCAAGTCTTTCGATGCCGCCGCCGCCATGACCGTGCCCGGCGTGGTCAGAGTGGTACGGGTGCCCCGCGGCGTCGCCGTGATCGCCAAGGGTTTCTGGGCTGCCAAACAGGGGCGAGACGCGCTCAAGATCGACTGGGACGATACCCACGCCGAGAAGCGCAGCTCGGGGGCATTGATGGACGAGTATCGCCACCTCGCCGACCAGCCTGCGCTCTCCGCCCGCAAAGCAGGCGACGCGGTCGGCGCGATCCAAAAGGCCGCTCGCACGCTATCCGCCGGCTACGAGTTTCCGTACCTCGCGCATGCTCCCATGGAGCCGCTCGACGCGGTGGTCAAACTCAGCGCCGACAGCTGTGAAATCTGGGCGGGCGACCAATTTCAAACTATCGATCAGGCGAACGCCGCACAAACGGCAGGACTGGATCCGAAGCAAGTGAGCATCCACACGCTCTATGCCGGCGGCAGCTTCGGTCGGCGGGCAAACATCGGCTCCGACTACATCGTGGAAGCTGTGTCGATTGCGAAAGCGTACGGTGCCGATGGCACTCCGATCAAGCTGCAGTGGACGCGCGAGGACGATATCCGCGGTGGCCTGTATCGTCCCATGTACTACCACAAACTCGAAGCCGGTCTCAACGCTGATGGCACCCTGGCGGGGTGGCGGCACGTCATCGTCGGCCAGTCGATCGTTGCCGGGACTCCGTTCGCCGCCGGAATGGTCAAAGACGGCATCGATGCGACTTCGGTTGAAGGGGCTGCGAACATTCCCTATGCCATACCGAACATCGCGGTGGATCTGTCCACCACCCAGACCGGGGTCCCGGTGCTGTGGTGGCGCGTGGTCGGCAGTTCGCATACCACCTTTGCCGTCGAAACCTTCATTGATGAGGTCGCGCACGCGGCCGGCGTGGACAGTGTCGAATTCCGCCGCAAGCTGCTCGCGCACGAACCGCGCATGAAGGCGGTGCTGGAACTCGCGGCCGAGAAAGCGGGGTGGGGCACGGGACCGCTGCCCAAGGGCCGGGGGCGCGGTATCGCGGTTGCCGAAGCATTCAAGACATTCGTGGCGCAAGTGGCCGAGGTCACCGTTGCCCCGGACGGACACGTCTCCGTCGATCGAGTGGTGTGCGCGGTGGACTGCGGTACGGCCATCAATCGGGACGTGATCGCGGCTCAGATGGAGGGCGGCATCGGATTCGGCCTCGGAGCCGCGCTCTATGGAGCAATCACTCTGAAGGATGGGCGCGTCGAACAGGACAACTTCAACAGCTATCGCGTCTTGCGCATGAACGAAATGCCCAAGGTGGAAGTGCACATCGTGCCGTCGACCGAAGCACCCACGGGGGTGGGGGAGCCCGGTGTGGCGCCAATCGGGCCCGCCGTCGCCAATGCGGTATTCGCCGCGACGGGCAAGCGCGTCCACGTCTTTCCCTTCGCAAAGGCAGGTGCAGCATGAACTCGTCCGTTCAACGCGCGCGCGCGACGCACCCCCTATGGTGGTCGCTGGCGGTACTCGCCGCGGCCGGGGCTATCTTGCTCGCGTATGTGGCCTTCGGCCCTCAGCCCATGGATTTTGCGGCGGGCAAGCGCGTGGCATTGAGCGACTATCACGATCATGATCCGAGCGGCGTTCCGGCTGATCTTACAGCGGCAAGCCTCGTGGAGCGGGGGGAGTATCTGACGCGGGCGGCGGACTGCATGGTCTGTCACACGGCCAAAGACGGGGTGCCCTTTGCCGGCGGGCGGGCGTTCGTGTTGCCGTTCGGAACCCTGTACTCGACCAACATCACTCCCGATGCCGAGACGGGCATCGGCAATTACTCGGACGCGAATTTCCTGGATGCCGTACACAAGGGCATCGGCCGCGGCAATGGCAAACTCTATCCGGCCATGCCCTACGCAAGCTACACCTACATGTCCGATGCCGATGCGCTGGCGATCAAGGCATATCTGTTCACGCTCGAGCCCGTGCACGCGCCGGCACCGCAGAATACGCTGGCCTTCCCCTTCAATCAGCGCAGTCTGATGAGCTTGTGGTCGCTGCTCTTCAATCCGGACAAGCGCTATGAACCGAATGTCGAGCGCAGCGCCGAGTGGAATCGCGGCGCCTATCTGGTGGAGGCGATGGGGCACTGCGGCGAGTGCCACACGCCGCGCAATCTCTTTTTCGCATTGAACAACCGCAAGAAGTTCGCCGGCGCGGTCCAAGCCGGCTGGCGCGCCTACAACATCACGCCCGATCGCAGCAGCGGGGTGGGGACGTGGGGCGATGCGGATCTCATTCATTATCTGTCGATAGGACACGCCGATGGACGCGGTACGGCTGCGGGGCCCATGGGCGAAGCTGTCGATGAAAGCCTGAGCCATTTGAAACCGAGCGACCTCGGCGCGATGGTGACGTATCTGCGGACGGTGCCGGGGATTGCGACGCCCGATTTGCCCGAACCGAAATCCACTCCCGCGCCGACGTCGGTTGCCGGGCTCTCGGCCCATGAGGAGGCGCGCGGCAAGGCCGTGTACGAAGGGGCCTGCGCGGGCTGCCACGGGTGGACGGGTGAGAGTCCGCTCATCCCGTTCGCGACCCTGACCGGCACGCGCGCGGTGAACGATCCGACGGCCAATAACGTCGCGCAAGTCGTGATCCACGGCGGCGAACGGCACCTTGCAAACGACGCCGAGAATATGCCGGCATTCGGCAGCACCTATTCGGATGCCGAGATCGCCAGCGTCGCCAATTATGTGACCGCGCGATTCGGCGCGAAGGGTTCCGATCTGACCGCCGCGCACATCAGGAAATTACGCGCCGAGGATTGATGACGGAGACGCCGGCTGCTTCGTAGGGGGCGTCTTTTTACCGGCACTTTGGGCGCGAAATCAAGATGAGGCCCGCATGAGGTTTTGTCATCAAATGGACTTCAAGGAGTAAGGAGAACGCAGGCGTTATCGGACATACTCGCAATATCTGCTTGTTATACGGCACATCTGTCCTCTAATTGCTAGTTATGGCGCGAAAGAGCCGATGCCACATCTAACCGCCGGGCAGCTCATCGCCGTCGCACCCATGTTTATCGCGGCCGAGCTGGGTGCAATCGGGTACGCCGGCCTGAAGTTTGCGGCACAGCGGGCGACCGACGTTCGAATCATTTGCTACTTGCTCTCCCTTGTATCGCTATCGACGTACATTGGCGCGACCTGGGCGCAAACCGCGGGCGGCATCGACAGCAAGGGGCGCCTTTCAAGGTCAGCTTGGTGCCGCGATCAACTCATTCCTGAAATTCATGCTTGATCTGAATTCGGACGTGAAGGTTTTCATCACCATCCTCGCACTCGTCGTTGTCCCGCAGTTCGTAAGT
>JALYHU010000095.1 GCA_030776345.1 Pseudomonadota bacterium | reverse complement strand
CTTAAGATGACTTGGGATGTGGTCGTGATCGGCGGAGGATTTGGCGGTATGACGGCCGGTCTGCGCGCGGCCGAACTGGGCCTCAAAGCCGTGATCATCGAGCGCGGTGCGGATGCCGACTACCTGTGCAACTCTCGTATCGCAGGTGGGCACGTGACGATCTGCATGAGCGATCCTGCCGGACCCGCCGCGCCGATCGCCGAGAAGATATTGACGGAAACTGGGGGAACCGTCACGCCTGAATTCGCCCGCGCCTATGCCGCACATGCCAGGCCTATGATCGAATGGCTGCGCGGACAGGGCATACGATTCATCCGAATCGGCTCCGATCCTGCACGACAGTGGGTCATGGCGCCGCCGCGTCGCGGTCAGCCCGGCCTCAATTGGAAGGGAATGGGCCCAGATGTGGCATTGCGCCAATTGAAGGACGCTTTTGTCACACGTGGGGGATCGCTGCGTTACGGGAGCCGTGCGGTCGATCTCGTGATGGACAGCGGGCGATGCGTTGGCGTGCAAGTACAGCAGGGCACGGAGGTTCTGACGCTGCAGACCCAGGCCGTCGTGCTGGCGGATGGTGGCTTTCAGGGCGACGTGCAAGCCGTAAGGCGGTACATCAGCAAGCACCCTGATAAATTAATGCAGCGCAATGCGCGGAGCGCGACGGGGGACGGACTGCGGATGGCCGCAAGCGCCGGCGCGAAGCTTGTCGGCATGGACCGATTTTACGGGCATCCCTTGGCTCGGGAGGCATTGACGAATGATCAGCTCTGGCCGCACCCCTACCTCGACCCTATGATCGTTCACGGAATAGTCGTCGATTCCTCCGGCAAGCGGATCGTGGATGAAGGAAAGGGTGCGGTCTATGTAGCGAATGTAATTGCGGCGCGGGAGAATCCGCTCGACGCCTTCGTGGTGTTCGACGAGCGCGTGTGGAGCGGACCCGCGGCCGACATTACTGCGCCGCCGGCACCTAACCCTACGCTGAAGACCGGTGGGGCGACCATCTATTCCGCCGACACCATCGAGCGACTCGCCCACAAGGCCGGCATCCCTGTCCAACCCTTCGTTGCGACGGTGGAGGGTTTCAATCGCTGCCTAGGGCAATGCACCTTGACGGAACTTGATCCCATCCGAAGCGACGCAAAAGTCAAACCCGAGCCGATCCGCAAGCCGCCTTTCTACGCAATTCCAATGTGCGTGGGATTGACGTATACGATGGGTGGGCCCGCGATCGATTCGAACGCGCGCGTACTGGATGAGTCGGACCACCCGATCGAAGGCCTGTTCGCCGTAGGCTCCACGTGCGGGGGTCTCGAAGGCGGCCCATTCGCCGGATATCTCGGCGGGCTTGCCAAGGCCTTCATCTTTGGACTTCGGGCGGCAGAGCGTATCGCCCATGACTTAGAAGACGGCTCGCCGGCAGTGCGCATGGCAGCGGGGAGAGCATAGAAATGCACAACTACACGGCTGTCAGGCTGTTCATCAAACACGGCCAAGCACTGGCTGCAGTCGTCGTGGTGGGCGTTTGGATCTGTCTGGGCTGGCTTTGCGTGGCGCAAGCGATGCCGTGGCCTGCCGTACTCGCAGGTGTGATCGCAAGCCTCGTGGCCGGGTTCTTCATCCTCCTCTTCGTCGACCTGACCCGCATCATTGCGGAAATGCTGCTGCCGCGCTGAAACAGCCTGAGGACGACGCTCGCGGACTCATTGATTGCAACAACCGGACGTAGGTATTTCAAATGCCCAAGGAACTGGAACTGACCGGCCCCGTCGCCAAGCGTCCATTGGACGCATGGGGTACCGTGGCCGTCGAGCTGATTGGATCGCAAACCCGCTTCGTCAAAGGTGAGCGATGGACACACCGCATCGTTGAAATGGGCGAAGGCCCTCCGCTGTTCATGTATCACGGGGTTGGCGGCCATCTGGAAACCTTTGCACGCACCCTGCCGGCTCTCGCGCGGGATTTCCATGTGATCGGAGTGGACGCGTTGTTTCACGGCTTCAGTTCCAAGGAGCCGTGGAAGGAGGGTGTTCCGACGCCGCCGATCCAGGCCGAGGCATACGTCGATTTGCTGCGCGCCCTCGGCTACGAGAAGGCGATCTTCGAAGGCGAGTCGATGGGCGCCGCGATCGGGGTCGAAATCGCCATGCGGTATCCAGAAACGCTCGATCGCCTCATTCTGAACGGTTTCGGCATGGTCAAAACGAAGAAAACCGACTGGTTGCGGCAGCCGAACAAGGGCAACCTTCACGATTTGTCGCACAAGGCCATCACCGATCCGACCTCGGAGAACATCCGTAATCGGCTTCATTGGCTGGTGCACGATGAATCAACCATCAACGATGAGATCGTGCAGCTTCGCCAGCGGCTCTATCAAGTGCCCGAGATCAACGCCGCAATGCGGCGCGTGTTCGGAATAGGCGGTGAGCGGCCCAATTTTTTCTCGCAGTCGACCTACACCGAGGACGACGTCAGGGAGCGTTGGCGCACGCCCACCCTGGTGATGTTCGGGGAATTCAATCCGATGCTGGGGCCGGACTATGGGCGCTATTGCGCCGACTTGATCGGCGCACAATTCTACGAGTTCAAACAGGTCGGGCATTGGCCGCAGTGGGAAGCGCCGGAGGAGTTCGTGGCCGTGGTCAGGAGCTTTTTGGGCGTTTGACCTATGTGCATCTAGT
>JALYHU010000094.1 GCA_030776345.1 Pseudomonadota bacterium | reverse complement strand
TTGCCTCGGCGGCGACGAAGTACTACGGGATAGCGACGTTTCGGGCGAAGCTGGTGCTGCTGGTGATTGCCGGAGTGAACATGCTGTTCTTTCACTTCGTGCCGTATCGGCGCGCCGACGAGTGGGGTCAGGTGAATCAGACCACGCGCCTGGCGAAGGTGTGCGGGGCGCTGTCGCTGCTGTTGTGGGGCGCCATCGTCGCCCTCGGGCGGTGGACCGGCTTCGCTTGACGTGAAGTCCCTAGAAAATAGGCAGAAGAGCGAAAATGCTCTGAAGAATCGATTTTAGTTGAGCAGATCTACAATCGCCGATAGAATAAGACCGGCACGCGGGCAATACGCCCAGTTGGGGGACGAAACAACGTGGTTCATACGAAATTCATGCAGATCATGGTATCGGCCGTTGCGGCCTTGCCCTTGTGTTGCACTGCCGCGCAGGGGACCGCGAAGGCAGCGCCCGACGACCTGACGGGCACTTGGCAGCGCGATTACGTAGCGAGCAATTTCCTGCCGCAGGTCGATAGCAAGTCGACCGACAAGGTCTTCAAGTTGGGTGACGGCACGGTGATACCGCTGCGGCCGGAGGCGGAGAAGGTGTATCGGCAGCGGGTGGCGATGGGCGAAACGGCGCAGGTGTTCGCCAACACGACGGCGCGCTGTCTGCCGCTCGGCACGCCGCAGAACATGATGGGAGCGCCGCCCTATCCGATCCGCATCGTGCAGACGGCCGATTTCATTGCGATTTTGCTGGAGGAGGGCTGGGAATTTCGCGCCATCTATGTGGGCGGCAAGCATCCGCAGGAGATGCTTCCGAGTTTCATGGGCCATTCGATCGCTCACTGGGAAGGCAAGACGCTGGTGATAGACACGGTGGGGTTGCGCGCGGAGACGACGCTGAACTTCACGGGTTTGCCCCACAGCGAGCAGATGCGGGTGGTGGAGCGCATTCGGCGCACGGCGCCGGACGTGCTGGAGGATTTGATCGAGATCCACGATCCGCAGATGTACAGCAAGCCGTTCACCTTCAAGTCGGTGTTCAACAGAACCAAGCAAGAGCAGATCGAATACATCTGCGAGGACAGCCGTATCCAAGTGACGCCCGACGGGCGGCAAAGCTATCACGCGCCGTAAGAATCGGGCCTTCAATAGGGGTTATTGGATGAAATTTGTTTCAAGTGTGTTATTCGGTGTCGTGCTGACGGCTACGTGCGCAGATTCCGCGCTTGCCCACCATTCGTTTGCGATGTTCGATCGCTCCAAGCAGGTGGCGCTGCAGGGCACGCTCAAGTCGGTGCAGTTGATCAATCCCCATTCCTGGTTCGTGCTGACCGCGGCCGGCCCGGATGGAGCGGTGAAGGATTGGTCGATCGAGGGGCCGAGTCCGAACATTCTGCTGCGTCAAGGCTGGAAGCACGATGACATGAAAGCCGGCGACCGGATAACGCTGACGTTCAATCCGCTCAAGGACGGTTCGCCGGGCGGGGTGCTGGTCTCGGTGAAATTGCCGAGCGGCCGGGAGTTGTCGGGCGTGCCCGTGGGCGCGCCGCCCGGGTTTGCGGGTCCTCCTCCCGGGGGTGCTCCGGGCGCCGGTGGACCGCCGGGCGCACCGCCGCCGGACGCGACGAAATAAGTTGAGGCGCGCGCAAACATGCGCCGCTCGCGGGCGGCGGAGCCGCGCGACTGATTGACGAGGAGTAATTCCGGACTTTATTGCGAGCAGGCGCCGATTGAATCTTGGTCACATCGGGGAGACGGAAAATGCGATCTATAACACTCAATGCAACAAGTTATGCGTTTTGCGCGACCATCATCGGATCGGTCATGGCGATCGAACCTGCGTCGGCACAGACAGCCACGACCTCGGATGCCGGCGCGTCGGGCGCGCTGACTGAAATCGTGGTGACGGCCACCAAGCGTGCCGAGAGCATACAAACCGTTCCGATTTCGGTTGCCGTCGTCTCCCAGGCGCAGCTGCAGGAGCAGAACGTGCTGGACAGCTCGGACCTCGGCCGTGTGGCGCCGAGCGTGGCATTCAATCAAGTCTTCATCGCGGCCGGCAACGCATTCAGCGTGCGTGGGGTGGGCAGCCTCGCCGGCGGCGCCGCCGTGGACCAGTCGGTGGGCGTCGCATTCGACGGCGTGCCGCTGGGGTCGGCCGCGGGCAACATCTCCGATCTGGTCGATATGCAGCGGGTGGAGGTGCTGAAAGGCCCGCAAGGGATGTTGTTCGGCAAGAACTCCTCGGCAGGCTTGATCAATCTGGTATCGAACACACCGGCTCTTGGCGAGACCGAGATCATCGGCCGCGCCTCGTATGGCACGTTGAACGACGAGCAGTACAGCGCCACCGTGAATTTGCCCATCGGCGATACCATGGCTGCCCGCATCACCGGCTGGAAGTTCAAGCGCGACGGCACGGTGTTCGAAAAGAACACCGGCCAGAGCATGAATAACAAGAACACGGACGGGGAGCGCTTCCGATTTCGAGTGCTGCCGGTGGAGAATCTCGATCTGAATTTCACGGCGGAATTCCAGAATCACGTGCAAAACGGCACCGCATATACGGTCCGGTCGTACGGAGTGGCGGTGCCGTTCGGGGCGAACGGGCCGACCGTCCAAGCCTACGACCAGTCGCTCGGCATCTACGCGAGCCCGACCAACCGAACTGCGGATGACCCGGGCGACGGCCAGCCGTTCTACGACCATGGCAACACCAGCGCCTGGACGTTTCAGGGCGACTACTCGATACCGGGCAACGGCGTAATCACATCGGTATTGTCGTATCGTGCGAACAACCTCAATCAGAACGGCGCCGCGTATCCCACCTCCTACCCCTTCCCGTTTCAGGGCAGCCAAACGGAGAACATGGACTTCGGGCATTTCCACCAGTTCACCGGCGAATTGCGCTACGCTTCGCCCGTCACGGACCGCCTGCACTACGTCGCCGGATTGTTCTACTTCAAGGAGCAGATCAAGGACGAGTTCACGGTGGGCGCCGCCAACATCTACGTGGGCCCGCAAACTCTATTAGTTCCTGTGGGTCCTACTAATCCCATCGTGGACGTGAACGCGGACACGTTCTCCGTGCAAAGGGGTACCAACGAGAGCTACGCCGGCTTCGGCGAGGCCACCTTCGACATCACCCCGGAACTGCATTTCATCGCCGGACTGCGAGAATCGCATGATGGCGATTCAGGGTATATCCATCGCATCCAATTGCCTGGTGCAACCACAACTGTCATCGACTTACTCCCCGGCCAATCTCTTGGGCTCAACGGGCCCGGTGACACGTTCGGTAGCCTCGACTATGCTGCCCGCATCTCGGATACGTTGACCTCGTGGCGCACGGGATTGCAGTATCAAGCGACACCTGACGTGATGGTTTACGGCACCGCCTCGCACAGCTACAAGGGGCCCGGAATAACCATGAATGCTTTTACTTCGGGCACTGACGCCGGCTTCCTGGCGACCCACGGCACCGTGAAGCCGGAAATTGCCACGGCTTACGAACTGGGCGTTAAGAGCCAGTGGTTCGAGCGTCGCGTGACCCTCAACCTCGCCGTGTTCGACGAAACGTTCACGAACTTCCAGGCCACCCAGAGGTCGGTGTCGAGCGCCAACGCGGTGCTGGTGACCAACGCGCCGCGCATGAAGAGCGACGGTGTGGATATCGACGCCCATTTCCTCGTCACGAACGAGTTCAGCATCAACGCCGCCATGACGTATGTGAATTCGCGCTTCACCGAATTCTCCAAAGCCCTGTGCTACGGCACGCAGACGGCGGCGCAAGGTTGTGATACCGCCGCGGGGACTCAGGACCTGTCGGGCAAGAGCCTCAACAACGCACCGAAGGTGTCGACGAATGTGGACGCGCATTACGACGCACCGCTGACCGCCAGCCTGCGTTATTTTTTCGATGTGGATGATGCCTACAAGTCTCTACAGCACTTCGAAACCGACGATAGTCCCTACGAGGTCCAGCCAAGCTACAACACGGTCAACGCCTCGCTCGGCCTGCGCGCCGCGAGCGGCCATTGGACGGTGACGGGCACGGTGAACAACCTGACCAATACGCACTACGTCGACTCGATGCTGGGTCAAGGCGGAGTCTTCGTCGGCCAGATCATCGGTTACGATACGCTGCGCACGTATCACATAGCGCTGGACGCAAAGTTCTAAGTTCTAGGAGCGTTACGCCGGGGGGAATGCCCGCCGGCGATTGCTTCGGCGGGGTCGACGAATTATCCGGGCGGGGAAGGACGCGGCGAGGACCTTGGTATGCAACTCGAGAATTCATCCACCCGCTACGGTACCATCGCGCGGACTTTCCATTGGCTGATCGCCGGCCTCGTCGTCGCGCAATTCGTCTTGGCTCCGATTCCCGAAAATCTCCCGCCGGGCATGCATGTGGAGCCTCCCTTCGGGCTCGATACGGCGGGGGTACTTGCACGGCACAAGAGCTTTGGTATGACGGTGCTGCTGCTCATGTTTGTACGGCTGTTCTGGCGGCGCAAAAGTCCGCCGCCGGCTCTGCCCGCGACGATGAGGCCGCTGCAGCGGCGTCTGGCGCACATCTCGCACGTCGCCTTTTACATCATTCTGTTGGCAATGCCCTTGAGCGGCTGGCTGATGGTTCAGGCCAAGGGCTCGTCGGCAAGCTGGTTCGGGTTGTGGACTTGGCCGACGTTGCTCGCGAAGAGCGATGCGGCATTTCGAGCGTTCAGTCTCACGCATGAAATTCTGAGCCGCGCACTTTTTTTCCTCGCATTGCTTCATATCGCCGCCGCGCTCAAGCATCATTTCTGGGACAGGGACGGGGTCCTCGTGCGCATGCTGCCGTTCGGACGTTCGCGCGCCCCGAGCACCGGCTCGGTGGTCGACGCGAAATGAGCGCGTTCGGGCGGGGTTGTATCATGAGAATACTTCGCAGCCCGGCAGACCGCACGAGATCAATCGGTCCGACGGGAAATTCGTGATGATGCGGCATCCGTCCTTGGTCACGACCACTTCTTCCTCGATGCGCGCCGCGCCGGACCCGTCCTCCGCGCCGCACCAGGTCTCCAGCGCGAACACCATTCCCTCTTGCAACGGCGCGGTCTGTCCGCGGTAGCGCTTCGAGATGATGGGACGCTCCCAGAGGGACAGTCCGACGCCATGGCCGTATTGGAGAAGGAAAGCCTCCGCCTCGTCGCGGTAGCCGAATTCCCGGGCATCCGGCCAAACCGCAGCCACTTCATCGGGCGTCACCCCCGGACGAATCATGTCGATCGAGGCGCTGATCCACTTCGATGCCTTCTCGTAGGCGTCGACCTGATACTTGTTCGGTTCGCCGCAGATGAAAGTGCGGTAGTAGCAGGTACGATAACCGTTATAAGAATGCATGATGTCGAGGAACACCATGTCGCCGGGCTGGATCATGCGGTCGGAGAACGTGTGCGAATGCGGCCGCCCGCGCGGACCGGAGACCGAATTAACGCATTCGACGCGCTCCGAACCCATACGAAACAGGCGGTCATTGGCGATAGCCACCAATTCGTTTTCGCGCGTACCGGGCCGGATAGCCTTGCAGATATCGACATATGTGGCGTCGACCATCGCCGCCGCCAATTTCAACAGTTCGATTTCGTCGGGCGTCTTGATCTGCCGGGCATCGAGCAAGGCCTGCTGCCCGTCCACGACCTCGACTCCTTCGGCTTCGAGCGCGCGCAACATCGGCAATTCCATGACGTCGATGCCGAGCGGCAACTTGTCGATGCCCAAGTCCACCAAGGCCTTCTTGATCTGCTTGGCGAAATCACGCTGGATATTCATCCCGGGTGGCAGCCCGCCCTGCATGGTGGAAATCGGCGCGGCGACATTATCGGCGATCCACGGCGATGACAGCCGCTTCGCGGGCGGCGCAGGATCCCACAGGAAGGGCGAGCCTTCGGTGGGGCACAATGCGTAACGCATGAATTTATCCCGCGCCCACTCGCCGATGTGTGTACCGGTAACGTAGCGGATGTTGTCGAAGTTGAAGCACAGTACGCCGCCCAATCCAGCGGCGCGCACGGCGTCTTGTGCGCGTTTCAATCGCGCCTTGATGAGACGGTCATAGTCGACGCCGCGTTCCCAATCTTTCGCCTGGGTGCCCCACGAAGCCGTCGCATGTTGCCGGTTGTATTTCATCATCCGTTCCCAATCAAACCAACGTGAGTAGGGGCTCTTCGATTATCTTCTTGAAGGCCGCGAGCAATTCCGCGCCCACAGCGCCATCGATGACGCGGTGATCGCACGAGAGCGTCACCGTCATTTGGGTGCTGAAGCGGACGGCGCCATCGGCGCTTTCCACCGGGCGCCGCGCCGCGGCACCGACGGCGAGAATGCTGGCTTGGGGCGGCGTGATGATGGCCGAGAATTGCCGCACGCCGTACATCCCGAGATTCGACACCGTGGCCGACCCGCCCTGATATTCGTGCGCTTGGAGCTTTCGATTCTTGGCGCGTTCGGCCAGCTCGCGAATTTCCGCGGCGATCGCGGTCACGCTTTTGGCGGCGGCATCGCGCACGATCGGGGTGAATAACCCGCCCTCGACCGCAACGGCTACCCCGACATCGGCTCTCGCAAAGCGCAGGATCCGGCCGTCGGCCCATATGGAATTCGCGGAAGGCACGCGCAGCAACGCCATCGCGAAAGCCTTCACGACGAAATCATTGACGGACAGCTTGGCGGGGAGCGAGATGTTTGCGGTTTTACGCACCGCCAACATGTCCTCGATATCCACATCGGCGACGAGATAAAAATGAGGCACCGTCTGCTTCGATTCCGCCAGCCGGCTCGCAATCGTGCGCCTCATTCCGTCCAGTTCGACCTCGATGTACGGCACGCCGTCGTACATCGTCCGCAATGGCTGTTTGGCGGGCGGGGCGGGCAGGGCGTTAGGGACCTGCGAGGCGTTGCCGCCGTGCGGGATATCCTTGCCCATGATTCGCCCATGTGGTCCGCTACCGTTGACGGTGGTCAGATCGACGCCCGCGCTCGCCGCGAGCCTGCGCGCGAAGGGCGTCGTGGTTACGCCGCTAGGAAGCGTCGCGGGACCGAAGTTGCGCTCAGGCGACACGACGGCCTGAAAGGGGTCCAAGCCGCGTTTCGCGGGCGCTCGAGGTGCGCCGGAAGGAGCCGGCTGCGTGGACTCATCGGCAATGATCGCGACGATCGCGCCGACCGGGGCGGTATCTCCGGCATTGACGCGAATATCGACGATACGGCCGGCGCAGGTTGCCGGCACATCCATCGAGACCTTGTCGGTTTCAATTTCGAACAGCACGTCGCCATTCGTGACGAGGTCGCCCACCGACCGCTGCCAGCTGATGATTTTGCCCTCGGTAACCGTTTCACCCAGCTGAGGCATCAGAATGTCCATGGTAGGCATCCTCGTTGGCTAGCTCGACATCGATCGGCGGACGGTCTCGACGATTCTAGCTACGCTCGGAATCGCCAGGTCCTCGAGAATATCGGCCGCCGGTAGTGGAATGTGCGGCGTCGTGATGCGCACGGGTGGCCCGTCCAAGTCGTAAAAGGACTCATCCGCGATGATCGACACGATTTCAGCCCCCCAGCCGAGAACTCGCGGGTTCTCTTCGATGGTGAAGACCCGATGGGTGTGGGCCACCGAGCCCAAGATGGTCTGGGTGTCCAGCGGCACGAGCGAGCGGACATCGATGACCTCGCAGCTCATGCCATGCGCCGCCTCCAGCTGCTCGGCGGCCGCAAGCGAGCGCGGCACCATCATGCCGAGCGCGATCAACGTGCAGTCCGTACCGTTCCGTAGAATCTTTGCGGAACCCAGCGTGTCCAGGATTTCACCGTCGGGAACCTCGCCCTTGGTTGCATAGAGCGATTTATGTTCCAGGAATATCACCGGATCGGGATCGCGAACGGCGGCCGCTAGCAATCCGATCACATCGACGGGCGAGGAGGGCGCGACGACTTTGAGTCCGGGAAACTGCATACACCAGTTTTCCACGCTCTGACTGTGCTGCGCACCGAATCGGGCGCCGCCGCCATTGCCGAGCCGGATCACGAGCGGGCATTTGACTTGGCCATTGCTCATGTAGCGGCTCTTCGGAAATTCATTGGCGATGTAGTCATAGCAGACCGCGATGAAGTCCGCGAACATGATTTCCGCGATCGGCTTCAGGCCGGTCATCGCGGCGCCCATTGCCGCGCCGAGGATGGCCTGCTCCGAAATCGGGGTATCGCGCACGCGCGTCGGACCGAATCGTTCCAACAGGCCGACGGTGGCTTTGAACACGCCCCCGGCCTTGGCGATGTCCTCGCCGAGGAACACGACGTCATCGTCGCGCGCCATCTCTTGAGCGATCCCGCGTGCCACGGCCTCGCGGTAGGTCAGTTCCGCCATGCCCAGCCCCCATCGGCATACACATCCGTGAACAAGATATCGACCGAAGTCGTCGGCGCCGCCTTGCACGCCTCCGTTGCCGCGTTGACGGTACGTTGAATCGCGGTTTCGATCTCGGCGAGACGGCTCTTGGTGATCCCGAATGCCGTCAGCCGGTCCCTGTAGAGCTTGATCGGATCCCGTTGCTTCCAGCGCTCCAGTTCGCCTTCGGGCCGGTATTTGGCCGGATCGGCGCGGGAATGGCCGGAGTATCTGTAAGTCAGGCATTCGATCAACGATGGCCCCTCGCCACGCCGCGCCCGCCCATAGGCCTCCGTCATCGTGCGATACACGACGTCCGCATCGTTGCCATCGATGACGATCTTGGGCAGACCATACGCACCGGCGCGGTCGGCAGCGGGGTGGTGCACGGCGGTCACATCGGCGATCGGCGTGTATTCCATGTACAGGTTGTTCTCGCACACGAACACCACCGGCAGCTTCCACACCACCGCGAGATTGAGCGCCTCATGAAACGCCCCGATATTGGTCGTGCCGTCCCCGAAGAAGCACACCGACACGTCGGAATGTCCTTTGTATTGGGCGCGCCATGCCGCCCCGCAAGCGATCGGCAGATGCGCACCGATGATGGCGTAGGAGCCCATGACTCCGTGCTCGACGGACGTCAGATGCATCGACCCCCCCTTGCCGCGCATCAGCCCGTTGTCGCGGCCCATCAATTCACCGAGCACCTTCTCGACCGGCACGCCGCGCGCGAGGGTGTGTGCGTGGCCGCGATACGTGCAGAAACTCAGATCGCCCGGCTTCATCGCCGCTGCACAGCCGGCGGCGATGGCCTCCTGACCCAAAGACAGGTGGCTGGTTCCTTTGACGAGGTTCTGCAGGAATAAGTCGTAGGCACGTTGTTCGGCCTCGCGTATCAGCACCTGCAGCCGATACAGCTCGAGCCGCGTTGCTTCATCGATCTCGTCGCTGATGTCGACGCTGCTTGGCAGAGGACGCATTTTCCCTTTCTCGCTAGGTTGTTTTGGCGGAGGGGGGTGGCGTGATCACCAACATGATGGCCTCGCGGTTCGTGTTGTTGCGTACTTCGCGCCGCTCGTTCGCGCCGATCAAACAACTGTCCAACCGCCGCAGGATCGAATTCTCGCCGGACGCAAGCCGCACCGAGATCTCACCGGACACCACCACGTATACTTTTTCTTGGGGTCCGGCATCCATCTCCGCCACACCGCCGGGCGAATAGTACGACACGCCCACCGAGCAGAATCCGACGCCGGTATGCTCCGGGCTTTGCAAGCGGTAACCCGTGACCCCTTCGTGCTTCGGCGTGATATACGCAGGTGCATCGGCAACAGGAACAACGCGCATCCAGATTTCTCCCGGCCCCCCGGTTCGCCTACAATTGACGTTTAAAGACAATAATATCGGTAGAACGTCGGAGATGGCAAGGATTTTCGACTATCTAAGGACCACAGGTCTTCCCACCTTGGCGGTGCCTGCCCGCCGTCATTTGGTTGACTTCACTGGGGGATGGCGCGGCGCCCGACAATAACGGCGGAATTCTAAAATATTGCGCTCCGATGTCGTGACGTGAGGTTTGTTTTTTTCCAAATACGGTAAATAATAACCGCACCCCGTTCCTGGCTGGCAAGTAAACCTATAAAATTCGCATCGTTCTCAAATACCGGCGTCATCAGCTGGGCATCGTGGAGGGCGGCGAAAATTTTTGTGCTGTGGTTTGATATCGCGGGGCCGCATATTTCGATAATGCGCGAGATCGGATCGGGGCCGAGATCGGCGTCGGCGCTCCATTGACCCATGGCGCCGCAGACGAAGGCTGAAGATTTTGAGGCCGACCAATACATACCGGTTTTGTTGGTGGGTGCGGGCCCCGCGGGACTGACATTGGCGAACTTGCTGGGGGTGCACGGGGTCCGCGCACTGCTCGTGGAGCGTAACGAAGCCACGGTCAAAGAGCCGCGCGCGGTGTCGATCGACGACGAGTCGCTTCGCACCATGCAAGCGATCGGATTGAGCGATATCGTCTTGCGCACCGCGGTACCGGGATACGGCTCCGACTACATGACCCCGAAGGGCCGGTGTTTTCTCACGGTCGAGCCCACCGGCCGGCCGTTCGGCTTTCCACGCCGCAATGCATTCCGTCAACCGCAATTCGAAGCGCAGCTGCAGGCTGGCATCACGCGCTTTTCCGCGATCCAAACGATGTACGGCTGGGCCCTGACCACGTTCGCGCAGGACCCCCACGGCGTGACGGCGCGCTTGTCCGACGGGCAGGGCGCAAACCGGACGATCCGCTGCGACTATCTCGTCGGCTGCGACGGCGCCGGCAGCATGGTGAGGCGCCGCCTGGGGCTGCGTCTCGAGGGCAAGACGTTCGAGCAGCGGTGGCTCATCGTCGATCTGGCGAACTCGCCTGCGCCACGGCGCAACACGATCGTTTACTGCAATCCCCGTCGGCCGTGTATTGCGCTGCCGGGCCCCGATCAAACGCGCCGATTCGAGTTCAAACTCCATCCGCACGAGCGCGATGAGGAGATGCTCCGGGCGGAGGTGGTCGAGCAGTTGCTGCGCGAGCACGGCGCCCATGCCGGCAGCGTGCTGATCCGCAAGGTCGTCTACACATTCCATGCGCGCGTTGCCACGCGGTGGTCCGATGGCCGTGTATTTCTCGCTGGCGATGCGGCGCATCTTACGCCCCCTTTCGCCGGCCAAGGAATGAACAGCGGGTTGCGCGATTGCAGCAATCTGGCGTGGAAACTTGCCATGGTCACGACGCACCGGATGTCGAGCAAACTGCTCGACACCTACGAGCAGGAGCGGCGAAATCATGTGCAGGACATGATTCGGCTGGCGCTGCGGATGGGACGGATCATGAGCCCCCGCTCGCGGCTTCATGGCCTTCTGGTTCAACAGTCATTCTTCGCGATTGGATTGTGGCCGGCGGCGAAGCGTTTCTTTGCCGAGATGAAATATAAGCCCAAACCGAAGTTCGATAGGGGATTCATGCAACCGGACGATATCGGCAAGCGGCACACGCTGGTCGGGCGCATGCTTGCGCAACCGGAAGTGCAGGCGGCCGGCGGCGAGAAAGTGTTGCTCGATGATTTATTGGGGGGTGGCTTCGCGTTGCTCGGCCTCGAAGTGTCCCCGCTAGATCTTCGCCGCGCGTTCGACGACTCCGCGATCGCATCGCTGGCGCCGGCTTGCGTCGTGCTCAATCCAGCGGCGCCCGCCAGCGACGGGGCGGCCACGATTGCCACTCTTGCCACCTACCCTCCGGAATTCGAGCGGTATCGTGGCCGGGTGCTGCTCGTGCGACCGGATCGTTATGTTGCAGCGGCCGGCGCTGTGGGGGGGTCGGGCTCGCTCGCCGCGGCGGTTCAACGGCTGGTTATCGGTTACCAATTCGCGACATTGACCAATGCGGGAGCGAGTGATGAAAACCCTCGATAGCGACAATCCATGGGATTGGCTTCAACCCCATGACAGCGCACGTTTCGGCGACGTGATTCTCGATCCGGCGGAGCGTGCGCGCTGGTGCCGGGCGATCTTGACCGGCGGCTTACCGCTGATCTGGCGCAACAAGGCTGCGGCGGTGCGCGACCTGATGTTTCTGAAGATGGACCTGCGCCCGGGCGACAACGTGCTCGTCATCGGCGAGAGCATCGATGGGTGCGGTTTTCTGGATGATATCCGCGAGCGCATCGGCCCCGCGGGCCGAATTCATGCGATAGATATCATCGAAGAGGCGCGCGACTCCGTGGCGGCGAATCGTCGGGGACGCAGCGGGCAGCTCGGTACGTGGGCCTACAACTACACGGCGGACGTCCCGGATGATCACTACGATTGCGTCGGAATACTGCAAGCCGTGCAGCACTGCGATGCGTGGCCGGAGGCCGCCGCGGAGTTCGTCCGGATACTGAAGCCCGGGCGGACGGTGATGTTGTCGGAAATCGGTTTCGGCCAAGCGATGCGTAATGCCATGGCGCTGGATCTTCACGTCGAATACTACATGGACAAGCTCTGTCGAGGAGCCGGCCTGTCCGGCATGGATCTTGCGTATTACAGCCCGGCCGAACTTCGCAGCGCCTTTGCCGGTCTGGTGGTTGAGCCGATGACTTTCGAATGGAGAGGCGCAGAATTGTTCTGGGGCAGAAAGGCCGGATAGGCGACCAGCCAACGGAGGGCCGGCACATTTTCAGCTCCGCATGAGGCCTCGCCCCCAACTGTTGAGCGTGCGTTCTTCGTGCGGCCACGCCCCGACCGGACGGTCCGGCCTCACTTGCTCCAACTCGGCGGATATTTCGATCCAATTGCCGTCCGGATCGTGTACGAAGATGAATAGATTATTGCCGGGTCCGTGGCGACCGGGTCCCCACACCACAGGCACGTGCATCGACGCGAAGTGATCGCCCCAATCGCGAATGCTGTTCCAGTCGGCGGACTCGTAACAGTGGTGATCGAGCCGATTCGAATCCGCTTGGAAGATCGCGAGGCTGTGATGTTCATGGTCCGTGCGCAGGAAGCAAGTCCGCAGCGAGTTCTCGGCATCGAGCACCCGGTCGGATAAACGAAACCCTACGATGTCGCTGTAAAAGCCCAGCATTCGTTGCGCGTTGGTGCTGGCAACGACGACGTGCTGGAGCCTTGCCGGTAGGGCCGCGGCGGCGGATGCGGCGGGCGCGGTGATCGGCAAGCCGAATACGAAGCGGTTGCCGTCCGGGTCCAAAAAGCCCACGGACCCTGGCTCGAACAACGGCGTTGCAAAGGGCACCACCTCGACGCACGCCGCCCGGAGCCGCTCGACCAGTCCTGCGAGCACCGCGGCGTCGGCCACCGCGTAAGCGGCAAAGCCGAGGGATCCAGGGGTACCGGGCGCGAGGATGAGCGCGCGTTGCGGGCCCTGACAGAGCCGCCGTTCCCGAATGGGCGTTACCGTCACGCCGAGACATCGGCCGTAGAACTCAGCGAGCGCGCCGGGATCGGGCGACAACAGCTGCAGATGATGCAGATGTCCCCGCAGGGGAACGGTTTTCGGTGAAGCTAACACACGGAGCTGCCTTAGGGATTACCGGGTAAAAGATCTGCTATTGAGATAATCATAGCACACAGGGTGATACGAAAATCGCATATTCCGCTAATTTCGTTAATCGGAAGCAGATGTTGATTTGGCGGCGGTGCTATACTCGACCTAGTAAATGTGCGCGACGCGCGCGGCCACGGAGCAATTGATGGGCGACGTCCGAAGCTACCAGGTCGATGAGATCATCGATTCGCAGCCGGTCGGAAAGCTGCAACTGCGCACCGTCGCACTGTGCTGTCTGGTCGCGGCACTCAATGGCTTCGATGGACAAGTGATCGGTTTCCTCGCGCCATCGATGGCCGCCGATTTGCATGTGGACGTGCGGTCGTTTGGTCCCATGTTCGCGGCCGGCTTCCTCGGCTTGATGATGGGGGCGATGATCATGGGGCCGCTGGGCGACCGGGTGGGCCGCAAGCCCGCGCTGCTCATCAGCACCCTCGTCTTCGGGGTGCTGGCCGGCCTCACGGGATTCGTGCACAGCATGAATGAATTGGTGCTCGTGCGTTTCCTGACCGGGCTCGGCCTCGGCGGTGCGCTGCCGAACGTGGCGGCGCTGGCCACCGAGTATATGCCGAAGCGGCTCAATCGCATTCCGGCCAGCTTGGTCGGCGCCGCAATCCCCGCCGGCGCGATGAGCGCCGGGTTGATCGCCACCGTCCTGGTGCCGGAATGGGGTTGGCGATCGATGTTTTATCTCGGCGGCATCATGCCCTTGATGCTGGCTGCGGCGCTTGCCTTGGCCCTGCCCGAATCGGCGCGGTACTTGAGCCTGGATCCGCGCAAGCAGGGTCAGGTGCGGCGGATCATGGCGAAGATATGGCCGGACGCCGCCCGTTTGGATGCGCATTTCGCCGCTCCCGCACGGATCGCTGAGTCGGGCGGCTCGGTGTTCGAGCTGTTCCGCGATGGCCGTGCGACCTTCACGTCGATGCTTTGGGTCATCAACATCATGAGCTTCATGGTGCTGTACTTCATCATCAGCTGGATGCCGGCGCTGCTGAAAGCCGCTTCGCTGCCCATAACCGCCGGCATCACGTCGATAACGGCCTTCAGCTTCGGCGGGATCGTGGGCTCCCTCGCGGAAGGTCCGCTGATGAACCGATTTTCACCCGAACGCGTCTTGTTGGCCGAGTACATCGCCTTTGCGGTGCTGGTCGGGATTCTCGCCGCCCTGCCGTTGTCCGTGGGTCTCGTCGCAATGCTCAGCTTCGTTCTGGGCGTAACCGTTCAAGCGGCACAGGCCGGGCTCATCATTTTCGCGGTGACGCTGTACCCGACCGAAATCCGCAGTACCGGAGCCGGCTGGGGCGTCGCGGTCGGGATCGTCGGCTCGATCATCGGCCCGTTGCTGGGCGGGGCGGCCATGCTGGCGGGATGGACCCCTCAGGCGATCTTCGCGTCCGGCGCCGTCCCGGCGCTGTGCGCAGCCGCCGCCGTGGGCGTCATCGCGTGGAGTAAACGGCAGCTACGCGAAGTCCGCCAGGGCCGCACCGCGTAAATGTTAGCCCACCGGCACATCGACGTGTGATTTCCCATTTAATTGGATCTGCAACGTAAATGTAAAGGCCATTTTCTTGAAATATAGTAAAAAATAACTTACGATCTGGACGAGAAATAAAAAACAGTTGGGGGGAGTCGAGCGATGAAAATCCATGGCGTCTGTGCAATATTCACATTGGCGGTGAGCCTGGCGTCGGTCGCAGCCTCGCCTGCATCGGCTCAGCAGAGCGCGGCGACTTCGCCAGCGGGCACCGGCGAGCTGACCGAAATCGTGGTGACCGCCGAGAAGCGCGCCGAGAGTGCCCAGTCATCGGCAATCGCGGTATCGGTGGTGACCGGCGACGCGCTGGCGAACAAAGGCGTCACCGACATTTTGCGTTTGAACGACGCCGTCCCGGGCCTCGCCATTGACAACAGCCTCGGCCAGACCGTCATTTTCCTGCGCGGCATCGGGCCCGAAATCAATTTGCCGCAATTCGCGGCGGCGATCCCTTTCCAACTCGACGGCGCCGACATACAGCGCGAGTCCATGGTGACGGGGCTGTTCGACGTGGGGCAAATCGAAGTGCTGCGCGGGCCGCAAGGAACTCTCTACGGGCGCAACGCCATCGGCGGCGTGGTCAATATCGCCAGCAATCGACCGGTCGATAAGTACGAAGGGTCGGTGGACATCGACGGCGGCAACTACGGAGCGTTCCGCTCCGCCGGAATGGTGAATGTGCCGCTCAGTGACGTGCTGTTCAGCCGGTTCGCGTTCCAGACCGCCTCGCACAGCGCCTACCTCACCAACGGCTCCGGTCAACTGATCGCTCAGGCTGGCCGCCTCGAAGTGCTCTACGATCCGAAGAGCCAGTTCGATATGTTACTGACCTTGTCCGGCGGCCATCAGGGCGGCAGTCAGCCCGATTGGGTACCGAAGACTTGCGGGTATGCGCTGCCGTCCACCATCACCAGCCCGAGTGCCTGCGGCAATACCCCCCACAAGTACGGCCTCATCAACTCGGACAATCCGTGGTACGACAATCAAACCACGGCCGGAGATTTCGAAGAGGAGAACAACTGGCAGATCTCCGCACTGATGAACTATCATTTCGCCGGCGATTTGACCCTGACTTTCATACCGGAATATGCCCTGGCGCGGCAGGATCAATATACCCGTGTCGGGTCCACGGGCATCGGTACCTCGGTGCGCGACGAGCAACATTCCGAGGAACTGCGCCTGGCCAACGCCGCCGGCAAGAGCCAGGGCGCGGTGAACTGGCTGGTGGGACTCTATCAGTTCACCTCCAACGTGCCGTTCCGGGCCCACATCGACCCCGCTGCAAGTCAGCCCGCCGATTACCCGACGACCGTGACCGCGCCGTTCTACGCGTTCTCCATATTTCCTGGCCAATACGTCAAAGTCAGCGAGCCGCAAATCGAGAATATTTCGTACGCCGGGTTCGGCCAGATCACTTATTCGGCGCTCGATACCTTGCGCGCCACCGGCGGAGTTCGCGTGTCCTCGGACGAGCAGAAGGGCAGAACCGAATTTGGGCCGACTTTCGTACCCCTTTCCTACACTTCGCATGATGTGAAGCATGGTCGAGTCGACTGGAAAGCGGGTTTCGACATGGATGTGGGCAACGCGTCGTTGTTATACGCCAACGTGCAAACGGGTTATTTGAACGGCGGCTTTGCGCTGTTGGGCGAGTTCAAGCCGGAGACCTTGCTGGGATTCTCGGTGGGCTCGAAGAATCGCTTCATGGGCAATCGCGTGGAGTTCAATGCCGAGGCCTTCTATTACGATTACCGCAATTTCCAACTCTCGTTCAACAACCCCTCCAGCGGGGCAGAGCAAATATTCAACGCGCCCAAAGCCAGGGTGTATGGCATCGACTTCGAGACCCAGTACAACTTGACGGCTCAGGATAAATTGGATGGCACGCTCGAGTTGCTGCGCGCCTACATCACCGAATTCGTTACCCCCTACACCACCTTCGGCGACCCCAACAATTCGACGGTGGTGATTCCCGGCGGCACGAGCCTGGCAGGATATGATTTGATTGAGTCGCCGACGGTGGCCGCCAGCATCGGCTATGAGCACGACTGGGGACTTTCGTCGGGTGCGCAGATCGCCGGGCGCGTGGACAACCATTACGAAAGCTCGCATTGGGGCGATTACGAGCATCAGCAGGCCAACTATTCCCCGCCGTTCGTGAAGACCAATATCACGGTGACCTACACCTCGGCGCAGGGCGGATGGCATCTGGGAGCCTACGTGTACAACCTGGAGAACGCGGCGAGTTTCGGTCAGGGCGGTCCGTATGCGGGTGCCTACATATTGCCCCCGCGCACCTACGGTGCGAAATTCGGTATGAAATTTTAGCGAGAACGGTATGGCGCGATGGATGATTGGCGAGATCGCCGTGGATCGGGTGCAAGAACTGGAGGGCCCGTTGTTTCGGCCGAAGGACGTCTTTCCCGACTACGATGCGGAGATCCTGGAGCGCCACTACGATGACCTCGTGCCGCGCCACTACTCGCCGTCGCTGGGGCTCGTGATCGGCACGGTACAAAGTTATGTGATTCGCACCGGGTCATATAACGTGCTGGTCGATACGTGCTGCGGCAACGACAAGCAGCGGCCGAGCGAACCGCCGTTTCATGATCTGCATACGCCGTATCTGGAGCGGCTGGCCGCGCTCGGTTTGCGCCCGGAAGATATTCACTTCGTGTTGTGCACGCACCTGCATGTGGACCACGTGGGGTGGAACACGAAGCTCGAGAACGGCAAATGGGTGCCCACCTTTCCGAAAGCCACCTACCTATTTGCTCAAACCGAGCTCGATTTTCTCGTGGGCCTGGCGCACGCGGCGCCGCCCGGCAACGCCCATGCCGCGCAATATGCCGACAGCGTCGAGCCCATCATCGCCGGCCGCCGAGCGCGTCTCTTGACCGGGGCGGAGACGTTGATTCCCGGGCTCGACCTCGAGTTTGCACCGGGGCATACGCCCGGTCATGTGGTCTTGCGCGCGCGGTCGAAGGGTGCATCCGCCTTGTTCACCGGCGATGTGGTCCAACATCCTTTTCAAGTGTACCGCCCGCACTGGAACAGCGCTTTCTGCGCCTCGCCGGAACAATCGCGCGCAACGCGCCGCAGAGTCTTGGGTGAGTGCGCCGACGGTGATGTGCTGATGTTCCCGGCGCATTTCGCAAACCCCTACGCGGTCAAGGTAAAACGCTTCGAAGATTCGTTCGCGATCGCGGCTTAGGCGCGGTGCGCTCGGTCACATTCGATGTCTCCCAGTTTCTCGATGAATGCCGCGTCGGGCCGCTGCAACGCAGGATACTTTGGATTTGCGGGCTGATCGGAGCGGTCGAGGGTTTCGACGCGCAAGCGGTCGGCTATATCGCTCCCACATTGATGGCCGACTGGCACCTGCCGCCGGGTGCATTGGCGCCGGTATTCTCCCTGAGTTTATTCGGGTTGATGCTGGGAGCGCTTTTCATCGCGCCGTTCGCGGATCGCGTCGGCAGACGGCCGGTGCTGCTTGCGAGCCTCGTGGTGTTCGGCGCGAGCACCTTGCTGACGGCCCTGGCTCGCGATCTGGGAACTCTGACGGCGCTGCGCTTCCTCACCGGCATCGGCCTCGGCGGCGCGATGCCGAACGCCGTGGCATTGACGGCCGAATTCATGCCGCGCCGCCGCCGCGCGTTCCTCGTCATGTTGATGTTCAACGGATTCAATATAGGATCGATGGTGGGCGGCATCGTCTCCGCGCAGTACGTCGCGACGCTGGGGTGGCAGGCCGTTTTCGTCGTCGGCGGCATTTTGCCGCTGGTGCTCGCTCCGGTCATTTTTTTCCGCTTGCCCGAATCCATCGCGTTCCTTGCACTGAGCGATGCGCCGCGGGAGAAAATCCTCGTGCTGTTGCGGCGGATCGACCCGCATGTGCATGTGGAAGAAGACGCGCCGCTGCGCGACGTAGGCGCACATCTTGCGCAGAAAATCGCCGTCAACGAATTATTTGGCGGCGGACGCGCCGCAACCACGCTGCTGATATGGCTGATCTTCTTCATGAGCCTGCTCGACATATACCTGCTCGTCAGCTGGCTCCCAACCTCGCTCAATGCCGGCGGCGCCACGGTGCGAATGGCGATCATCGCGGGCGTCGTGCTGCAACTCGGTTCCGTGCTGGGTTGTCTTCCGATTGGCCTGGCGGTGGATCGATTCGGCGCACCGCTCGTGATGATGTGCGCATATCTCGTGGGGGCCGTCTGCATCGCCTGCATCGGCGTCTTTGCTTCCAACATCGCCCTGACGCTCGCGGCGGCGTTCGGTGCAGGTTTTGGTTTGATCGGAGGCCAAGCCGCCGCGAACGCATTGGCGGCCACCTCCTACCCGACCCAGCTCCGATCGACGGGCGTGGGATGGGCGCTCGGAATTGGGCGCGTCGGCTCGATCATAGGTCCGCTGCTGGGCGGCGCGCTGATGACGGCCCACGTGCCCGTTCCCAAGCTATTCGCCATGGCGGCAGTTCCCGCTGCGATCGCGGCGTTGGCGTTGGTGGTGCTCGGCTGGATGAGAGGGCAAATCGGCAAAAGGCCTCTCGCCTCGCACGCATAGCGCCCTCCATCGACGATGCAAATCTTACGGACTCGCAGGTCGTACGGCCGGCGCGGGCGCGTCCGGTAATTCCGGTAGGGGGCGATCCTTGTATGCCTTGGCCAATACCGCCAAATTGGCTTGATGTGCCTCGCGGTAGGCCCACCAGGGAGTCACCCAGCCCTTACTGACCGAGTCATGAACGTAGTTATCCATCGATCCCTGAAGATAGTCCGGGTCGTGCGCGCGTGCGACCATCCGGTGCAGGTAATCCAAGGTGGCATCGATGAGACTCGTCCGATAGCCCCCGTTCGCGAGAACAGCCGGGTTGCCATGGTTTGGAAAGATTCGGTCGATCTTCCAGCGCTTCATTTGCTGCAGGTTCCCGATTTGCGCGGCGATCTGTTCGGGCTCGGCGATGAACGTCAGCGTATCTTCGAGCGTATCGCCCGCCAGCAGAATGCGATCACCGGGAAGGTAAACGACCAGGCCATCCTCCGAGTGTATATTGACGGGTCGCAGTTCGACCTTGATGTCCTCGACAAAGTAGTTGGTGTCGGCGCCGATGGTGATATTCGGAAGAACCAGCGGATTGATCGCCGGCGGTCCCCATTCCGCGCCCGCTTCGATCGCAGCCTTTTTTGCCGTCAGCCGCTGAAAGGTCTTGTCGGTCGAAATCCGGTCGACGTCGGCATAGATGGCGTTGCCGCCGACATGGTCTAGATGCCAGTGACTGTTCACTACCGTGAAATGCCGGATGCCGATCTTGATGAGGTAGTCTCTGACCCATCGAGCCTGCTGCGTGCTCGGATAGGTATCGTAGACGAGCGCCCGGTCGCCACGGTGGATCACGTACGTAGCCACGCCCACATTCATGGCACCGAAATCAGCCCAATTCTGTTTGCCGGCCGGCGCCGCGGTTTCAGCCGGCCTACCGTCGTAGAAGCTGAGAAGATGGTCATTGATCTCGAACACGCGCATGTTCATCGCGGCCGCGCCGGCGAATCCAGCCTGCAAAAGCGCCGCGAGCGCTGCCAGTAGTCTGAGCTTTTTCCAGATCACTTCATCCCGCTCCTGTTGCGCGCGAGGCTCGTAAGTCCTAGCCCGCGTCCGGTTGGCGCTCCGGTTGCGCAGCGGCGAACGCTGGCAGCGCCGCACAGGTCGCTTCGATCTCGCGGATGTTCGGGAATGGCTCCAAGTCCACGCCAAAACGCCGCGCGCTGAATATCTGCGGGATCAAATAGCAGTCCGCCAACGTCGGCCTCCCGCCGAAACAGAACCCGGCGCGGCCTGTATCCGCGGCGAACAGCGTCTCGAGGGCCGTGAAGCCCGCACCGATCCAATGACGGCACCAGGCCGTCACCTTCTGCTCGTCCGCATTAAATTCAGATCGCAACTGATTGAGAACACGAAGATTATTCACGGGATGAATATCACAGCCGATGGCGGCTGCGATGGCCCGCACTCGAGCGCGATCATCTGCGCCCGGGGGCAATAGGGGCGGCGTCGGATAGCTCTCCTCCAGCCACTCGAGAATGGCGGGGGATTGGGCCAGCGGCTTACCGGCCACCTTGAGCACCGGCACCAGTCCCTGTGGGTTGACCGCCAAGAACGCGTCGCTGCGATGCTCGCGTTTGGGCAACGACACGGCTTCGTACTCGTAGGCGAGGCCTTTGAGATTCAGCGCGATGCGCACGCGGTGAGATGTGCCGCTGCGGAAGAAACCGGCAAGGATGAGATGCGGGGTGGAAGCGGGCATGGTTCAGCCTTCGCGCGCAACCGTGATCGATAGATCCACCAAGCCATCGATGTGACCGACCAGCCGATCTCCCGGGTGCACATTGCTGACGTTTTCAGGCGTGCCGGTGTAAATCAAATCGCCGGGCCTCAAGCTCATGTACGTGGATAAGTCCGCGATCACCTCCGACACGTTCCAGATCAGCAGTGTCAGGTCGCTCGACTGACGGATCTCGTCGTTGATCTTCAGCCAGATCGCGCCTTTGGTGATCTCGCCCACGGTGCTCTTCGGCGAAATCGCACCGCAGGGAGCGGAGTGGTCGAATCCCTTCCCCATATCCCAAGGCCGGCCGGCCTTGCGAGCTTGCATTTGCAGGTCGCGCCGCGTCATATCCAAGCCTACCGCGTAGCCAAAAATCAAATCCGCCGCCTGCGCCACCGGCACGTCGTGACCCTCTTTTCCGATCGCCACGACCAGCTCGATCTCATGTTGATATTCGGCGGTTCGGGGCGGATAAGGGACCACGGATCCATTATGAACGATATTATCCGTCGGTTTCATGAAGAAGAAAGGCGGATCACGGTCCGGATCAGCGCCCATCTCCAAAGCATGGGCGCGGTAATTGCGTCCGACGCAATAAATGCGCCGCACCGGGAAGTCCCCGCCGCCGACGATGGGAACCGTGGTCTTATCGAGCGTAAAGGTCATGCAGCCTCCAAAAAGCCATTCGAAGGAATATGTCACGCGGCGCGGCCACCGGGGTGACGCCGGGCAACGGCGCTTCCATACCATTTGGTGTGGTTTAAGCATATCATACGCGACTTCAAAAGGCCGCATTCATCGTACGACACCGCGGCTGATGCGGTGAGGCAAGCGAGGTTGGCGTGAAACGAATCGAGGAGTCCAAGTCGAGCACCTTGGCGTTTTTCTTGTGTCTCATCACGGCGATATTCGAGGGCGCCGACAACGTCTCCTTGGGGTTGGCCGCACCGCGGGTCGCCAAAGAACTGGGACTGCATCCGTCGCAGATGGGACTTGCGCTGAGCGCCAGTCTGATCGGCTTGATGCTGGGTTCCTTTCTGGGCGGAAGGCTCGCGGATCGGATAGGCAGAAAGCGCGTGCTGATTGTGTCGATGGCCACCCTCGGTGCGTTCTCGCTTGCCACCACCGTGGCGCGCGAATTCGGCGCGTTGATGCTGCTGCGCTTCATCGTCGGCCTCGGGATCGGCGGTGCGTTTCCGATTCTGATCGCGATGGCGAGCGAGGCCAGCAGCCCGGGCCGGCGGGCGGCGGCGATCGGCCTCGTGTACTCGGGCAACCCGTTGGGCGCGGCGCTGTTGTCCTTGCTCGTGAGCTTGTGGGGGCTCACGGTGAGCTGGCGGGCGATATTTTACGTTGGAGGATTCGGACCGTTGCTGCTCGTGCCGCTGTTGATGGCTTTTCTGCCCGAATCGACGGCGTTCCGCGCAGCCCGCAGCAAGGTTGAGGTGCGTTCCCCCACCGCGCCGACCGTCGGCTCGGTGCTGTTCGGGGAGGGCAGGGCGGCGGCCACGGTGCTGCTCTGGGTAAGCTGCGCATTCACGCTTTTCGTGGTGTACCTGTTGCTGAACTGGATCCCGTCGCTGATGCTGGGCAAAGGCTTGAGCGCACCTCAGGGCTCCATGGTGTCGATGACGTTGAATTTGGGCGGTGCGGCGGGCGTGCTCATTTTCGGCACGATCGTGGACAGGGGATTTCATAAGCGCGCCATCATCGGCTGCTACCTCGTCCTCCTCGTGGCGCTCGCGGGGCTCGCCGCGTTCGGCGCCTACCCGCTCATGTTGATATTCGCCGGCTTCGCCGGTCTATCGATGTTGGGCAGTCAGCTGGTGCTGTACTCGCTGGCCGCGGATTATTATCCGACGTTGTGCCGCGGAACCGGGCTCGGCGCCATGGTCTCCGTTGGCCGCATCGGAGCCGTCACTGCCCCGTTTGCGGCTGGAATACTGCTTTCGGCCGGTTATGATGCGAAGGCGGTTTTGAGTACCGCGGTGGTGTGCGTGTTCATGGCCGCCGGGCTGGCGGTCGTGCTGCTCACGCATGCGCCGCCCGCCACATTGGAGCGGCAATGAACCAAGCGTGCGTACCCTCCCGCGTCCACCATACTGTATGGTATAGTGTACGCATGCGAAAGCCGGCCAAGAATCGAGTGGCTACATCCGACGCGCCGGAGCGTGCGGCGTGAGCGCGCAGCATGTCTTGGATGTCGTGCGCGACGGCCCGGTGCTGCGGCTCACCTTGAATCGACCTGCCAAGCGCAATGCGTTGAACGACGCCTTGGCGAGCCGGCTCGAGAGCGTGCTCGCCAACATGGATTCGACGGTTCGGGCCATTCTCATCGATGCCCATGGTCCGCATTTCTGTGCGGGGCTCGATCTGTCAGAGCAAAAAGATCGAGGCCCCCTCGAGGTGCACCAGGTCTCGCGCCGGTGGCACGCGATCCAGGAGCGCCTGCAGTTCGGGCCGCCGGTGGTCGCATCGCTGCACGGCGCCGTGATCGGCGGCGGCTTCGAGCTTGCTGCGACCGCTCATGTGCGGATCGCCGACCGCACTACTTTTTTTCAATTGCCCGAGGGGCGGCGCGGTCTTTTCATCGGCGGCGGCGGCAGCGTACGCATCAGCCGATTGATCGGCATCAGCCGGTTGACCGAGCTCATGCTGACTGGCCGGCAAATCGATGCGGATTCCGCCGAACGCATCGGGGTGGTTCACCAGCTCGTGGACAATGGAACGGCCGACGCGGTCGCGTTGGAAACCGCGCGGGCGATCGCCGGCAACGCCCCGTTGGTCAATTATTTGATCGTACACGCGCTGCCGCGCATCGCCGACATGTCCGCGTCGGACGGCCTCTTTACCGAAAGCTTGGCGGCGAGCCTGTCGCATGCGTCTGCCGATGCGCATGCGGGTATGCAGGATTTTCTGAATCGCTCTCGCGCCCCAGTGGCCAATGAGCACCCCTCCGAACCCGCGGCCTCGCCTGGGGGAAAGGGCTCGTGATCCGGTTCGACGCCGCGGTCGCGGAGTTTCATTGGTTGCTGAGTCACGTGGTCGAAGTCGATGAGGTGCTCTCGCTCAGCGGCGTCGAGGGTCTCGATCGCGAGACCACGGCGCAACTGCTCGATACGGCCGGCGAGTTCATCGGCACGGCGATTGCTCCGCTCAACGAGCACTCCGATCGCATCGGCGTCAGAATGCAAGGCGGCCGTGTCGTCACCCCGGCCGGCTGGCGGGACGCCTACGAGGCATGGCGCGAAAACGGCTGGCCGGCGCTCGGCGTCCCACCGAGCCACGGCGGCCAAGGCATGCCTTTCATCATGCAAGCCTGTGTCGCCACGATGCTCGGCGGCGCCGATCTTGGGTTTGCAATGGTGGCCGTGTCGGCGCGCGGGGCCGGGTCGGTGCTGCTCGCGCATGCCGAGGCCGGTCTGGCCGCGATCTGCGTTCCGCGTCTGGCCAGCGGCGAGTGGACCGCCACCATTGCCATCACGGAAGCTCAAGCGGGCTCGGACGTCGGTCTGATTTCGACCAAGGCAACCCGCCGGCCGGACGGACGCTTTTCGTTGACCGGCTCGAAGATTTTCATTTCCGGCGGCGATCACGACCTGACCGAACAGATCCTGCACATCGTGCTTGCGCGGCTGGAAGGCGCTGCACCCGGGGTCAAGGGACTCAGCCTTTTCCTCGTGCCCAGCCGCCTGTTCACGGCCACCGGCGAACTG
Source organism: Pseudomonadota bacterium (assembly GCA_030776345.1). Classification (GTDB taxonomy): domain Bacteria; phylum Pseudomonadota; class Gammaproteobacteria; order Steroidobacterales; family Steroidobacteraceae; genus Bog-1198. Next base: position 5,939 of record JALYHU010000094.1, on the reverse strand, counting down.
CAGGGGCGAAATGCCTTGGGGGTGTCGAGCATCGAGGAGAAGATGGGATTGCACGGGTCCGCAACGTGCGTTCTGGATTTTGCCGGCGCCGAGGGCGTGATGATCGGCGCCGAGGGCGCCGGCCTCGCGACGCTGTTCACGATGATGCACGAACTGCGTATCGAGGTGGCGCTGAACGCGGTCGGCCTGAGCGCCTGCGCGACCGCCCACGCCCTCGCCTACGCGGCCGAGCGGCGCCAGGGTCGGGCCCACGGCGGCGGCATGGGCCCCGTGCCCATCGCGGAGCACCCCGACGTTCAGCGCATGCTGCTCATCATGCGCACGCTGACCGACGGCGGCCGCGCGCTGGTTCTGGAGGCTGCGCGCAGTTTCGATTTGGCACGGCTCGCACCCACGCCCCAGGCCCGCGCCGAGGCCAAACTGAGACTGGAATGGCTGTTGCCGATTTGCAAGGCGACGCTGTCCGAGAACGCCGTCGAAGTGGCGGATATCGGCATCCAAATCCGCGGCGGCCATGGCTACGTTCGAGAATCCGGTGCGGAACAATTTTTGCGCGACGTTCGCGTGCTGCCCATCTATGAGGGAACCAACGGCATCCACGCCATCGATTTGGTGACCCGCAAGCTGCAGCGGGACGGCGGGCGCGCCTACCATTTGTTCATCGCGGATATCCGCAAGGATCTGCAGAAATTCGCGGATCGTGCGGATCTCTCCGACATCCGAGGCGCAGTGCAGCGCGGTGTCGATCTGCTGAGCGAGGTCTCGAGCAGGCTGGCCGCTGGCGGGCCCGACACCGGGCGGGGCACCTTGTTCGGTGCCAAGTCCTATCTGGATCTGGCGGGGCGCGTCGCAATGGCCTGGATGTGGCTGCGGATGGCGTCGGCCGCGCGTCCCGGGGCCGACGCCATGACGCGCGAGAAGCGCTCGTTGGCAAGCTTTTTCGCGAGCTATTACGAGCCCGAATTCCATCTGCATGCGGCGCGGGTATTGAACGCGCTCACTCACTCTCACCAACCTGAGGAGTTACATCATGGCAAACCGTAAAGTCATCGTAACGATCGCGCCCACGGGCGGCATGGCGAAGAAGTCCCAGAACCCGCATTTGCCGACTCAGCCGCGCGAGATCGCCGCCGACGTGCAGCGCTGCTACGACGCCGGAGCGAGCGTGGTTGCCGTCCATGCGCGCCGCCCCGACGACGGGGCCACCTGCGATTCGGCCATTTATGGCGAGATCAACAGCCTGATCCGCGCCGGGTGCGATATCGTCATCAACAATTCCACCGGCGGCGGCGTCGACGGGGATATGACGCGCCAGGCCGCCAACGGTTACTGGGAAATCATGTGGGAGGAGCGCCTCAAGGGATTGGAAGCAGGCGCCGAGATGTGCACCCTCGACTCGCACACCATCGTCGCGAGTTTCGGCGGCAAAGAATTGCTGCTGAACACGGCCCCATCGCGCTGCTTGGAGCTTGCCCAGAAAATGCAGCAAAAGGGCATCAAGCCCGAATGGGAAGTATTCAACCCCGCTCATATCCTTCAGGACGCCACGGCGCTCATCAAAGCCGGCTATGACAAGAACCCGTTCTTCAATATCGTGCTCAATTGCGACCGGGCATTTCAAGGGGCTTTGCCGTACACCCCGAAAATTCTGCAAATGATGGTCGACCTGTTGCCCGAGAACACGGTGTTTTGCACCAGCGGCATCGGCCCTGCGCAACTTCCGGCAGCGATCAACACGCTGTTGCTCGGCGGCCACGTGCGGGTGGGCCTCGAGGACAATCTCTTCTATGAGAAGGGCGTGCCGGCCACCAATGTACAGCTGGTCGAGCGTATCGTGCGCATCGTGCGCGAGATGGGCATGGAGCCTGCGACCGCGGCCGAGGCGCGTGAGATCATCGGCCTGCCGCCATTGCGCAGCGCCCGGAAAGCAACCGTCGCTCCCGCGCAAAGCGCGGCGTAAAGCTCACGCAATGAGAGACGCCCAGATTCGCCGCCTGTTTTGCCCCGCATCGATTGCCGTGGTGGGCGCCTCCACCTCGTTCGAAAAGGCGGGATCACAGCTCGTGCACGCGTTGCGCGAATTTGCCGGCGCGGTCTATCCCATCAATCCGACGGCCAGCCAGATTCAAGGCCGTAAGGCGTATCCGAACCTCGCATCGCTTCCCCTGGCGCCGGACCTGGTGGCGCTCGCGGTGCCGGCGTCGGCGACGCCGGCGGTAATGCGCGAGGCGGGCGCCGCGAAGGCCGGTGGTGCTTTGATCATCGGCGGAGGCTTTGCGGAGATCGGTCCGGACGGCGCGGCACTGCAGTCTGACATGTTGAACGCCGCCCGGGCGGGAGGTGTCCGGTTGCTGGGACCGAATACCTCGGGATTCTTCAACCCGGCCCGAGGTTGCTACGCAACTTTTGCGCCGGGTACCGAAACCATCGGCGCGGGCTCGGTTGCGATCATCGCGCAGTCGGGCGGGGTGAACTTGACCCTGTCGTTCTTGTTGGCGCGCGCCGGGGCGGGAGTCAGCATGGCGGTCGGGCTTGGCAATGCCGCAGACGTAACCGCCTCGGATGTCCTCGAATACCTGTTGCACGACGAGGCCACCAAGGTGATCGGGTTGCACCTCGAGGGCGTCATGGATGGACGGCTGCTCTACGATACGTTGCGCCGCGTCACGCCAGTCAAGCCCGTCGTGGTACTGACGGTAGGCCGGGCGGACAGCGGCGAGTTCGCGCAGTCGCACACCGGCGCGCTGCTCGGGGGCTACGAATTGAAGGTTTCCGCATTGCGCCAGGCCGGTGCGGTTCTGGTCAATACCAGTGAAGCGCTGGTCGATGCGTGTGCGGCGCTCTGCATGGTGAGGCTGCCGGCGCATCGACAGCCCGGCGTTGCCCTCATCACCGGCCAGGCCGGCCCGGGTTTGCTCATCGTCGATAACCTGCGGGCGGCGGGCGTCAGCATGCCGGCGCTGTCGGAGGCCGCATTTGCCAAGATCACGACACTGCTGCCGCCGCTGACCTTCATGAAAAATCCGGTCGACACCGGCCGGCCGTCACCGCGCTTCGGCGATGTGCTCGACGCGGTCACGCAAGACCCGGGAATTGACCTGGCTTGCGTGTCGGCGCTCAACGAGCCGGATGTACTGGATGTCGCCGCGGTGCTCGGCAAGGCGGCCTCGCAGACATCGAAACCGCTATTGTATTGCGGCATGGGCGCGCCCGGGGTGTTCGAACAAGTTCTCTCCGCGACCCGTGCGCAAGGAGTGCCGGCGTACGGCTCGCCTGAACGGCTGGTGGGCGCCGTCACCGCGATGGTCGAGGATTCCAAAATGCAGTTTCGCGCATTGGCCGCTCCACCGCGCATCGTTTCACGTGCCGACTTGTCATTGCCCGCCGACGGCCTCGACGAGGTGGGTGCCAAAATGCTGCTGGAGACGATGGGGCTCACATGTCCGAAGCGCTACGTATGCGAAAGCCGCGCAACGGCGCATGCGGCACTCGCCGTCCACGGACGCGCGATGGTCGTCAAGGTGATCGATAAGGCCATTTTGCACAAAACCGAGGTCGGCGGCGTGCACGTGAACGTGCGCTCGCGAGAAGATCTCGACCAGGCGCTCGACCGGATCGACGCCATTCCCGGCTCCTCCCCGCGGGGCTACTTGCTCGAAGACATGGCGCCAGCCGGCTTGGAGCTCATCATCGGTGCGGCCCGCGACCCGAGCTTCGGTCCCGTCGTACTCGTCGGCCTGGGCGGCACCCTCGCGGAGGCGCTCAAGGATGTGAGCCGCCGCGTGGCGCCGATCGCATCAGCGGACGCGCACGACATGCTCGATGAATTGCGAGGTCACGCCCTGCTCAATGGATGGCGAGGCGCACCTGCGGTCAGCCGCCCCGCCATCGTCGAAGCAATGCTGGCCTTGTCCACCATCATCGTCGCGTGCGAGCGGGTGACCGAAATCGAAATCAATCCGTTCCGCGCCTATCCGGACGGCGGTTTGGTGCTCGACGCATTGGTGGTGTACCCGCAGCCTAATTGACCGGTGCCGCACCGCGCGCGGCGGGTGCGGGCCGCCGGGAGGAGAGGACGAGTTTACCGGCCAGATTGACGCCGTCCAATGCCGTTACCTCCAACAAGGCCTCGAAGGGCGGTTCCATTTGCGTCAGTCCGCCGATGTCGCGCAATTTGGCCGAATCGGTAAACGCTTCCGCGGTTTGTCTGACCCCCTCGTCGCGAGTGCCGGAAATAATGACGATGGTATTGCCGTCGGGGCCGCGGAAGCTCGAAAAATAACCGTAGTCGCGATAAGAAGACGCGGCATCCGAGTTTTTAGGCGCACCGATATTCTGACTCGCGGTTTGGCTGACGTAGCGCTGCTTGGAAGTTTTGTCGATCAGCTCATCGTAGGAGTCTCCAATCGCCAAGCGCGAGCGGGCGAAGACCAGATCCTTCATGAGGCCCATCCCACTCAAATAACCGATGTACACGATATTGGCGGACTTGAAAGTCACGGGATTCACATCGGACATCATGCTGACCGCGATACGGCGGTGGGCGGCGGAGAGGATCGGGACCACATCGCGCAACGCATAAGCGGCCGCCGTCGGCATGTAGCGCAGGCCAACGTCGATGTAGCGGTCGGCGGCTTCGGGGTGCTCCTTCACGTAGCGGTCCAGGTCCCCCTTCGAATTGACCGAGTATTCGCGAATCAATCGCTTCACCTCCATCGATGCATCGGTTTCTCCGACCAGATAATAATCGCCGACGACGATGACGATGGGACGATCGTCATCGAGGATCCACGACCACAGAGGGTTCGATCTCACCCGGTCCAACTCGGAGGCCGGTGGCCGCAGCCACAGCACGATGGCCAGGCACGGCACTGCGATACCCGCGAGCGCCAGAACCAGCAGCCACCGGTGGCGGGAAGGGATGCGCCGTCGCGCTGCGGGGGTCGCTCGGCTGACGGCCAAACGGTATTCGCGCCTCGGGATATGTAAGGCGGGCCCTTCTGTATTGCCCGCCGCGCTATAAAAATCGGCGAGCGCCCGCCGCAGCTTGTGGATATACACGCGCACGAGGGCATCCTGCGTGACGTCGAAAGTCGCGTCTTTGCCGAACACGTCCATCGCGATGGCGATTTCCTTCGGCGCGCGCCCGTCGAGGGAGCTTGCAACGAGGTAGTCGAACAACTTCAGCAGCCGGGAGTCGCCCAGCACACCGCTGGCGCGAACCCGCTCGGCCTCACTGCGCAACTCGGCGTCCGGGCTCGGTGACATACAGGTCCAGTGGGCGGCACATGGCCGGGAATTGACGAGTTTAACGTTAGTTAACGTCTGGAAAAACAGTAAATTGCGTGCAAACGGCGAGTGCAGCCAGGATGATGCGGCAATGCGCTTTCTATTGCTGTTGGCGATGGCCGTCGGCCTCCTTGGTGGCGTGTTCGTTGAGCAGGCTTGGGTCGAAGCCAAGTTGCTGCGCGCCGACGCGGACGCGCTACCGCAGAACCGTGCATTGATGCGCTCGGCGGTGGAGGCGGGTGCCCCCCGGTTCCAGGCCCACTGCGCCAGTTGCCATGGGGTGGCGGGGCAGGGCAGCAGTGCACGAGGTGTTCCCGATTTGCGCGACCAGGATTGGCTGTACGGCACGGGACAGCCCGCCGAAATCGAAAGGATCATCGATTACGGCATCCGCTCGAATCATCCCAAAGCGTGGAATCTGGCGAAGATGCCCGCGTATGCTCGAGCGCAGCCCAGCGCCACCGAGTCCAATCTTCCGCCGCTCGCGCCGGGCCAGATACGCGACGTCATCGAATACCTCCGTTATCTGCAACAGAACCCCGCCGACGATGCGGCGGCGCTTCGGGGCGCGAAAATCTATGCCGATGTCGGTGGCTGCTACGACTGCCATGGCGCCGACGCGCGCGGCGACCCGGCCATCGGGGCACCGA
>JALYHU010000093.1 GCA_030776345.1 Pseudomonadota bacterium | reverse complement strand
TCGGGATCTAGCGACATTGCGCGTGCGAGCCCGACGCGCTGGCGCATGCCCCCGCTCAGATCGGCAGGCATGCTCGCCCAGCCAGAGGCAAGACCGACGAGCGCGAGCTTGAGCTTCACCAACTCGTTGATCGAGGTGTCGGTCAGCTTTGTATACATCTGCAACGGCAGCGCAACATTCTGTGCCGCGGTCATCGAACTCCACAGCGCCCCTCCCTGAAACAGCACGCCGATACGCCTGCCAAACTCCTTGCGCTGCGCGTCCTCCATCGACCAGTAATCCTGGGAGTCGATACGCACCGTTCCAGCGGTCGGGCGCAGAAGACCTACGAGGGTCTTGAGCAATGTACTCTTACCGCACCCGCTTGCACCCATGATGGCAAATATCGACCCCTTTTTGACGTCGAATGACACGTCATGTTGCACGGGATTGCCGCCGTAACCGAATGCGAGTGCGCGTACCTCCAGCATTGAGGCGGTATTCGAGTCAGGCATAGAGTCAGATATCCAAGGCGTTGGCACAAACGGCAAATACGGCATCGAGCGTGATGACGCCGATGATGCCGGCCACGACAGCTCGCGTGGCGGCATGCCCGACGTCGGTCGAGCTACGTCCGGCTTTCAGACCGATGCGGCAGCTGGCGATCGCGATCAGGGCACCGAAGAAGACGCTCTTGGTCAGCCCAAACACGACTTCGCTCATCGGCACTGCCTCGCGGATTTGCGTCATGAAGAGTTCCGGCGAAATGTTCAGCATGCTGACCGCGACGAGAAAGCCGCCCAAAATGCCGACAAAGCTTCCATACAGATACAGAAGCGGCGTCATGAGCGTCACTGCTAGAACGCGCGGAAGTATCAGATAGTCCTGAACCGGGATGCCAAGGACGTCGAGTGCGTCCAGCTCATTGCTACCCTGCATAGACGCGATTTCGGCCGCATAGGCGCCTCCCGTTCGTCCGGACATCACGATGGCCGTCATGATTGCGGCCATTTCACGCACTTGTGCAATACCGACGAGATTGGCTATGTAAATGTCGGCACCGAACCGGCGAAGTTCTATTGCACCAACGAACGCCAAAATGCCGCCCACCAAAACGTTCACAAGGGCCACCATGGGCAGAGCTGCAATGCCGGCATCATACATACAAGCAAGCAAGTCGCTCCGTCGTATGCGCGCGCGGCCGAACATCGCAGCGCCCGCGCTCAAGACCTGCCCTCCTAGGAGTGCAATCACCGCAACCCATTCGGTCCCATTGGACATGGCGGCAAGCCCAAGACGCTCCAAAAACACCGGACGCCGCGTGGGAGCCGCTGGCGCCGTCTCTTGTTCCGGCAGTAGCGCGAGCAGTCGCCGCGCGGCGATCGGAATACCGCTGTCATCGAAGCGGATGGAGCGTGGCGCGGCGTCCCGGCGCAAACCCCAGAGGTACACCAATAGCGAGCTATCCCAGCGGCCAAGCTGACGCGTATCGAACACAATGCTTTTTAGATCTTGCCGATCGAGCCACGCTTCCCGCTTGATGGAAACCGCTGCAAAATCTTGTACCGTCCAGTCCCCGCTCAAAGTCACCAGCGTATCTCCCCCATCCGCCCGGGTCGCCGAGTGCGGGGCCACGGCTTCATCGGTCACGACAGGGACGCCACAGCCGCAGGTAAGGGTCGAACTGCTCCGCTGCGAGGTTGACACCGAGTTCATCGAGTGCAAATGTCGAGATTGGGTTCATCGTGGGGGAAAGACATCCCATCGGCAGATCGCAATGTTTCAGATATACGTGATTAGGACGACGTCCTCAGTGCGCCACCGCACATAGAATACGGACAACGATCCGCGATGGGAAGGCCCATGGTCACACCTTCGCTTCCCATCGATGGTTTCCGTTCATGGACACGGGCCCGCGTTCCAATCGATGGTCGTCGTGACTGAAGCAAGGGGCGGCTGCGATGGGCCGCCGACCAGCGGCAACACCACGGGGAAATCGCCCACGCTGAAGCGGCGCGTGGGTGTACCCCCGAGGCACATCGGCTTCGAGGTGCCGCGCCCGGCCGCAATGTCACCGATTCCGTTCGCCAAAAGCTTCAGTTCCGTCCAGGTGAGCGGCTTTTCCGCATGGGCTTCATAGGCAACGCTGCCCGTCTTCCCCTGCATGAGCAACCTGCGCAGCGAGCCCGCCATCGCCTGGATATCGGAGCCGGGTACCGCGCACAAGGTGATTTCGCGATTGACCAGATCCCCCGTGAAGAGGCGCCGGCGCTCCGCGTCGACCAATGACACCGAGTCCGGAGTATGCCCCGGCGTACTCAAAAGACGGACGGCGCGCCCGCCCAGATCGATGGTCGCTCCGTCCTTGATCCAGCCGTGCACTCGGTACTTGATCGAGCCTTGCAGCTGGTATTGCGCAGCAGATTCCACGAAGTACCCGTCCCGCACCTGAGAGCGCAGCGCAGGCGTATCGAGCAGACGCACGTCGTCGAATTCCTCGTTGTCGCCCACATGGTCGAAATGCAGGTGCGACGGAATCACGATGACGGGCAGCGACGTCAACGCGCGCACCGCCGCCCGTATGCCGTAGATGCCCGGCCCCGTATCGAACAATAGCGCGCGGTCCGTGCCGATCAGGAGATAACTGACGTTCTCTTGCCAATACTTGGGCTCGGAGAGAGCGTAGGTGCGCTCGTCGATTGGAAATACATGAAACCAATCGGCCGGCGCCGGCGGCCGCACCGGCTTGGCCACCCCCGTCCCCGCCCCCACCGCCGCTGCGGGCAGCACCGCGCCGGCCGCCGCCGCAGAGCGCACGAATGCAGCATCCATTGTCGTGCCGACGACGGGCTTCACCTTGTAAAGCTGCTGCGCCACCTGAAAATCGGCCACGCTGTCCATCGCGGCGTAGATTCGGCCCGGTTTCGCGGCCTCCCCGAACAGCTCGCGATTCTCATCGAGGTTCAATACCTTCACGCCCTTCAACATCTGTGCGACGTCCGCGGGTTTTATGGCCAGAGCCTTGGCGACGATGGCGTAGGTCTCATTCGGATGAGAGCGAAGGTAGGCGACGCCCGCATCCATGCCGCGTATGAACGCTTCGATTTCCGTCTTGTGGCCCGCGGCATATTTGCGGGTAACGGCAGCGCCGTCGAAAATGAGATTGGGGGCCAGCTTCGATGAAAACAGGATGCGGCCTCTCCCGCTCGACGTCACCTGCGTCACCCACGGTTCCCAGGTCACGGCCGCGTCGAGTCTGCCGGCGATGAAGGCGGCGCCGGCGGCGTCCGCATCCATGTTGAGCAACGTGACGTCCGATTGCTTCAGGCCGGATTTTGCGAGCGCCTGGAGCAACAACAGCTCGTTGCACTGGCCGAAAGTCACGGCGATCTTCTTGTTTCGAAGCCCTGCGATGTCGGCGATGTCATTCCTCGCCACGACGGCATCGGCTCCGTCCGACACGTCGATGAGGGCAATGGTGATGAGGTCGGCTTTTTGACCGGCATCCACGGACATGACGTTGTCCGGCGTCGTCAGCGCGATGTCCAAGTCGCCGGCGATGGTCGGTGGAATCGTGTCGGTGGGCCCCGGGAACGAACGCAACTCGATTTTCACCCCCTCCTTCTCGAAGAACCCCTGATCCACCGCAGCGAAAATACCTGCAAAGCCTACCCACGAGTCGAAGCCGACCCGCAACACCGGCGTGGCGCCGAGCGCGGAGGATAGGTGCACGATGAGAGCTGTGTAAATTCCAAGTCGCGCGATCGGGTGTATTCTCATTGGTAAGGTCTCCCTCGTACAGGATTGAGGTCTATGTTGGAACTGCAGCCGCTCATGCAGCAAGCGATCGAAGTAGCCCGGCAGAGCGCGGCGGCCGGGGAGCCGCCGTTCGGCGCCATCATCGTCGGGCCAACCGGCGAGAGGGTTGCGGCGCTCGGCGACCAGGTCCGGATGTTCCGGGATATGACGCGCCATGCCGAGATTGAGATCGTAAGGATAGCGATCGCGGTGCGCGGTCCGGACCTTCGCGGCTGCTCCCTGGTCACCACGGTCGAGCCGTGTCCCATGTGCTTTACCGCGGCGTGGCTCGCGCGGATCACCCGCATCGTGTATGGCGCCACGATGTCGGCGGTTGCGGCGGCCACTGACGGTGCGCAGCGTGAAGTCATCGTGCCGGTCGAACAGATGAATGCTGCCAGCGGCAATCAAATCGAGGTGATCGGCGGAATTCACGGTCACGCCTGCCTCAGCCTGTTTTCCCCGTCGGCCATTCCGGCGATCACGCTCATGTGAGAAGGGCCGCGGACATGGCCTGGCGTGCGCGGCGGTGCAGCAGGTCGATTACCCGCGCGCGCAACTGGACGAAAGCGGGGTCGGCTCGCATGCCCAAGCTGCGGGGACGCCGCAAGAGAACGGGCACCTCGGCAATGATTGCCCCGGGGTGCGCCCGCATGACCAGCACTCGATCCGATAGGATCAAAGCCTCTTCGACGTCGTGCGTGACAAACAGCACCGTCGTTCCCTGACGTTGGCACAGGTGCATCAACAGCTCCTGCATCTCTTCCCGCGTTTGTGCATCGAGTGCTCCGAACGGTTCATCCATGAGAAGAATGCGCGGCTTGGTCACCAGCGCACGCACCAGCGCCGCGCGTTGTCTCATGCCGCCGGACAACTGCCGTGGATAGCGATCGCGGAACGCTGCCAGACCGACTGCCTCGAGCAGAGAATCGGCCTGCGCAGCCAAGGGTATGCCGCGCGCGTCGTTCTTTGGAACTCGGTTGGCCTTGAGGGTCAGGCCGAACGTGACATTCTCGAACACCGTCAACCAGGGAAATAGATTGGCCTGTTGAAACACCATGCCGCGATCGACGCCTGGCTTGCTCACGGGGGACCCGTCCAGCGTGATGCGCCCGGTGCTCGGCGGCATCAGGCCGGCAATGAGGGCCAGGATGGTCGATTTGCCGCAGCCGGAGGGACCGAGGAGGGAGACGAATTCTCCCGGGTCGATACCGAAGTTGATTTCTGCCAGCGCGGGCTGCCCCGCGCCCCGCGAAGAAAATGACTTGGTGATGGCCTCGATCATCAAGAGCATCGTGCGATTTCCTCGGCAGCGCTCATGCGTCGAGATATTCGCGGGTCCACGGGAATAGCCGTGCGCCCAGGAATCTGAAGCCGATATCGCAGGCCAAGCCCAGCGCGCCGATCACGACCAAGTAAAAGAATATGATCGAGGTATTCAAAAGATGTTGCGCCTTGATGATGCGGAAGCCCAATCCCTGGTTCGCGGCCAGGACTTCGGCGACGATGAGATAGGTCCACGCCCATCCCAGATTGATGCGGCATACGTCGACGATCCCCGGCAGACTGGCACGCCAAACCACCTTGCGAGCGATCTCGGCCGGGGTGGCGCCCAGCGTCAGGGCCACCTTGCATAGATCCGCAGCCACCTTCTTCACGACATCCGACACCATGATGATCATCTGCAGGGCCGTGCCGATGAAGATGACCAGCATTTTGGAAAACTCATCGATGCCCGCGTAGAGAATGATGAGCGGGATGAACGCAGGCACGGGCATGTAACGGACGAATGCGAGAAAGGGTTCCAGCGCGGCCTCCATGACGCGAAAATTACCCATCAGAATTCCGATGGGAATGGAGACGATGACTGCGGCAGCGAAGCCGCCGAACACTCGCGCGCAGGATCGGTCAAAATCGGCCGCGAACACGCCGGACGAACAGACCTCGGCTGCCGCGTTCCATACATCGGTGGGCGATGGCAGAAAAATGGGCGCGACATAACCCCCATACGTGAGCACGCACCACAGCAAGACCACGACCGCGAGGGCGGTCACCGCCGCCAGCCCGTAGGTGCGCGAGGGAATCTCCTGTCTGAAAGCGGTGAGGCTGAACATCGGCATTCGCTCCAACAACCGACGGGCGACTCGCCCACACCATTCTATGCATGACCGGCGATGTGCAAGGAACTGCCGCTCTTCAGCTGCAGCGCCCGCGCGCCCGATCTTCGGGCATCGACAGGCCCGCCGCGCTCTCCTCCGGTGCGCCACCGGGCGCAGCGTGTTCCGACCGCTCGCCGCGCGGACGGCAATGCACCGATATTTGCAGGGTATTGCCCAATTCGATGTGCCCGTGCGTCTTGGCATGCCCTTTGCAAATAATTTAAACGCGCGTTTAAAAAAATGCAATGCGGACGATTCGGCAAAATTCAAATCAAAGGGGATTCAATGGTCACCACTCATCGGGCAAGGCGGTTGGACGCAGTCGCTTCTCGGTCCCTACCGCGTTTCGCGGGTACTGTGTCATCCGTGACGGCAGCGGTGCTCGCCGTGCTATACGGTGCACCCTCCTCCGCGGACCAGGCCAATCTCGACGAGGCCACGCTGCAGGAAGTCGTGGTGACGGCCACACGCCGCGCTGTCTCTGCCCAGGACTTGCCCATCGCCATCACCGCCGTCAGCGGGTCCCGCCTCGATCAAGCGGGCATCGTGGACATTGCCGGCCTCGCACACTCCATGGCGGGCGTCAATTACACGGACAAGGGTCCGTTCGGCGGCGTCGGCGGCGCCAATCTCATCATCCGCGGCTTGAACAGTGAGACCACGTCGGGCTTGCCGGCCGCCGCATCTCCGGTGGTGCCGCCGGTCGCCACCTACGTCGACGACACGCCGTTGTTGGTCAACCTTCGATTGCAGGATTTGGACCGGGTGGAAGTGCTCCGCGGCCCGCAAGGTACGCTGTACGGCTCGGGCTCCCTCGGCGGTACCATTCGATTCGTGCAGAACGCGCCCGATCCGAAGGAGTTCGATGCGAAAGTCGAGGCGGGTTTGAGTAAAACCAACCACACGCATGCTTTGAACGAAGACGTGAAGGGCATGCTCAATCTACCCCTGTCCGACACCTTCGCGGTGCGCTTGAATGCCGGGTGGACGGATGAAGCCGGATTCATCAATCAGCCGAATCTCTACAAGCTCGATTCGACGGGCGTCCCGGTCGCGGCGACGCCCGGCGCCCTGTTCAGCGACCCCGTCGTCTACGACAAAGATGGTGTGAACTCCTATCAATATCGCAGTGCGCGGGTGGCCGCGCTCTTCAAGCCCAGCGAAGAGTTTCATGCGCAGTTGTCCTATTACCATCAGCTGTCGAATGCGAACGGATTTCCCTACGTCGCGACCAGCCTCGCCGGCTACAACCAACCCGTCAGCCCAGCGGCCTTGCCGATCAATCCGAACAGCCCGACCGGCGCGTTCACCAATCCGCCGGCCATCTCGCAATACTACAACGGTCCCGTCCCGCCCGGCGTCGACCGCCTCTCGAGCCCGGAGAACATGGCGTCCACCACCCACGACACCGTGGATATGGTGGCCCTGACGCTGGAGTACGACATGGGGTTTGCGACCTTGACCTCGGCGAGCTCCTGGGCACACCACAACAACCAAACATCCGCCGACGAAACCGCGGAGTATGAGAATTTCGCCGGCTTTCCGCAGGATCTGTATGGCCAGAACCCCCGGATGTTCATCGTCGGCAAGGAAGCATTCGACGACAAGCCCTGGTCGCAGGAGCTGCGCCTGGCATCCAAATCCGGCGGGAAGCTCGAGTGGGTCGGCGGCTTGTTCTTCAAGAACCAGACCACCGTCATCAAGGAGGAGGACTACTATCCCGGGTATAACGATTTCTATAACGCGTGCGCGCCCATCTACGGACCAAGTCCCGAGGATTTCCTCACGCCGT
>JALYHU010000092.1 GCA_030776345.1 Pseudomonadota bacterium | reverse complement strand
GCGGGCGCCGAGTGGGTGGACCAAGAGGTGGTCGTCGATGGAAACCTAGCGACCAGCCGCAAGCCCGATGACCTGCCGGCCTTCGATCGGTAAATCGTCAAGCTGTTCGGTCAAGCGCGATCCCAGCGGCAGGGAGTGGCCCGGGCGTAAGCGGCTGCAAAGCCGCCTGCGGGAGGGAGGCGCCGGTGCAGGTTTGCGCCGCTAGCGCTCCAGCTTCGCGCTGTCCGGATATGTTCTGACTTCGAGTACTTCGCCGCGCAGCAACTGCCGCTGCACGTTCTCCCAATAGCCCACCGTCAAGAGATCTCCGTTTATTTCACGGAACGCGCGTCGCGCGTCGCTGCTCTGGAACCTCATGCCATGCTCGATCTCTTCCGGTAGAAAAATGACGCCGTCCTCGAAGAACCACGGCGGAACGGTCTCCTCGCCCGGCTCCCGGTCACAGTTCGAGCGGATCTTGACGTCGGTCAATTTCTCGACCGCATCGTAGTCGAACAAAAAGACCCGCCCGTAGCGGCCCACGCCGTAGTTGCGGCTGTCGAAATCCTTGTTGAATATGTTGGTGGCGGCATTGTTGCGAATGCAATCGCCGAGACTGGCCATGACGGCTCCGACTTCACTCGCGCTCGCGCTCTCCAAGTACACCGGGAGCGGAATAATTTTCAACTGTACGATCAGCGACCGCAGAAGCACGCTGTCTCGCTCCACGTGCACGCTCTGCGTCGCTTGCTGGCAAATCTCATCCAATAACGCAGGATCGAACATCTCACGGTCCAGACGCAGATTGAAGTAAATGACGTTGTCCAACATGCTTCCCGCTCGGTTGATTTCATGCACGACCCGGTATTTGTCGCAGACGGCGGCAACCCCGGGATACGATCCCCATTTGTATGACGCGGTCGGTTGGTCGCGAATGACTTTCAGATGGTAGGCGCAACCTGCAAAGGTAAATCCGACCGCCACGGTACCCTGCGCACCCGGCGAGCGCTCGAACCGATAGCCGTCGCGAAGCTGCTCGATGATTTCGTTCATGATGGCCACTTTTCCTACGTGGTTGTAGCCGATCGTCGAATAGTGGTGCCCAAGCGGCCGCAGCGGCATGAGGCTGAACAAGAAGACGCAGGTCTGATAATAGAGCCGCGTCGTTACGTGAAAATTGGCGAGAGCGGAGCTGAATAGATCGTGGATATCGGAAACCCGATACAGGACGGCATCGACGTATAGCCCTTCGGGTCCGTTCAGCAGCGCGACGACTAACGGCAGCGGACGGACGTCCGACATGAGCCAGCGCCCCACGATAAAAGCGCCGCGATCTCGAAAAAAACCCGCCTCCACCACATCGAGCGCGACCGGATGCGATCCGCCCGCCGCCGCGAAGTGATGCTCGACACGATCGCAGACCCGCCGTGAATCGCCCTCCAAATCCTTGAATGGAATTGTGAATGCGGGGATCTGCAGGACTGCCTGAAGGAGCTGCGTTTCGACTCGTCCTGACACGGGAAAACGTCGGTGCACGGCTGCCGTGGAGAGCGCCCGAAGTTTACTCGGGGGCGGAAACGAGTAAGCCACCGGGCGCCAGGTTTCTTGCCCGATATTGCGCCTGATGGAGTGGGCGAAGCTGAAGGCAATGTCGGCCTCATAGCGATCGAAGATCATCCCGACGAAGACGGTATCCAGTGTGTCCCAGACGCTGAGGTCGCTGCGCAGCGCAGGGAATGCCGAGCCTATCTTCGGGCCGTGAACGGCTATGTACCGGCTGTAGAGCCCGAGCCGCTCCCTGCTGATTTGCAGCGACGTGTGCGGATCCATGTGCTCGAACGCGCATTTGGCGCGAAACGGATACTCGCATAATTGTTCGTAGAAATCGTCGAAGATGGCCAATAGCAGGTGTGCCGTCGCCGCAATCCGCGATGCGGGATCGGCGCACAGCGCCAGCCGCCGGTACGCCGCCTCGATCGAATCCTTTGCGTCGATCGGCCGGCAGCCGATACGCGTCCTCACCGCACGCGGCAGCGCGTCAACCGGGGGCCGGAGGCGTACTGTCCTCCGCCCATGCCGCTGAGCCGGCGCCCGCCGTGATCGCAGCGAGCAGCGCTATCGTGGTGCATTTCAGTTTCTTCCCCGGTGTGCCGATGTGCGCACCTATTATCCGCCAGCTCGCAGCGTGGCGGTGCCGGTGCAGGCCGTTCTTTACCGTAGGAAACCGGAGGCGTTATGACTCGGTGAGCGCCTTGACGTGAGCCACCGCACTACGTCCCAGCGCCGACAAATTGTAGCCGCCCTCGAGCATGGACAGCACGCGCCGTTGCGAATGCTGCGCGGCAACAGCCATCAACTCGCGCGTCATGCACACATAATCCGCTTCGACCAAGGCCATGCCGCCCAGCAGATCCTCGCGATGTGCGTCAAACCCAGCGGAAATGAGGATCATCTGTGGCTTGAAATCATGGAGCGCCGGCAGCCATTCCTGCTCCATCGCTTGCCTTGCCGCAGCGCCGCCGCTGCCCGCGGCGAGCGGTACGTTGATCATGTTCGGCGCCGGGTTGTCGGCGCCGCTGTACGGATAAAATGGATGCTGGAAAAAGCCGGCCATCAGTACTCGGTCTTGCCACTGGGGTGCGCTGAACATGTCCTCCGTGCCGTTGCCGTGGTGGACGTCGAAGTCGATGACGGCCACTCGCTCGAGACCGTGCTTCTCCAAGGCGTAAGCCGCCGCCACGCCGATGTTGTTGAAGATGCAAAATCCCATCGACCGCGCTTGACTGGCATGATGGCCGCAGGGGCGCACGGCACAGAACGCGTTCACGGCGCGCCCCGCCATGATCTCCTCCACCGCCCGTATCCCGGCTCCCGCTGCCCGACGGGCTGCCGCAAGGCTGTGAGGGTTCATCGCCGTATCGGGGTCGAGCTGCACCATGCCTTCCTTCGGAGCGTTCTCGAATATCGAATCGACATAGGCTGCGAGGTGTACTCGCTTGAGATCCTCCACGCCGGCGAGCGGCGCTTCCAGGCACCGCAGCTCGTCCAGCAGTCCGGACGTTCGCATGTGCTCGTTGATGGCGTTCAGGCGATCTGGGCACTCCGGATGGCCCGGGCCCATGTCGTGTCGCAGACAATCTCCATGAGTAATGTACGCCGTCGTCATAGGGGGTTCCTCGAATGCGGATAAAACGGCACCGCGCCGGGTGCAATGCTACCCTCACGTCATTCCACGGCGAGGAGAATTTGATGTCGAGCGTGCCTGCTGAAATGACGGCGGTGGAAATCGCAGCTCCGGGCGGACCCGAGCAATTGAAGGTCACCGTTCGCCCGGTGCCGCAGCCGGGCGACGCGGAGGTGGTGGTCCGCGTGGCTGCAGCCGGTGTCAACCGGCCGGATGTGATGCAGCGGCAGGGGCGCTATCCGCCACCGGCCGGCGCTTCGGATCTGCCCGGATTGGAGATCAGCGGCGAGGTGGTCGCCCTGGGCTCGGGAGTGACGACCCTGCGGCTGGGCGACCAGGTGACGGCCCTCCTATCCGGGGGCGGTTACGCCCAGTATGCGGTGGCCGCGGCGCCGCTGTGCCTGCCGGTGCCGCAAGGCCTCAGCATGGTGGAAGCAGCCGCTGTTCCGGAGACCTTCTTTACCGTCTGGACGAATCTATTCGAGCGCGGCGGCTGCAAGGCGGGACACACGGTGCTGATCCATGGCGGCACGAGCGGCATCGGCACCGCGGCCATCCAGCTCGCCGCGGCCTTCGGCGCCCGCGTCTTCGCAACTGCGGGCACCGCCGACAAGGCACGCGCGTGCGAGCGGCTGGGCGCCGAGCGCGGAATCGACTACCGAACCGAGGACTTCGTGGCTGTGATACGGCAAGCCACCGCGGAACGAGGCGTCGATGTCATACTCGACATGGTCGGCGGCAGTTATCTCGCGCGCAACTTGGAAGTCGCCGCGCTCGAGGGTCGACTCGTCATCATTTCCATGCTCGGCGGCGCCAAGGCGGAGATCAACCTCGCCGTGATAGTGAGCAAGCGTCTCCTCGTGACCGGTTCGACGCTGCGCGCGCGGACCATCGCACAGAAGGCGTCGGTTGCCGAGGCGGTGCACCGCCATGTTTGGCCGCTGCTCAGCGCGGGCCGCGTGCGTCCGGTGATCCATGCAACGTTCCCGCTTGCCGAGGCTAGCGAAGCCCATCGACTCATGGAGACCTCGAACCATATCGGAAAGATCGTCCTCACCATGTAAGCGGCGTTTGCTGGAGCCGCGGTAGGCGGCGTTGGCTGAAGCCGCGGGCGAGTACTACGTGCCGAGCACGGATCCAAGGCTCACACCGGCCGCCGCGCAAAATCGTGCCGCAGGCATTTTCTCACCCCCCTCATAGCGGACCCGGAACACTTCGATTTGTCCGCCCTGTGCCGTGACGTGCATGCTTTCATCGCCGACGGCCGTGATGGAGCCGATGTTGCCCGCCACTTGCGAGGCCCGGCGCGCCGGGTGTTTGCGGGAATCGAACAGCTGCAGTTTCTTGCCGTTGAACAGGGTCCAGGCGCCGGGCGCGGGGTTGCAGCCGCGAATCAAGTTGTAAACCTGATCCACGTGATTGTGCCAGTTGATATGCGCCTCGGGGGCGCGGCACCAGCCTTCGTAACTCGCGCGCGCCTCGTCTTGCGCGCGGGCGGTGGCGGCTCCGCTCATCACCAGTTCGGACGCCCGCAAGAGCGCGGCGACTCCCATGGGAAAAAGCCGCCCGAAATAGACGTCACCCACGGTTTCGTCCGGGCCGATCGGTGTCTCTTCCTGCAGAATGACGGGGCCCTCATCCAGACCGTCCGTCGGCGAAAAGATCGTCAGCCCGGTATGACTGTCGCCGTGAATGATGGGCCAATTGATTGCGCTCGGTCCCCGGTAACGCGGCAGCAGCGAGGGGTGGTACTGAATGGTGCCGCGCGCCGGTATGAGGCGGAACTCCTCCGGGACGAACTGCAAGACGTACGCCATGACGCCGAGATCGACGGCGAGGCTGTGCAAGATCTCTCGCGCCTCCGGCGTCCTCAGCGAAGCCAACTGATGAACGGCAATCCCGTGATGCTCCGCCGCCATGCGCAACGCATCCGGCGCCGCACCGACCTTGTCAGGCGAGCAAAAGACCCCCGCCACCGTGTCCCCCCGCTGAAGGAATGCTTCGAGCACGGCTTGACCGAACTTTTGCTGACCCAGCAGCGCTATACGCATCGATATCCCCTTCTCTGACCGCCCCTTGGCTCTCCCAATTTCATGATATCTCATATATCATTTTGGCTTACCACGGTAATATGCTTCAAGAATACACGCGGCGGAATTCCGCCGTCGCGACACGGCCGTCAGAGAGAATGGCCGCTGCCGCAGGCGCGGGTAACACTAAGGAGATCGCATGGCTGGTCGCAATTTTCTGTTCGTTCCCGGACCCACCAATGTCCCCGACCGCGTACTACGCGCCATGGCCGTGCCGATGGAAGACCACCGCTCGCCCATCTTCCCAGAGCTTACACGCGCGTGCCTCAACGCGCTGCGGCCTATTTTCAAGACCACCAGCGGCGCGCCCCTTCTGTTCCCCTCGTCGGGTACCGGCTGTTGGGAAGCCGCATTGACCAACTGCCTGAATCCGGGCGACAAAGTACTGACATCCCGTTTCGGGCAGTTCAGCCACCTATGGGCGGACATGTGCGCCCGGTTGGGGTTCGAAGTCGAGATTCTCGAAACCCCCTGGGGCGAAGGGGCGCCCGCCGACCGTTACCTGAGTTCGCTGAGCGCCGATAAGCAACACAAGATCAAAGCAGTTCTGGTGTGTCAAAACGAGACGGCTACTGGCGTGACCAGCGACGTGCTGGCCGTGCGTCGGGCCATGGACGGCTGCAAACACCCTGCTCTGCTGTTCGTCGACTCGGTGAGCGCACTTGCCAGCATCGACTTTCGAATGGATGAATGGGGAGTCGACGTGTGCGTCAGCGGCTCGCAAAAAGGCTTGATGCTGCCGGCCGGCTTGGGGGTGACCTGCGTCAGTCAAAAAGCTCTCGAGGCCGCGAAGAAAGCCACCTCGCGGCGCTGCTACTTCGATTACGGCGACATGGTACAGGCCAACGCGGCGGGCTATTTTCCCTATACGCCCTCGTTGCCCATGTTGTATGGCTTGCGCGAATCGCTCAGCATGCTCGCCGAGGAAGGCTTGGAAAACGTGTTTCGCCGGCATTCCTACCTCGCCGGCGGCGTGCGCGCCGCGGTCTATGACGGATGGAAGCTCAAACTGTGCGCCACCGAACCGAAGTGGTTCTCCGATACCGTATCCGCCATCATGGTACCCGACGGGATCAACGGCGCCGAGATCATTGCGCGCGCGTTCACGCGGTACAATCTTGCGCTGGGGGCCGGTTTGTCCAAGGTCGCGGGCAAGCTCTTCCGCATCGGCCACTTGGGTGACCTCAACGAACTCATGCTGCTCGGCGCGCTCGCCGGAGCGGAGATGGCAATGCTCGACGCGGGCGTGAAAATCGAGCCCGGCAGCGGTGTGGCCGCCGCGCAAAATTTCTGGCGCGCCAACTCGGCGGCCGCTGGCACGAAAAACAGGGGTGAAGCGCAAGCGGGCCTGGCGGCATGACCCAGCGGGTGGTGTTTCTGGACCGCGCCTCGCTGAAAGCGCAGGTGCGCAAGCCGGCCTGTGCCGCCGAGTACGTGGAGTACGAAAAGACGGCCGGCAGCGAAATCGAGGCCCGTCTCGCCGGAGCCACCGTGGCCGTCGTGAACAAGGTACCCCTGCGCGCGAACACGTTGGCGCAGCTTCCGCACCTGAAGATGATCGCGGTGGCGGCGACCGGTTATGACGTGGTGGACGTCGCGTACTGCAAATCGCATGGCATCGCCGTCGCCAATATCCGCAACTACGCCGTGCACACGGTGCCGGAGCATGCCTTTGCGATGATCCTGGCGTTGCGGCGCAACCTGCTGGCCTACCGCCAAGACGTCGAGAATGGCGTGTGGAACAAATCGGAGCAGTTCTGCTTCTTCACGCACGACATCGGCGACTTGTACGGCGCCACTCTCGGAATCGTGGGCGAAGGCGCGATCGGCCAGGCCACCGCCGCGATCGGACGTGCGTTCGGCATGCGCGTGTTGTTCGCCGATCATGCACCGCCGAGGATGGATGGCGTGACCTTCACGCCGCACGATGAGGTGCTGGCCCAATCCGACGTCATCTCGCTGCATTGCCCGCTAATGCCGGCCACACGCAATCTCATCGACCTCGCGGCGTTTCGCAAAATGAAGCGCAACGCCTTGCTCATCAACACCGCACGCGGCGGTCTGGTCGACGAAGCCGCGCTCATTCAGGCGCTCGACGAAGGCTTGATCGCCGGCGCGGGATTCGACGTGCTGACCGTCGAACCGCCGCGCGATGGTCACCCGCTGCTCGATATCCGACGTCCCAATTTCATTCTCACTCCTCACGTCGCCTGGGCATCGGACGGCGCCATGCAGTTCCTGGCCGATCAATTGATCGACAACATCGACCGGTGGGCCGCCGGCACGCCGCAGCACCTCGTCACCTGATAGGCGAGCGAATCCGCAAGCCGAGCGCGATGCGCAAACGATTCGCGCCGCGGACCCTGCGCGCACCCTCGCGGCGCGCAGCACCCTTCAGACGACGGCGATCCGCATCAGATTGGTCGTACCGGCGTGCCCGAACGGCATTCCGGCAATGGCGATGATGGTCTGGCCGCTGGCCGCGAAGCCTTCGCGACGCGCGACCTCGCAGGCAACCTCGGTCATTTCGTTCACGTCCGTCACGCCGTCGATTTGCACCGAATGGATGCCCCACACCACGCTGAGTCGACGGGCCGTGGACACCACCGGCGTCAGGCTCAGCACCGCGGCTTCCGGTCGTTCGCGCGCGGCGCGCAGACTGGTCTGTCCGCTGCGGGTGTAGCACACGATGGCCGCGGCATGCAGCATGGATACCGCGCAGCGCATGGCACCGCACACGGCGTCCGCAGTACCGGCCTTGCCCGGTGCCGCCGGTGTGTGCGAGGCGTTGATGACTTTGCGGTATGCCGGGTCTGCCTCCACCTGTTCGATGATGCGGTTCATCATGCTCACCGCTTCGAGCGGATATTTGCCCGAGGCCGATTCCGCCGACAGCATGACGGCATCGGCGCCGTCGTAAATCGCCGTGGCGACATCCGATGCTTCGGCACGCGTGGGAACCGGACTTTCCACCATGGACTCGAGCATCTGCGTCGCCACGATCACCGGCTTGCCCATGTCGCGGCAAATGCGCACGATGCGTTTTTGAATTGCGGGAACGCGCTCCGCCGGCATTTCGACTCCGAGGTCGCCGCGCGCCACCATCACGGCGTCCGACACCGCCACGATTTCCTCGAGCCGCGCAATGGCAGCGGGTTTCTCGAGTTTACTCATGATCGCAGCACGGCTGCCGATGATGGAACGGGCCTCCGACACGTCCTCCGGGCGCTGCACGAACGATAGCGCGACCCAGTCCACGCCGATATCCAGCGCGAAATCCAGGTCGCGCCGGTCTTTGGCCGTGAGCGCGGTGAGGGGCAATACCACGCCGGGCACGTTCACTCCCTTGTTCGCCGACAGCTTGCCGCCGACGGCGACGAGCGTCTCGGCGAAATCGGGTCCGCACTGCCGTACCTGCAGCCGCAGCCGGCCGTCGTCCAGCAGCAGCTCACAGCCCGGTGTCAGCGCCGCGAAAATTTCCGGATGCGGCATACAGGCCCGCTGCAGAGTTCCCGGCGTCGAGTCGAGATCGAGGCGAAACGTCTGTCCCTCGGCAAGATGCACCGGACCGTCGGCGAACACGCCCACGCGCAGCTTGGGTCCTTGCAGATCCGCCAGAATGGCGATGGGCCGGCCGGTCTCGGCTTCCAATTCGCGCAGGATGGCGCAACGCGCGCGGTGGTCTTCCGCGGCGCCGTGGCTGAAATTGAGCCGGAACACGTCGACCCCTGCAAAAAACAGCCGCCGAGTGATCTCCCGGTCGGAACTCGCCGGCCCCAGCGTCGCCACGATTTTGGCGTTGCGCGTTCTGCGTAAATTCATAGGTCCGGTCCTTCGATGTAGATGGCGCGAAAGTCGTTCACGTTGGTGAGCGTGGGCCCGGTGACGACCGAGTCCCCGAGCGCCGTGAAGAGGCTGTGTGCGTCGTTGTCGGCAAGCACGTCCCTGGGACGAAAACCGGCGGCCCACGACCGCACGAGCGAATCGGGCGCGATCACGGCGCCGGCAATTTCCTCTTGACCATCGACACCGTCCGTATCGCCGGCCAACGCGTGGATGCGCGGGTGTCCGTCGAGCGCGAGCGCGAGCGACAGCAAGTATTCGACATTGCGCCCGCCACGGCCCCTGCCGCGCACCGTAACCGTGGTCTCACCCCCGGACAGGAGCATGCATGGGGCGGGCACGGGTTGATCGTGCGCAGCGACCTGTAGAGCGATTCCGGCGAATGCTCTGGCAACCTCGCGCGCTTCCCCTTCGATGGCATCGCCCAAGATGTATGCCGCGACTCCCGCCTTGCGCGCGACCGCCGCAGCCGCCTCCAGCGCGATTTGCGGCGTTGCCACCATGCGCACGGCGCAGTTCGCAAGACGGGGATCGCCCGGCTTGACCGACTCGCCGCGGCCGCTCTCCAAGAGTTCGAGGGCGGCCGCGGGAAGGTCTATCCCGTAGCGGCGCACGATTGCGAGTGCATCGGCACAGGTGGTCGGATCGGCCACCGTCGGACCGGACGCAATGTCGAGCGGCCGGTCGCCGGGAACGTCGGAAACCAGCAGCGTGAGGACTTTTGCAGGATGGCAGGCCGCCGCGAGCCGCCCGCCCTTGATGGCGGACAAGTGACGCCGCACGCAGTTCATTTCGCGGATGGTGGCGCCCGACGCGAGCAACGAGCGATTGACGACCTGCTTGTCGTCGAGCGTGAGGTCGCCGGCGGGCAGCGGCAACAGCGCCGATCCCCCGCCGGAGATCAGGCACAACACGAGATCGTCCTCGGTCAGATGTCCGACGACGTCGAGCATGCGGCGCGCGCTGCGCAAGCCGGCCGCATCGGGTACCGGATGAGCGGCTTCGACGATTTCGATGCGTGCACAGGGTACGGCGTACCCGTACCGTGTGACGACCAGACCCGAGAGCGGACCGGGCCAATGATCTTCCACCGCTCGGGCCATCGCGGCAGAGGCTTTGCCGGCGCCGATGACGATCAACCGGCCGCGCGGCGCCGCAGGAAGGTGGGGCGGGACGCACAGCGCGGGCTGCGCCGAAGCGATGGCGGCATCGAACATCTGCCGCAATAAGATTCGCGGCTCCGTCATCGCAACGCTGGGGGGCTCGGTACGCACGTGCCCGCTCTCCTCAAGCCGCCGCGGTGCTCGACCTGAAGCGTGCCCAGCGAGTGGGAGTGCTCATGCTACAGGACGGATTTGAGCAACTTGCCCATCTCGGCGGGATTGCGCGTGACCTTGATCCCGCACTCCTCCATGACCGACAATTTTTCCTGCGCCGTCCCTTTGCCGCCGGAAATGATGGCACCGGCATGTCCCATGCGCTTTCCCGGCGGCGCGGTGACCCCTGCGATGAATCCGACCACCGGCTTCTGCATGTGGTCCTTGATCCAGCGCGCGCACGTCTCTTCGTCGTCCCCGCCGATCTCTCCCACCATGATCACCGCATCGGTGCCGGGATCGGAATTGAACATCTTCATCACGTCGATGTGCTTCATTCCATTCACCGGATCGCCGCCGATACCGACGCAGGTGGACTGTCCCAACCCAAGTTCCATCAGCTGACCCACCGCTTCGTACGTCAGAGTGCCGGACCGGGAGACCACGCCGATGCGCCCCTTCTTGTGAATGTGGCCGGGCATGATTCCGATCTTGATTTCCTCCGGCGTGATGACCCCCGGACAATTCGGTCCGATGAGCAGCGTCTTCTTGCCGGCCATGCGCTTGCGGGTCGCGATCATATCGCGCACCGGCACGCCTTCGGTGATGCAGATGACGAGGTCGAGACCGGCATCCACGGCTTCGTCGATGGCGCCCGCGGCAAAGGGCGGCGGCACGTAGATGACCGAGACCGTCGCACCGGTGCGCTCCTTGGCATCCTTCACGCTGCCGAAAATCGGAATCCCTTCGAAGTTCTCTCCCGCCTTGTTCGGATTCACGCCGGCAACGAAGCAGGCCTTGCCGTTGGCATAGTCGCGGCACAGTCGCGTATGGAACGCGCCGGTCTTGCCGGTGATTCCCTGCGTCATCACTTTGGTGTTTTTGTCGATCAATATGCTCATGAACGCTTGCTCCTACTTGCCGGCAACGGCAGCGACGATTTTCTGCGCGGCCTCGGCCATGTTGTCCGCGGAAATGATGGGCAGCCCCGATGCCTTGAGCATCTGTTTGCCGAGTTCCTCATTGGTACCCTTCATGCGGACCACCAAGGGTACGCTGAGCTTTACTTCCTTCGCGGCCGCAATCACGCCTTCGGCGATGGTGTCGCAACGCATGATGCCGCCGAAAATGTTGACCAGAATCCCCTTGACGGCGGGATTCTTCAACATCAGCTTGAATGCCTCGGTAACCTTCTGCGTGGTCGCACCGCCCCCGACGTCGAGAAAGTTGGCGGGTTCGGCACCGAATAATTTGATGGTATCCATCGTTGCCATCGCAAGCCCGGCACCGTTGACGAGACAGCCGATGTTGCCGTTGAGGGAAATGTAGGACAGGTCGAATTTGGACGCTTCGACCTCCGCCGGATCTTCTTCGTCGAGATCCCGCATGGCGACGAGCTCAGGATGGCGGAACAAGGCATTGGCATCGAAATTGATCTTGGCATCGAGGGCCAGCACTTTTCCGTCGCCCGTCAGAATCAACGGATTGATCTCTGCCAGGGACGCATCGCAGTCCACGAAGGCGCGATACAGCCCGTGCATGAACTTTCGAGCTTCCGCGAACAGCGCCGGCGGCACGCCGATTTTGCCCGCAACGTCGTCCGCCTGCGCATCGGTCAATCCGGTGTCCGGATCGATGGCGACTTTGTAAATCTTTTCCGGCGAGTGCGCCGCGACTTCCTCGATCTCCATCCCGCCCTCGGAACTGGCCATGAGGGTTACCCGCTGCGTTGCCCGGTCGACCACCATGCCGACGTATAACTCCTTGCGGATATCCGCCCCTTCCTCGACCAGCAGGCGCTTGACCAGGCGCCCCTCGGGGCCCGTTTGATGAGTCACCAGGGTCATACCGAGGATTTTCGCCGCGAATTGGTGCACTTCGTCGAGCGATTTGGCGACTTTGACGCCGCCGCCCTTGCCGCGCCCGCCGGCGTGGATCTGAGCCTTTACGACCCACACCTTGCCCCCGAGCTCGCGCGCGGCCGCGTCCGCGTCGGCTACCGAGAAACAAGCGACGCCGCGGGGGGTCGCGACACCGTACTTGCGGAGAATTTCCTTGCCCTGATACTCGTGAACATTCATGCCAATGGGCCTCGCGTGTGGGGACTGGTGAAAATCATAGCTCGCCCGCCTGCATGGGCGAAACCGCCAATCTTACACGGCCGGAGGCCTGTCTGAGTATTTCGCGTGGGCTAGGGTGCCTTGGCGGGACCGAGGTTTTGGGCCAACAGCTTGGTTAGGGCGAATACCGTGTCCAAATGCGGCGTGGCCGTGTCGGTCAATCGCGCGAGCTCGATCACCGAACCCAACAAGGCATCGATTTCCAGCGTGCGAGCTGCCTCCACGTCCTGCAGCATCGAGGTTTTGTGGTGGCCCACCCGCTCCGCCCCGGCAATGCGCTTCTCGAGCGGGACCCGGAACGCGATGCCGAGCTTATTGGCAACCGCCTGCGCTTCCGCCATCATCGCCTGTGCCAGGCTGCGGCTCAAGGGGTATTGGCAGATGCCGGCGAGCGTCGCTCGCGACAACGCGCTGATGGGATTGAACGTGAGATTGCCCCACAGCTTCAACCAGATTTCCGCACGAATATCCTGCAGAACGGGAGCCTGTAGCCCGCCGCTCTCGAAACACGCCGCGAGGCGGGTCACACGGCCGCTGGTGCTGCCGTCAGGCTCGCCGAGCGGGAAGCGCTTTCCTTCCACGTGCTTGATGACGCCGGGCGCCAGCAGTTCGGCCGCCGGATAGACCACGCAGCCGATGACCCGCTCGCAAGGAATGTGCGTACCGATCGCGCCGCTGGGGTCGACGCTCGTCACGCGCGTCCCGGCGAGCTCGCCCAGGTGCTGGTGAAAATACCAGTACGGGATGCCGTTCTGCATGGGCAGCACGACGGTGTCCGCCGCGAACAGTTTCGGCACCTCGGCAGCCACCGCTTCGACCTGGTGCGCCTTCATCGTGAGCAGCACGGCATCCTGCGGCCCCGCAGCCCCGTAGTCATCGGTGGCATGCACGCGAGGCAGGGTCTCCTCGGCGCCATCGGCCGATATCAATCGAATGCCGCGACTGCGCAGCGCTTCGAGTGTGGCGCCGCGCGCAATGAAGGTCACGTCGGCGCCGCCCAGCGCGAGCCGCGTTCCGACGTAGCCGCCGATCGCCCCTACACCGATGATCGCTATCTTCAAAGGTTCCCCGTGGGTTGGGCGCCCCGCCCGCCTTAAAACTTGTAGTTCAATCCCATGGAGACGCCCATGACATGGCATCCGCCCCAGGTCGTCGGTCCCGCGCTGCTGTAATCGTTCACGATGGTATTGGTGCCATCGTGGCAGTCCGTCGTGACGCCTCGGCCGCCGGCGCCGAGATCGTAATGCGCGTTACCATCGTTGACGGTATCGGCCGCATCCAGGTAGGCGTACAGGTTCTTGTCGAAGCGATGCTTCCACGCAATGGTGTACATATTGGCCTGGTTCTGCGTGTCGTTCGGGTTGTAATTATGCTGCCCGCCCGGATCGCCCGGAGTCGCCCCGGCATGCGCCCAACCGATGCTGAAGTTGTCCTTGGGCGTGAGATCATACGTGGCAGCGAACCATGTGCCCATTCTCGTGCGCTCGTTCTGGAACTGCAGTTCAGGCGGCAGAGAGCGCTTCATCCACTCATAGATCCCGCTGATGGCCAACCCAAAACTGAAGGTGTACTGCACGCCGGCCTTGACCGCCGACTCGTCGGCAATGTCGGTCAGATACGGCGGAGTGTAGCCGTTGGTCGCTGCGACTCCCGGATACTCGGCCACGAGAAAGTTATAGGTGTTCCAATCGAGGAGGGGCGACGCCCCATTGCCCAGATTGACCGCATTGCCGTAGCCCGGCACGTTCGCGCCGATGCCATCGCTGTTGCGATTGGCGTGGTGGTGAAGCTCCCACGCCACCGTGGCATACAACCCGCCCGTCTCGAACTTGAGGTCGGCGCTATATGCCGTGCCGAATCCGCCGTCATCGCAGCCCAGGGGCAAATTGCCGCTGCCCGGAATATTGCCGCCGCTGCAATCGGGCGAGCCGGAGGACTGCACGACGTTGTCGTACGTTCGGTTTGCGCCCGGCGAGACCAGCAAGTCGAAGCTCACCCAATTGCCCAGTTTCGGCGATTCATACCAAATCGAATGATCGAGGCGGGTGCCGAACTCCACGCGATTGTCGCCGCCGGTGTTGCCCATGATGACGGCATAGTCCCCGAGCATGCCGGAGAACGGGTTCATCCGGTCGGTCGACTTTTTGTAGGGTGAATACGTGGTGCCGGCCTTGAGTTTGCCCCACGAACCGTGCGAAAGACCTATGAAACTATCGCCGTAGCCGATTCCAGCCTTGGTGACATTCGACTGCGCCGTATAGCTCGTGGAGACACCCGGTGCCGACGTGATGGCGGGTTGCGTCTCGATCTGGAAGACGAACTCATAAGCGCTGCCGGCAATCTTGTGCGAACCGCGGTAGCCCAACACGGACTTGTTGGTCGAGAGATCTCCCAACCAGCCGACGTTTCCCACGATCTGGGTTCCCTTCGGCGCCCCCCGCGGATACGGCGGCGAACCCGATCCCGGATACTGGTAGGCGGTGAGACCTCGGATGCCCTTGGTCGCATCGTCCACCGACACGTCCAACGTGCCGTAGAAGCCCTTCAAAAACTGCTCGAACTTCGGCTCGGAAGGAGCCGCCGGCTTCTCCTTGTCCTTGTCCTTCGCGACACTGGGACCCTGTGCCCCCGCGTCAGCGGGTTTCGCCGGTTTGCCGGTCAATGCCTGAACTTGCTTCTGCAGCGCGTCCATTTGTTCCTGCATCACGCGCATTTGTTCTTTGAGCGCTTTCGCATCCTGCGCATCCTCCGCGTAAACAACCCCGCTCATGGTGCCGGCGGCGGCACACGCGGCCAACGCCATCGATAGCCCCCTTGCCCACTTCATGTCATTCATTGTCCGACCCCCCCTTGTCACGCCTCTGGAATGAGCCCCGCGCCGCGCGCCCACCGATATTTCGCACCGAGCACGGCGACCGGAATCTCCGTCGAATACGCGTACGCCGCAATACCGTGCTGGTACAGGTACTCGGCGGCCTCTTCCACTTCGACGTCGCCGGCGAGCGACGCCACGACCGGCTTCTCCAAGCCTTTGGCGCGCATTTCCGCCACCACCTCGACCATGAGGTGCGCGAACACCATCGGCGGCGTGATGATGGTGTGCCAATAACCGAGGATCAGCGCATGAATGCGCGGATCCTCGAGGCCCAGCCGCACGGTGTTCTGATACGTGGCAGGAGGTTCCCCGCCGGTGATGTCGACGGGATTTCCCGCCGCGCCAAACGGGGGAATGAATTTGCGGAACGCCGCATCGAGGTCCGCGGGCATGGCCATCAGGGACAGGCCATTGTCCACGCAGGCGTCGGACAGCAACACGCCCGATCCGCCGGCGCCCGTGATGATGACGACGTTGTTCCCCTTCGGCGTCGGCAGCACCGGGATGCCGCGCGCGAACTCCAATAAATCGCGCAAGCTGCGCGCCCGAATGACTCCGGACTGCTTGAACACATCCTCATAGATCTTGTCGTTGCCGGCGAGCGCCCCGGTATGCGAGCTTGCGGCACGGGCGCCCATGTTGGTACGGCCGGCCTTCAGCACCACGATGGGCTTTTTCTTCGAGACTCGTTTCGCGACTTCGGCGAACGAGCGTCCATCCTTCAAGTCCTCGCAATGCTGCGCGATGATGGTGGTGTTGTCGTCCTGCTCGAAGAACGTGAGCAAATCGTCTTCATCGATGTCCGACTTGTTGCCGAGACCGACGATGGCGGACACGCCCATCTTGGCGGAGCGCGAGAAACCGATGATGGCCATGCCGATGCCGCCCGACTGCGACGACAGCGCCGCGTGGCCCTTCACGTCGTACGCCGTGCAGAAGGTGGCGCAGAGATCGCTCGGCGTGTAATAGAACCCGTAGATGTTCGGCCCCATCAGCCGCACGCCGTATCTGCGGCCGATTTCGATCAGCTCGTTCTGCCCCTCGACATTGCCGGTCTCGGCGAAGCCGGAGGGAATCAGGATGGCGCCGGCGATCTTCTTCTCGCCGACCTCTTTGAGCGCCTGGGCGACGAATTTTGCCGGAATCGCGAACACTGCGACGTCTATGTCGGCGGGAACGTCCTTGACGCTCTTGTACACCTTCTTCCCCATGATGGTGTCGGCGCTGGGATGAATCGGATAGATCTCCCCCTTGAAGCCGCCATTGATGAGATTCTTCATCACCGAATTGCCGATCTTGCCGTTCTCGGCCGAGGCCCCTATCACCGCCAAGCCTTTCGGCTTCATGATGCGCGTCATCTTGTCGACGATGTCCGCCTGGCTCGGCCGATCGCGCGCAGGTGCGGGATTGAAGTTGAGCACGATGCGCACGTCCGCCGCGGTGGCCCCCCGGTCGGTGGCGAACACCGGATTCAAATCCATTTCCGAGATTTCGGGGAAATCCGACACCAGCACCGAGACGCGCTCGATCAGGCTCGAGAGTGCCGCCCGGTCGACGGGCTTCGCGCCGCGTACGCCACGCAGGATTTCGGCCGCTTGGATACCGTCCAGCATCGACAGCGCATCCGCATTGGTGGCAGGAGCCAACCGGAAAGTAATGTCCTTCAGCACTTCGACCAGGATGCCGCCCAGGCCGAACGCCACCAATTTGCCGAAGGCGGGATCGGTGACGGCGCCGATGATCACTTCCTGGCCGCCGGTCAACATCTGTTGCACCTGGACGCCGAGGATTTCAGCTTTCGGGTCGTAGTTGCGCGCATTGTCGACGATGGTGCCAAACGCTTCCTTGGCATGGGCCTCGGAATTGACGCCCACGACCACTCCGCCGGCTTCGGTCTTGTGCAGAATCTGCGGAGAGACGATTTTCATCACCACCGGAAAGCCGATATCGGCCGCCACCTTCGCCGCCTCTGCGGCGGTTTTCGACACGCCCTCCTTCGGAATGGTGATTCCGTAGGCTTCGCAAACGCCCCGCGCTTCGGGAGCGGTGAGAGATTCACGGCCGGCAGCCTTGGCTGCATCCAATACCTTGCGAACGACGCTCTTCTGGTCTGTCATCTGTGACATTCCTCGAATCCTATGCAGGCGGCGCCCGCGATTAAATTACGTTGCTGGAGCGGAGGGCGGCGAGATCGGCGGCTCCATAGCCGAGTTCCGCCAGGACTTCGTCGGTGTGCTCCCCCAGGAGAGGCGAGCGCGTGACTTCGGTGGGGCTGTCGCTCAGCTTGATGGGGTTGCCCACCGTGAGATACTTGCCCCGCTTCGGATGATCCACTTCGACGATGGTGCCCGTGGTACGCAGCGAGGGCTCATTCATCAACTCCTCCATGGATAGAATCGGGCCGCAGGGTATGTCATGCTCATTGAGCAGCGCCATCGCTTCGAACTTGGTCTTCGTGCACGTCCACTCCTCCACCGCCGCGAAAACCTCCTTGAGCCGGGGAAGGCGCGCATCGGGCGTCGCGAAATTCGGATCGGCCATCCACGCCTCCTTGCCGATCACCTTACAGATTTCCTTCCACACGGGCGCCTGAGCGATAAAATACAGGTATGCGTTTGGATCTGTTTCCCAGCCCTTGCATTTGACGATGGTCCCGGGCTGCCCGCCGCCCGACGCGTTGGCGGCGCGCGGCACCGCACTGCCGAACTTTCCGTTCGGGTACTGCGGATATTCCTTCATGACGCCGGTACGCGAAAGGCGCTGTTGGTCGCGCAGCTTGACCCGGCACAGGTTGAGTACGCCATCCTGCATGGCGGCCAACACTCTCTGGCCGCGGCCGGTGGTCTTACGTTGATACAGCGCGGCGACGATCCCGAGGGCCAGATGCAATCCGGTCCCGCTGTCGCCTATCTGCGCACCGGTTACCAGCGGCGGGCCATCGTCGAATCCCGTGGTCGACGCAGCGCCGCCGGCACACTGCGCGACGTTCTCATAGACCTTGCACTCCTCGTACGGACCGGGTCCAAATCCCTTCACCGATGCGACGATCATCTGGGGATTGAGCTGCTGGATGCGCTCCCAGGTGAAGCCCATCCGGTCGAGCGCGCCCGGGGCGAAGTTTTCCACCAGCACGTCGCAGCTCTTGACCAGCTTCTCCAGGATCTCGCTCCCTCGTGCGCTCTTCGTGTCCAGAGTCACCGAACGCTTGTTGTGGTTCAGCATCGTGAAATAGAGGCTGTCCACTCCGGGTATGTCGCGCAGCTGTTCACGCGTGACGTCGCCGGCCCCCGCCCGCTCGACCTTGATGACGTCCGCTCCAAACCACGCCAGCAGCTGCGTGCAGGTCGGACCCGATTGCACGTGCGTGAAGTCCAGAATGCGGACCCCGTCCAATGCCTTACTCATTGCCCTAGCTCCCGACGTCAATCACTTGTACATGGTTTGATTTTTGGTGCCCGGCGCATATTCCCGCGGGTCGACCCAAATGTTGACCACGGCCGAGCGGCGCAGCTTTCGTACGGATTCGCGCGCCCGCTGCAGCGCGGATGCGATCTGCGCCGGGTCGCGAACTTCTTCGCCGTACCCCCCCAGCATTTCGGCGAATTTCCCGAAGGGCACGTCGCCGAGAAGGTTGCCGACGTTGCCGCGCTGCTCGCCGTATTTGGCAAGCTGGCCGTAGCGAATCTGATTCATCGCCGAATTGTTGCCGATCACCGCAAGATACGGCACGCCGAAGCGGTTGGCCGTTTCCATGTCGAACGCCGTCATGCCGAAGGATCCGTCGCCGTAGTAGCAGAGAACTTCCTTCGATGGGTTCGCGAGGCCGGCGGCGATCGCAAAACCGGTACCCACCCCGAGCGATCCCAAGGCACCCGGATCCATCCACTGGCCCGGGCCGCGCGGACGCACCGCCTGAGCGGAGATGGTGACGACATCGCCGCCATCGCCGATGTAAATGGTGTTGTCGGCCAGAAACTCGTTCAATTCCCACGCGACTCGATAGGGGTGTATCGGCATGCTGTTCGATTTGAACAGCGGCATGAGCTTTTCGGTGGCAAGGGTCTCGGCATCGCTCAGCTGTTTCAGCCATTGCTGCCGCGCTTGGCGCTTGTCGCCCTTGATGCGGCCGGTCGCCGCCTGCAGCACCGCGCCCAAGATGGCGCCGGGATCGCCCACCAGGCCCAGACTGATGTCGCGATTCTTGCCGACCGTGCGGTAATCCATGTCGATCTGCACGAGCTTCAGATCCTTGCCGATGCGTTTGCCGTAGCCCATGCGGAAATCGAACGGCGTGCCCACGATGACCAGCACGTCGGCGCCGGCGAAGGCTTGGGTGCGGGTGCGGTCGAAGTGATGCGGGTCGCCCGGCGGCAAGAGGCCGCGGCTGGCGCCATTGAAATAGCCCGGTATGTCGAGGCCGCGCAGCAGCGCGATCGCCTCGTTCTGACCGCGCGCGGTCCACACTTGCTGACCATAGAGGATCGCCGGGCGCTCGGCATTGACCAGGATGTCCGCCAATTTTTCGATGTCACGCGGATCGCCCACGGAGCGGGTCGACGCTCGATAGCGGCCCGGCTGCGGCACTACGGCCTTGGCTATATCGATCTCGCGATCGAGTACGTCGCGCGGAATTTCCAGGTACGCGGGGCCGGGCGCGCCGTTGAACGCTTCCCGGGCGGCCATGGAAATCATGTCCGCCACCCGCTCCGTGCTCGATACGGTAGCGGCGAACTTGGTGATCGGAGTCATCAGATCGACGTGCGGAAGATCCTGCAGAGAGCCCATTTTGTGCTGCGTCTGCGAACCTTGGCCGCCGATGTGCAGAATCGGACTTTCGGAACGGAACGCGGTCGCCACGCCGGTAACCGCATTGGTGCAGCCCGGGCCGGCCGTGGTGACCACGCAGCCGAGCTTGCCGGTCTGGCGCGCGTAGCCGTCCGCCGCGTGGGCGGCCACTTGTTCGTGGCGAACGTCGATGATGCGGATGCCCTCATCCACGCAGCCATCATAGATGTCGATGATATGGCCGCCGCAAAGCGTGAAAATCGTATCGACGCCTTCGTTTTTCAGGGCCTTCGCCACCAAGTGTCCACCCGATATGACGCCCGCGTCACGGCTCTTGCGCTGCAGAGTGTCTTCGGCCGTGCTCCTGGGGTGAATCGGGGTGGGGTTAACGGTTGCCATACTGCCTCCAATTTCGTAATGCGACCGGGATCCGGCACCGCCGCTGTGCCGAGCCGCAATCGCCGGCCTCGTCGCAAACTGAGAATGGGGTCAAGTCGTCCGAGTGCCGGCGATGCTCTCCGGCGGCGTCGAATAGATTTCGCGGCTCTGGGCAAAGTGACGGATGCGCATGGGCCTCAGCACGAACAGCGCGAGAAGTCCGGCGGCCACGTTGAAGGTCATCGCGATGGAAAATACTGCGCCCCAGCCATGATTCTTTGCAATCTCTGCCGCAACCGGCACGAGCAGCGCACCTGCGCCCTTGGCCGTATACAGCATGCCGGCGTTGGCGGCCGCATACTTCGCTCCAAAGGTGTCCCCCTGGGTTGCGGGGAACAGGCTGAAGATTTCGCCGTACACGCCGAAGTAAAGTGCCGTGACCAGCACGAAAATCATCGGGTTGCTGCCCGACTGGCTGAGCGTGAACAGAGCACCGGCCCCGATGAAGAACGCAATGGCCATGGTGTATTCGCGGCCGATCTGGTCCGAGAGCCAACCGAAGAACGGCCGGCCGACGCCGTCGAAAATGCGGTTCAGGGACAGCGCGAATACCAAGGCAGGCATCGCGAAGCCGAACAGCTCCACCGGGACCTTGTCGATCTTGAAGTCCTTGGCGATGGGCGCCATGGAAGCCGCCATGGTGAGGCCGCCCGCGGCTACCAGCACGAACATGGCGTAAAGAACGTAGAACACGCGGCTGCGCAGCACTTCGGTGGGTGTATAGCCATGGGCCGTCTGGTTCGCCTTGACTTTCGCGGCCAGCAACTGCGCCGGCGGCACCAACAGCAGCCACGCCATGACGAAAACGATACCGCCTTGAATCAATCCGAATACCAAAAACGCGTGCTCATATCCGGCCGAATTGATCATCGTTGAAATCGGCCCGACGGTGATGGCAGCGCCGGCCCCGAAGCCCGCCGCGGTGATACCTGCCGCCAGACCCCGCCGCTTCGGAAACCACTTCAAGGCATTGCCGACGCAGGTGCCGTACACGCAGCCCGTACCGATGCCGCCGAGCGCCGCCGCGAAATAGAGCATCGACAGCGAGCTTGCGGCGGAGTTGATGACCCATGCCACTGCGACCAGTATCGCGCCGCCGATCACGACCCAGCGCGGACCGAAGCGGTCGACGAGATAGCCCTCCACGGGGATGAGCCAGGTCTCGACCAGAACGAAAACCGTGAACGCGATTTGAATGGCGCTGCGGCCCCAGTGATATTTTGCATCGATGGGGTTGACGAACAGCGTCCACCCATACTGCAAGTTGGCGACGCACGCCATGCAGATGACGCCTATGACCAACTGAACCCAAGGGTTCGCCAAAGCCGATCGTGGTGATCCGTTCGCACTCGCGTTCACGTGCCTTCTCCTCATGGATTCACTTGACGGAAGCGGGCGAAGCGGCACTCATCCGAACGCCTGCCGACGACACGTGAATGTCCGACTGTTGTATGGGCACCGATGAGGCGCAGCGCGTCTTCTTTGGACTCGTGCAGAACGACGCGCCGAATCGACTCACGTTGCCTACCCCCGTATCCGCGTTCCAAAACTGTGTGTTTGGACCCCAATCAACTTATAGTTGTTTTCGTGGTATATCATATATGAACTCCTTTTGGACTGTCAAACGGGGCCCCGACAGATGAGGGAAAAGTGCGGCGCCGGATAGATTTCTTCGCTAGGAATAAAATATCCGCCATATAAAATATCTTACCCACGCATGGTGAAACGTAGATGACCGATACGGCCCGACTTTTATGGCCTAACTTTTATCGCAGTGCCCGGCGCTGCTGCACTTTAGGGAACAGGAATGGAAATCATTGCAGTCGTGTTGTGCGTGACCGGCATGGCGATCGTTGCCGGTGTGACGGCGGCGATCTACCGGTCATTGCCGAAGGCGATGCTCGAGTCCGCTACACATGGGCGCTACCACGGTCTTGGCGTGCGCGAAGCCAGCGATTCACGCGCCGGTCATGCTCCGCAGGGAGATGTCGGCTCGTTACCAGCGTGCTACGATCGCCACGGCCTCGGTCTGGCGGCGCACGTCGAGAAATATTTCAATTTCCTGAATTGAGCACCGGACGCTATGAACACCACCGCAGGGCTTATCGAGCGAGCCGCAACCAGCGCCCCGCTGGCGCTTGCGCCGCTGAACGCAACGAGCCTACGCGACCAAGCCTACGCCTTGCTAAAGGCAGCCATCGCGGATACCGATATCTATGCCCCGCAACAAGAATTGCGGCTGGATGAGCGCCAGCTCACGACGGCGCTCGGCGTCAGCCGTACACCCATCCGCGAGGCGTTGTCGGTCCTGGAACAGGAAGGTTTCATTCGCACCGTGCCGCGGCGGGGGATTTACATCGTCCGCAAGTCGAAGCGCGAAATCATCGAAATGATCCAGGTGTGGGCTGCGCTGGAATCGATGGCCGCGCGACTCGCGACGCAACACGCCCCGGAGGAAGAAATCGCCAAGCTGCGCCACTTGTTCGACGAGTTTCACAATTCGCCGCCGTCGGCTCACCTGTGCGAATACTCGGACGCGAACATCGCATTTCACACTGCGGTGATCGCCCTCGGCGGATCGCAAACCATCATCGACACGACGCGCAACCTCCTCATCCATGTGCGCGCCATACGTCGCGCCACCATCACCCAGAGCGACCGCGCCGCCCGCTCCATCATCGATCACCTGAACATCATCGAAGCCCTCGAGCGGCGCGATACCGAACTGGCGGAACGCCTGGCACGGCAACATACGCTCGATCTTGCGGCACACGTCGATCGCTTCTGCGACTTCCTCGGCTGATTCGCCGCATCGTTCAACGCCGGCCCGGGCGTTCAACGCCGGCGCGGCCCTCCCCAAGACCCGAGCGTGGGCGTCGAGGTCACGAGTTCCTCGTGTAGATACCTCGGTCGATCGACTTTCGCGATGCGCCCGTCGAGTGCGCCCGGCGCCGCGCTTCGAACCCATGCTCGCGTGTCGGGGTCGGCGACCGCCCGATCGAGCGCCGCGGGGTCCATCAGCAGCGGCCGACCCGCTTCGAAGCGCAGGTAGATGAGCCCGGTTTCCTGTTCTGCGAAATCGACTCGGCGAAATTCGCGCAGGCAACGCGACAATATGCCGAGATTGTGTTCCGCCGCCAGCAAGCCTCTGTCCGCATAGAGGTCCTCGGGCCGGGTCGCCCAGACGTTGATCCGGCAATAGCGCTCGATGTTGGACATGCACGTCACGTCGAGCACGTTGCAGGTATCGTTCTCGCCGAATGCCGCGGTTCGCGGCCGCTCCCCGAGCCGCACGCTGTTGTCCAAAAATTCGAATCGTATGCGCTTGTCGTGGCGCTTGATCCAGGTGAAGAACACGTCGGGCATCCCGGAGTAGGCCTCGACCGCATGCGCCAGCGTGTCGTCCACCGCTTTGAAGCGGCCCACGTCGAGTCCGCGTTTCCAAGCGCGCTCGATCAGCAACTCCGGAGCGGCGATGAGGAAAAAGAGATGCACCGCATGCCCGAATCGCGTGAGAAAGTTGCTGCCCGCTTCGTGCGAATCCTGAGCGAAACCATCGAATCGAAACCGGTCTATGAGCAAGTGCGACATCTCTCCCCGTTCGTTCTTGGCCGCCATGTACCGGTCGAGCTTGTGATCGATGATTTGCAACTCATCCGCGGTGAAGGACGCCGCATACTTATAGGCAGCGCCCAATGAGCCGTAGTCGAGCAGCTGTTTTCGCCAAATATCCGGGCTGATCAATGCGAAATCGCTCCATTGCATGCCGATTTCGCGCGCCAGTTTCTTCTGCAAGGGGCGCAAGGTGCTCTTGCCCGACGCCGAAGGGCCTTTGATGTTGATGACGACGGGTCGCTCCTGCCGCGGCAAAATGCCGTAGCCTTCGCGAATTGCGGCGCGCTGCAGAATGGGTTCGATGGTGCGCCCGATTTCGGCGCTGCCGATCTCGTTGCACGCGATGTCCGCCGCGAGCGACGCGATGTGCTCTTGCGCTCCCCATCCGCGCCCGTTGGTGATGAACAACGCCGACATCACCCGCGCCGACGCGCGGTACGCGGCGCGCAGGAATTCACCGTCGGCCGTGCTCGCGGCGTTTTCACATTCGCTGATCTCGCGCACTCCCCAGCCGCGGTTCGCGAAGCGCGCCAGCGCATCATGGATGGCCGCGTTCAGCTGGTTCTTGACCCGATCGAAAATGGCCGTGATCTCGTCCATCTCGGGCTCGAGATAGCGATCGACCATCAAACTGGTGATCTCGCGAAATTTGATGCCGAGGTCCTCGACGCGCGAGCCGTCGGGAACGGCAAAATCGGCGGTCACGCGGATGAGGGTTTCATGCAAAGCGAGGCGGCGCGGGCGGAAGGCAACCAGCTCGCTCGGCGCAATGCCGGTCAGGGTGTGCCCCTCGTGGACATCCACGAGGCTTCGGAATCCGTTCTCCGGCCGGAAAATGGTGCATAGATGCCGCAATTGCGGCGGCACCTGGGATTGGATACCGGGATTCCATGCATGATGGATGTCGCGCGCGGAGACCCCATCCTGCGGGGCGCCGAAGCCTCGATCGCCGGGCGGCTGGATACGATGCGACATGCTGCGAACTGTAAACGTACGGGCGGGCGAATGCCATTGACCGCCGGCCGGTGGAGACTGCGGCGCCGCAGCTTCAGGCGGCGATTTTCGGATGGGGGTTGTTTGCCTGCGAGGATAAATTTATTGTGGCCGGGACACTCTTCCGACGGTATTCATGAAAACGAGCGCACGCATCGTCGGCGGCGGCATCATGGGCGCGAGCTTGCTTTAGAGCCACGGCCAATCCTTCGGGATCGCAAACTATGGGCTGTATGCGCAGATCACCGAGAACAACCAAGCCGGAATTTTATCGAAGCGCTACCGCCCCGGCCGCTACTCGGAACAGGAACGGCGGGTGGTAACGTTTCACGAATGGTATTTCTCGCAGCTCGGGCACCCGCTACCCGTCTGAGACTCAGGCGTCGGTACGGGCGGGCCATTCACGTCTTGACGGGGGGCGGCTCGAGTTCCTCGTAATCTTCCACGGTGACCGGCGTGCTGAGCGTGTCGGGCGGCGAATCCTCCCCCCGCGGCGGCTTTTTCACCGACTGATCCACCGGCTTCCCCGGTTGCTCGTAGCGCCCCTCCCGCCACTCCTCCGGTCGCCCGATCGATTCGTCGGATGAACCTTGCTTCGCGCTCATGAGTCTTCTCCTGCCTTGCTATTTGGTCCCAACGATCCTGCGCGCGGCTGTTGGGCCTTCCCATTGGCCGGTGGCTCGTCCGGCTGTAGGCGATCGGGAGATGCCAAGCGCTCTTTTGGTGCGGTGTTACCCGGAATGCTCGCGGCGCCGATCCAGGGACTATACTAAGGGGTCCCAGGCGACCGGGCCGAGTATCCGGTGGGATCAACGATAGGAGTTTTAATCCTTAATGCCCAAGTCCCTTCTAGATTCGGTGGCCGACAGCACCGCGCATCGCGATCGAGACCGCTTTCATCGATCCATCGCGACCCTGATCGGGGAATATCTCGGAACCGACTCGGTCTCCCTCTACCACCTCGTGGATGACGGCGGCTTGGCGCGCTTGATTCCCGAAAGTCAGAACGGGGATGGAAATCTTCAGCCGCAAACCGGCACCACGCTGGACCCGGCGAAGCATCCGGCGCTGAGCGAGGTACCCGAGTGGGAGATCAGCGTTCGGGAACGTCGGCTCGTCCAATACATGCAAGGGACGGGCAAGGCCTGCGCGGCGCTACCCATCGAATCGGAGCGGGAAGTGGTGGGCCTGCTGGTGGTCGAATGCGCCAAGCAACTGCAAACGCGCGATCTGGAGTTCGTCGGCGCGATGCTGCGCTTCATCAAGAACCACCTGGCCTTGCTCGACTACGGCGAGCGGGACACGCTGACCGGCCTATTGAACCGAAGAACGTTCGAGAGCACCTTCGAGAAGGTGCGGCACCGATTGCGCAGAGGGCCCGGCAACTCGCCCGTCGAGCCAAGTTGGTTGGGCCTCATCGACATCGACAAATTCAAGGCCATCAACGACACGTACGGCCACTTGTTCGGCGACGAGGTGCTGCTTCTCGTAGCCCAGATCATCCGGCGGAGCTTCCGGGGCGCGGACCAGATATTTCGCTTCGGAGGCGAGGAATTCGTCGTCGTCCTCGATCATGCCACCATCGGCGGGGCTGAAATCGCGTTCGATCGCTTGCGGGCCACCATCGAGGAGTTCGCTTTTCCCCAGGTAGGACGCGTGACCATCAGCCTCGGGTATTCCGAGATTTTTCCGAACGATGATCCCACGACCTGTGTGGAACGTGCCGATGCGGCTCTGTACTACGCCAAACATCATGGCCGGAACAACATACGCAACTATGCGGCGTTGGTCGCCGCGGGAGAGTTGGTCGCCAAGGGCGAGGGGGAAGACGCCGAGCTGTTTTGACGTGCGGGCCGCGGGCGGCTGATCCGCCGGCGGCATTTGGGCGGGCCTGCGGATCCGCAGGCCCGCCG
>JALYHU010000091.1 GCA_030776345.1 Pseudomonadota bacterium | reverse complement strand
GCCCGGTGAAGCCACGAGGCAGCGCTCCAGCCTGTTTCCCAACATTGTTCATACCTTGAACCACAATTACGTGATTGATCTGATATTTCAGGCACATCTGCTGGGCCGAGAGCACGGATTTACAACGCGGAATACACCGACGTGCCCCGCACTGGATGAGCTATGGCACGCACAGCAGGAAGTGGACCACTGGTACATCGCGTGGAGCGACGGAGTCACTGACGCGGAACTAAACGAGACAGTGCTATT
Organism: Pseudomonadota bacterium; assembly: GCA_030776345.1. GTDB lineage: Bacteria > Pseudomonadota > Gammaproteobacteria > Steroidobacterales > Steroidobacteraceae > Bog-1198. The sequence continues at coordinate 14,212 of JALYHU010000091.1, read as the reverse complement.
CACGTTTGTCGGCGGCGGCGAGGGCGCAATGACTCGCGGAGAAATACTACTGCACGTCATCAATCACACGACCTATCACCGCGGATTTGTTGCCAATCTTTTCTATCAAATCCCGGCTCAGCCGCCGACGACAGACCTGCCCGTATTCCTACGAGATGTGCCGCTCAAGATTTAAATGCGTCCCTACTTTCACCAGTCTCGCCGGATCGGATTCAGCACGTGGTCGCTTGAAGATCTGCCGCTCGCTCAAGGGCTGTGGGGAGATGCTGAAGTCACGCGGTATCACGGGGGAAGCTGGTCGGAGCACCAGATAGCGGACCGCCTCGCTTTCGAAATCGCGACGTTGGATAAAGCGGGTGTGCAATATTGGCCTATCTTTCTAATGGAAACCGGCGAGCCCATCGGATGCTGCGGCCTGCATCCTCGAGACCCCTCCAAAGGAGTGTGGGAACTGGGATGCCACCTGCGGCGAGCGTTCTGGTCAAGAAATCTCGGGCGCGAGGCGGCGAAGGCGGTGATAGATTACGGCTTTCGCGTGCTTGATGTTAAGGCTGTTTTCGCAGGGCATCACCCAGCTAACGGAGCGTCACGCAGCTTCTTGCAACATCTCGGTTTTCAATTCACCCACGACGAATTCTACCCTCCCACGCAACTCATCGAACCATGTTACCTGTTGACCAGACCCGCTTAGCTGGACAGCGGACGTTCGCGACTGCGTCCGTGGGGTCTATGGTTCGCGGAGGCTTAAGCAAATGCACACTGTTTACCCCGGGCGGTATACCACCTCAATCGACGGTCCGTTCGTCGTATTTCTCATCGGCTTTCGCATCAACAGCCTGCTCGCCGTGCGCAAGTGGCTTCCGGTGGCCAAGGCCATGGGCCCGATGCTCCGCGAACTCTACGCCAACCCGTCGCTGGGATTTCTGTCTGCCCATACTTCGGTGTATTGGCGCGGAGCGATGGTCACCCAGTACTGGCGGAGCTTCGGCGACCTGGTGGCCTATGCCCAATCCCGTGATACGGTACACCTGCCCGCCTGGCTAGCTTTCAACCAAAGCGTCGGCTCCGACGGTACCGTCGGCATCTGGCACGAGACCTATCAAGTAGCGGCTGGCAATTACGAGACCATTTACGTCAACATGCCCCGGTACGGCCTCTCCGCGGCCGGCACCCATGAACCCGCTACGGGTAACCGCCGCGATGCGCGCTCGCGAATGAAAGCATCTGCGCGCGACGAGTAACCCCGGCTCCATCGTGCACATGGCTTGCGTTAAGCTAGGCGAAAGCCTTACTGAGGCGAAGGCAGGAACCATGGTGGGCGCTGACGACAAACTGCCAAGGCGTTCATTCATACGCCGCGCGGTCTGCCTCGGCAACATCAACGACGCCGTAGTCGCTGAATGGTCTGACAGCATGAGGCGCATGCAGGCGCAGTATTCCAATCCTTCGACCACTGTTCCCGACCATGGGACGATTGCCGATGACCCGCCTCCCAGAATTTAGCGCTCCTAGGCAGCAGTAAGAACAGGCGAGCCTCCCGTTGGTTTGATTCCCGTTCCTCGTCCCCGGCCACCGCGTCCGCTCGACGGGTCAGCGGCCATTGTCGATTCTTGACCTCCGTCGTCATTGAATTGAATCGCGAGATTCGACTATTCGACTCGACCGCAGCCGCATTGCTCCTCCCTGGCACCGATTAGAACCGACTACTTCGGCAATACCACCTCGGGCGCTAGCTTCAATCGGCGGGCGCGACGCACAAATCGGCGGTCATCGAAGCTCATAAACTTGCCGCACGCCGCGCTGCTCGCCCAGTGAAGCGCGTCAGCAAAGTCGAGCCCGCGCCGATGCAGATTGACCGCGTCGTTGACGGCCTCCCAACGCTCCACCGTGACATGCCGCATTCCCAACAAATGCGCGACGGCGTCACAGAAGGAAACCGGTTCAGCTTCGTAGAAGCCACGCATCACCCACTCGAACTCGAGAATGACGGTTAACGGCACGAAAATTGCTTCGGACTCCACCATTACGCGCTTTGCTACGACCCGCTGCCGCGTGGCTTCGGGATCATCGGGATCGTCGCAATAAAAGCGAGCGAGAATATTGGTGTCCACCGCAATCATGTCTTGCGACGCGGCCGTTTGAGCAGGACGGCAGAATCGAACTCAGAAAGCCGCCGTTGGCTTCCTGTCTTTGTGCGTTTGACCTTCACGAGGCCGAAGCCTGTAACCGGGTCGGACACAGGTACCCGCCGCCGGATAAGCAACCGGATTACGCCGCCCTCATCGACGAACTCTACTTGCGTGCCAGGGGTCAACTCGTAGCGGGCTCTGATATCGGCCGGAATGACAATCTGGCCCTTTTCCGTAAGCGTGGCCGCAGACATAAGAGGTATCCCAAGTATCGAGCGAGATGACATCATCATATCACTCCGCTTACCGGGTAAGCGAACACTCTTAAGCGCAATCTGACGGTACCGTGACAACCGGCACGTCCTCACGACAGGCGCGCTTGCGGCTGGCGGCGTGAATGTCTCGAAACCGTAAATGGGCTGATAGCGCCTTTCATGCCGTTCCTAAGTGAAGCTATCTACGAGAACCTTGTCAGGGGGTAGAAGCGGATCCACCGGCGAGCATTCTGCCCACAACCCGAATGTCCGATGATCAGTGCCGCGCAGTAAACGATTCCTCGGCCGCCAAGGTTGCTCATGGCCCATTTTTGCTGGAACGTCGCGTGCAACCCAACTCGCAGGCCCGCACGACAACCCGGGTAGATCAACGTGCCCAGCCAGAATTAGGGCGCTTCGGCACTTCGCCAGTTGCCTCATAGCTATATGTACGGCCCGCCGAACTAACGGTCAAGCGCACTATCTGCCGACTTCGATCGGATATCGAGCACGAGCACAAAACGCGGCCTCGGCTGCGAGCGAGCGGCAACCAACCGAAGCTGCGGTCCACGCCGGTAGTGGTAAAGTGGGCCATCGAACGAGCTACCGGGGATTTTTCGCTTGAATCAACACGTTTGTCTCTCTGTTGCATCGCTGATTGCAGTTTTGTCTTTCAGCAGCAGCTCGCTAGCCGCACCCAACTCCGCCGTAGACCCGCTCGTCGAGGATTTCGTGTATGGATCGCTCGCGCTGACACCGGTGAACGCCACGGCGGCCGGATACCATGAGCACCATGGCTCATCCCTCGACGATGCGTTGGACGACTATAGTCCTGCGGGTATCGAGGCGTGGAATCACTTCCTTGCCACAATCGCGGCGCGTATCGATGCGCAGAGCGCGAAACGGCTCAACGCGGAACAACGCGCCGATCTCGACATCATGCGAGACGCCGTGGGCGGCGACCGGCTGGAGTTCGACGAGATCCAGAGTTACCGCCACAACCCCACGCTGTACGTCGAACTCGTGGGGAACGCGGTATATACGCCATACCTGCTGCATTTCGCGCCGCCCGCGAAGCGCTTTCACCACATCATCGAGCGGCTCAAGCGCATCCCCGCGTTTCTTGGCCAAGCGAAATCCAACTTGGTCGATTCGCCGGATATCTGGAACAGTGTCGCACGCGAGGAAAACACCGGTAATGTCGACCTCATCGACACCACGCTGCGCCAGGATTGCCCCGCGGAACTGCGCGCCCAATTTGATACGGCGGCGGCCGTCGCACTTGCGGCCTTGCGTGACTTCAACCAATGGCTCGAAGGGGATTTGGCCAAGCGGACCAGCGATTGGCGCTTGGGAAAAGAGACTTACGCAAAGAAGTTTCGATTCTCTCTGGCGATAGGCAAATCCCCAGAACGGCTATTGAAGGAGGCTGAGACCGATCTCGAGCGGGTCCGCGCCGAGATGACGAAGCTGGCGGCACCGCAAACGGTCGAAGACGCCCTCGCGGCGGTCGCCAACGATCATGCGCAGCCGTCGACTTACATCGCAAGCGCGCAGCAGGCGCTCGCCGAGGCGACGGCGTTCGTCAAAGCGAAGAATCTATTGACCTTGCCGGAGCGCGGCAATTTACAAGTCATCGAGACTCCGACATTCATGCGTGGAATCTACAGCGTCGGCGGCTTCAACGCCGCGCCCCCGCTGGAACCTCAACTTGGCGCGTTCTACTGGGTGACCCCGATCCCGACCGACTGGCCGCAGGTGCGAATCGATTCGAAACTGCGCGAGTACAACCGCTCGATGTTGCAACATCTGAGCGTGCACGAGGCAATGCCCGGTCACTACGTACAGGCCGAATATGCCAACGACGTGCAGCCCGAATCGCGCCGGCTGTTGCGCGACCTCTTCGCCAATAACCCGTATGTCGAAGGTTGGGCGGTATACGTGCAGCAACTCATGGCCGACCAGGGTTATCGGGCCGATAGTCCCGGATATCAATTGACACTGAAAAAGCAGCTGCTGCGGGTCATAGCGAACACGATTTTGGACATTCGCCTGCAGACGCTCGGAATGACGGACGACCAGGCCATCGAGCTCATGACGAAACAAACGTATCAGGAACAGGAAGAGGCTAGGGGAAAGCTGCAACGCGCCAAGTTGTCGTCGTGCCAGTTGCCGACTTATTACGCGGGACTCAACGGGTGGCTGGGGGTTCGCAAGCATTACGAGCAGCACCACGGCGCAGGGTTCCCGCTGAAGCAGTTCCATGAGCGTGCCCTAAAGGAAGGTGCGGTGCCGTTGCCCGTGTTGGAACGATTACTGCGCTGATCGAAAGATGCGACATCGCGCCTGACGAGATGCGAAGGAGTAACTACTGTATGTTGAGCCGTCGTGAAGTTATCCTGACGTGCATGGCCGCAGGTTTCGGCGGGTGGGCATCTTCGGGCGCCGCTGCCTCTGCACGCGGCTTCGGCGATCAACGATACACGGGCGCCATGGTGATTGATGCTCTAGGGGGCCCGGGCGGGTTCGATCCCAACGCAGCGGAGGACGCGCCGCTTTCACAGAAATTCGTTGCCGACAGCTTGGCGTCGGGAGTAACCGCCGTCAACGTGACGGTGAACGAGGTCGGGAACGCGCCAGACCGCTTCGCAAAAACGATCGCCAACATGGCGTGGGTGGAGCATGAGCTGGCGGCTCACCCAGACGTTTTCCTGAAAGTGCTGAAGGCCAAGGACCTCGACATCGCGAAAGCCACGAAGCGCGTGGGTTTGATCTTTGGCTTCCAGGATACCAGCATGCTCGAGGGTGATTTAAAGCGCCTATCGATGTTTTACGACCTCGGTGTTCGTATCGCGCAACCCACCTACAATCGACGGAATCTGATGGGAGACGGCTGCCTGGAAAACTCCGATGGCGGCCTCAGTCGACTTGGTCAGGAGTTCATTGCCGAGATGAATCGCCTGCAGATGCTGCTCGATTTGAGTCACGCCAGCCCGCGCACCATCGCGGACGGGATCGCCGCATCCAGGGCGCCCATGGCAATTACTCACACCGGTTGCCGCGCACTGGTCGATGTGCCCCGAAACACTTCTGACGGGTCACTCAAAGCCCTCGCGGATCGCGGCGGTGTGGCGGGCATTTATTTTATGCCATTTCTGCGCGAGGCAGGCCAGTCGCACGCCGACGACGTGATTCGCCATCTGGAGCATGCCATCAACGTATGTGGCGAGGATCATGTTGGACTCGGAACGGACGGCGGAATATCGAGTATCGAAATCAGCGAAGCCTACGCCGCACAGCACCGCAAGTTCGTCGCGGATAGAATCAAGGCCGGAGTGTCGGCTCCGGGAGAATCACCCGACGTGTTCAACTTCATTCCGGAATACAATGACCCTCGAAGATTTTTCACGCTCGCCAACGACCTGGACCGCCGCGGGTGGACGTCGACTCGAATCGAGAAAATCCTCGGCCGCAACTTTGCTCGGCTGTTTACCGCGGTCTGGAAATCGTGACGTGATGCACTCAAAGGCATAGGCAACCGTCTCCGTACCGTAAAAGACGCCCGTTCAATCCAATCACAAAGAGGTCCCCTCATGAATGCGTCCATTTCCGCACCTCGTGCGCGTAGTTCACCTTTCATTCTGATTGGTGTGTTAGGCGCCCTCGCGGTAGCGCTGCTGTGGTTCGTCAGTAAGAAGCTTCACTACTTCGCGGATTACTCGTTGGTCTCGTACACCGGGTATTACTGGCCCCGTCGGGCCGCGCTCATACCGCACCTGACCGGGGGAGCGCTCGCAATTTCGGTCGGGCTCGTCCAAATCTGGCTTGGGCTCACCAACCGCGTCAGTGCTCTGCACCGCATGCTCGGGAAAGTATATGCCGCTGCCGTCCTGATCGGCAGCCTGGGCGGCTTCTACCTCGCACTGACCATTCCGGGGCATCTACCTTACAGTGCCGGGTTGTTTATGCTTTGCGTTGCGTGGGTGCTCACCACCAGCATGGCGCTCTATGCAATTCGCACGCGGCACATCGAGCAACACCGCGAATGGATGCTGCGCAGTTACACCGTAACTTTTGCCTTTGTGACATACCGGCTCGCCTCCACGTGGCTGAGCCGCTGGATCCATGTGCCGGAGGACCCAGTGGCTGACAACCTCGACACGCTGTTGGCCTGGGCCTGCTGGGCTGTCCCTTTGCTGTTCGCCGAGCCGCTGATCCAGTTGCGCTCCATGCGGAGGCTGGCCAGTGCGGCCGCGAAGCAGGCAGCGCTTGGAGGGGCCTAGCCGGGCCGCGACGTAGGTTGGGCTTCACCAAGTTATCGGCCAAGCGCGCGCGCCAGCCTCACTGAGCGAAGGCCGCGGAAACAATGCCTCCGATTTGAGCGTGAGCGGCGTTGAGGGTATCCACGGAAGCTCCGGAATCGCTCAAGTACGCGGCGATCACTATCGGCTGCCGCCCCGGCGGCCAACCTATCGCGTTGTCATTCACGGCACCATGTTCCCCGGTGCCGGTTTTATCGCCGACCGCCCATGTTTTAGGCAGGCCTGCCCGGAGACGATGAAGTCCGGTTTGGCAGTTCTTCATCCAACCAATCAGCATGTCTCGCGAAGCCATCGACAGCGCATCGCCAACGAGAATTCTTTGCATCGTCGTAATCATCGCTTCCGGCGTTGTCGTGTCACGCGGGTCCTTCGGAAAATTCGTGTTGAGGGCGAGTTCGAAGCGATCCAGTCTCGTGGTGGGATCGCCGATAAGACGTAAGTACCGGGTGAGGGATTGCGGTCCCCCGATGAATTTCAGCAACAAATTCGCGGCCGTATTGTCGCTGACTTCCACCGCGGCTTCGCATAACGACTTGAGCGGCAGCGCCCCTTCGGCGAGATGCGCCGTGGCGACAGGTGAAACAGCGAGCAAATCCTGCGATCCGAAAAAAAGGCGCTGATCAAGGCTTACGCTGCCTCGATCCGCCTTCGCCAGGAGCGCCGCAGCGAGCAACCACTTGAATGTTGAACACATGGCAAAACGTTCGCTCCCCCGATGCACGAGGCGAGCACCACTTCCCGTATCGATGGCCGCCAGGCCAATGCGACCGCCCAGCAGGGTTTCCATCTCCGCGAATTGCAAGCTTGCATCTGCATACGCCGATCTGACGATCGCCGCCGCACCAATCCCGATCATAAACGTCCGGCGCTTCAAAGGCTTACCTCTTCACCACCATCAATGGTGGCTATGCGTCCGTACGGCCACGCCAGATTCCGACTGCCATGACCAAAGCGCGCGCCGTAAAAGACGGGTATGCCCAAAGGTTGCAGAAGATCTCGCATCATCTCTTCGATCGAGAATGCCTCGGCTTCGGGCACGGGACAGCGAAGAAACTCGCCGAAGACGACCGCACGTACCCCGGTCAAGGCGCCGCTCAACATCAACTGCATCATGCATCGGTCGAGGCGGTACGCAGCTTCTCCCACATCTTCAAAGAGCACGATCGATCCTTTGGCATCCATGGCCGCGGGCGTCCCGGCGATGCTCGCGAGCACCGTCAGATTGCCGCCGATCAAGGGGCCTGACACAGCTCCGGCGGGCCCGCACAATTGTTCTACATGCATGACCGGTGGGACCGATGTCCTTACCAACCGGAGCATGGAGTCGCGCGTCTCATCGTCGACGCGGCTGTTCAGTGATTCCAGCATCGGCCCATGAATCAAATTGGTATGCCCTCGCCGGTAAAGTGCAGACAGCAACGAAGTAGCATCGGAATTGCCGATGAGCATGCGCTCTTTGGGGAGCTTTGTCGGTAGCGAGGACAAGCAGTGAACACAGCCATATCCTCCTCGCGCCAGCCAGACCGCATCGATATCGGGGCAGGTTAAGGCCCAATTCAGATCCGCCGTACGTTCGGCGATGCTTCCCGCGTTGTATCGATAGCGGCTATGAAGATGGCTCCCCCGGACCACTCGATAGCCCCACTCCTCTAGCAGCGCAATGCCCCGCTCCATCTCGGCTTGCCTCGGAATTCCGGCGGGCGCGACGACGGCTATGCTCGCGAGAGGCTCGAGCACGGCTTTCGTGGGAGCTGAGGATAGGATGGCAGTCACGGTAACCCCTGTGTAACGCGTCGACGGCAGCTACAAAAAGACTCCGTTCTTTCTGGTAGAACAAGGAACGCCGATTGTGTCGCCGCGCGTGCTGACCGGCAACGAACGAGCGAGTCTGATGAATTCCGTACTGGCCGCTGGTTGAACCCACGGCGGAAGGCTGCTGTTGCCGTACAGCCTCCCGCCAACGTGACCTATCGGTTCAAGGGCATACCACGGCGGGCGTGTGGATCTGAGTGGTAGCGGGGAAATCATACCAGCCGTTTTCCGCGGAGGATGGCTTCTCGCCTGCGAACCACGGCAGCATGACAAGATCCTGAAGATGGTAAGCATAGCCGTTGAGTGGTATCACCACGGTGGGGAAGTCGGCGTAGGTTGGGCCGTTCCCTTGCGGGTCGCCTACCTCGAGCAGGTTGTTGCCGGAGCAGGCCGTATTTGGATCGCTGGCGGGCGGGTACATCCAGACTGGAACCACGTTGTTGACGAACGGATCGTTCAGCCATTCGCCCAACTCGTGGTTGATCGTACTCACGTCGGCGAGCAGCGGACCGACGGTGGCCAGGTCGAACCAGCTGGTGAAGATAAACGTCTGTAACGTCACTGTCCCGTCTTCATTCGAAAGTGGAAACGCGTCGTGATAGCCGAGGGCTTGCGCGGTGACATTGCCGGTCACGAAAATCGGTACCTCGTCCGGGTCTATCCCAGTGAGTTGCATGATGGTCTTCGCCTGGGAGTCAATGAAATCGATCGGAACGTCTCCCACGTATTCGGAACCTATCTGGAACAACGTGCCGCCAACCCCCGGCGTGACTTCGATCTCTACCGGATCCAGCACCCGAGGTTCCCCCATCCTCACGTGCCAACGCCTCGCCGGGTCCATTTTGTTCCAGAACGTAGCGCGCTGCATCATGTCGCCGAATTGCCCGACACCGTTGGGAAACTGCGCCTCCTCGAAGAGGGGGGAGTTCACGATGTTCGTAACGGCTGCCATGGGGTCGAAGTCCACCGGGTTCGCGCCGAATCCGACGAAGTGCATGCGCAATGGAACGATTACGGATCGGAGTGTCGACCGTCGGCCGGATTCCGGCGGATGGCCGAGCATGGTGAACGGATAAGTGACGCCGCGGTACGCAAAAGACGACGAAAAGTGTGGCAGCGACCGGAAGTGTTCTTCGTCTTCACTCTCGGTTTTATCGCGTTCGACGCCGCCGCGTCTTGTGTATCCGAGCGCTTTCAAGTGTCGGTGAAGAGCGGCTTTGTCCAGTTGTACTATGGTGCCTTTGGCGGAATCGGCCGCAATCGCGGCGGGCATCACGGTGAGGCTGAATAGCGTGGCGATGAGGCACGCAAGCACCGACCGGACCGAGCAGTTGTTTCCAATCATAGAGCTCCCTTGATGAAGATCGACCGAACATCCCCTGGCCCGAGATTCTTTTTTCATCTACTCTGGACCAAAGCGGAGAAATACGCGCGTCGAATGCCGTTGTCAACTGCCATATCCAGTTCACTCCGGTCCGGAGGAGTAAATCCTTTGAAAAAGTTTCTTTGCCTCCTTTTGGTATTGTCTATGACAGCTTGCGCCACCTGTAAGAGTTCGGATTCCATCGAAATGTGTAGAACGAAACAGCGTGATCATTCGCATCCTCGACCGTAGCAATCCCCCCCAAGCGGCGGCTACCCCCAAGAATGGACATGGATGAACTAATGGGCGGATGCCTATGCGGTGCCGTGCGATATCGTAGTTCGGCGCCGATTTCTCCGCCGACACTATGCCACTACGTTTCATGCAGGCGCGCAGCCGGTGCCCATATGGTAGGGCTGTACACCGTGAGACGGGCGATGATGAACTTTACTCGAGGTCGACCGAGCGAATACCATTCATCGCCTCGGGTGCTGCGCGGGTTTTGTGGCGCGTGCGGATCGGCGCTCACCTATTGGCACGCCGATTGGCAGGATATTTCGCTGACCATTGCGACCCTGGACAATCCCGCGCTTGCCGTGCCGGTTGACCATACGTGGATGGCGCACGCGGTCGCATGGGACACGCCGACGGACGGGTTGCCGCAATTCGCGGCCGATCGCCCGGCATTGTAGCGGCTGGCCACTGGTGCGCATCGCTGCGCCCACATTATGGCGAATTCAATCCTTCAAGGGATTCCGGTATCCCAAGTACATTGATTCCCCACGTGCTTGCGCCGTCGAGATCGCTCAATAATAGTCGCAATCAAACAAGAGCGTGACGGCGCTCGGGGGCAGATGGCGTGAGGTTCCTGATGAGTTCGATGATTCAGTTCCTGCTCTTCGGAGCCTTGAACGCGATTTTCCTCACTCAGGGACTCGACCCGGCGTGGCCGGCGATGACGCTATTTCTGGTCGGAGAACTGGGTGTCACGGCGGTCGTGTGCTCGCTCATCGTCAGGCAGTTCGACAAGGCGCAAATGTCCGACGTGCTGATGACGGCCGTCGTGGGGTTCATCGTAAGCCACTTGGGCATTCTCATCGTCCTGCACCTGGGCTCCCTCGGCGGTCACTCCTCGCGGGGGTCCGAACAGAGCACGTTCGCTTGGATGGAACTCACGCTTCGCGTCGGTCTCATCGTGGTCATGGCCTCGACGGCCGGTGTGCTCTTCAAGCCGCGCCTACGGAAGTTCTCCGACAGTCGAATCCGCAAACACGCCACCGCCACGTAGCTGTGTCCACGCCGCATTCTAGCGGCACGCGTAACAGCGCCGCCTATGCCGTACATAGGCATAGTATTTATAGGAAAATTGCGTAGATTTTCCTGACGCAATTATGCGGCACGCGAAAGCGGCACACGGAGGCGTCTTGAAGGAACGCAAAGCAGACGCTTCGGATTGTCAGCGAGGAGCAGGGGCTACCGCGCACCACGATGCAGCGCGCGCTCGAGCGGCAGCATTTCCTGCGCCAGGGTCTCGCCGGGATTACGGCAACCTGGCGGTTCGAGGACCCGTTCCTGCGAGCCTGGCTTGCTACGCTCGAGAATCAGTGAGCGCATCAGCGCTTGGCTTTCCGCGTTCTTCAGGCTTTACTTGCATGGCCCAAGTCAGCGCGCGTGGTTGCATGTCAGAACGGTTCGATCTCGCCGTCGTCGGCGCCGGTATCGTGGGTCTCGCCGCGGCGCTGGCCGGTGCGCGGCGCGGCCTTCGGGTTCTCGTGATCGACCGGGACGCGCAGGCGAACGGCGCCTCGGTGCGCAATTTCGGCTTCATCACCGTCACCGGGCAAGAACGCGGAGCCATGTGGGCGCGCGCCCGGCGCAGCCGGGACGTATGGCGTGAAGTCGCCGAGGCGGCCGGCATTCCTATCGTTCATACGGGTCTCTGGATGACCGCACGCCGGGCGGAGTCTGTCGCCGTACTCGAAGCGTTCATGAACACCGAGATGGCCGAGGGCTGCCGGCTGCTGAGTCTTGCCGAGGCGCGGCGCCGTTGCCCGCAACTGACGGCGCCGGAGTTGGCCGCCGTTCTGGAGAGCACCGTCGAACTGCGCGTGGAATCGCGCCTGGCCATCCCCCGTCTAGCGCAGTGGCTTGCCGACGTGCATGGCGTCACATTCATGCGCAACACCACCGTCCACGCCATTGACATTCCCAACGTCCATACCTCGCGCGGGACGGTGCATGCGGAGCGCGCGGCCGTATGTCCGGGCGATGACTTCAACGGACTGTATCCGGAACGGCTCAGCGCCTACCCCCTCACGCGCTGCAAACTGCAGATGTTGAGATTGGCCGCCCCTGGGTTCACGTTGCCCGGCGCGATCATGTCCGACCTGGGGCTCGGACGCTACCGCGGCTATGCGGATCGGTCAGCCGCCGCCCCCCTCAAAGCTCGTCTTGCGGCCGAACAGCCGCAGCATCTGGAGCACGGTATTCACCTCATCGTCGTGCAAAGCGCCGACGGCAGCCTCGTCGTCGGCGATAGCCATCACTACGCCGGTACCCCCGACCCGTTCGCGCACGAGGCCATCGATGCGCTGATCCTCGAGGAATTTCGCGCGAGCTTGGGGATTGAACCGCCGCCCACCATCGAGCGCTGGGTCGGGACCTACGCATCCGCCGCCGATCGGCCCGTGTTGATCGATGCTCCTGAAGCGGCGATTCGCCTGGCGATCGTCACCTGCGGCGCAGGCGCATCGACGGGCTTTGCCATCGGTGAGGAACTGATCGCGAGCTTGTTCGAATCGGGGGCCGCAGCATGACCGCGGGAACAACGGCTAGTCTCAAGGATCGTTTCGACCTGGTGATATTCGATTGGGCCGGTACCATGGTGGACTTCGGTTGCGAGGCGCCGGTGAAGGCGTTGATCGAGGCTTTTGGCGCCGAAGGGGTGGCCATCGATGCAGCAGCCGCCCGCCGCGACATGGGAAAGGCGAAGATCGATCATGTACAGGCCCTTTTGCTGGAGCCCTCGATCGCGGATGCCTGGCGTGCCCGTCACGGCCGCATGCCGTCGTCTGCCGACCTCGACGCGCTCATGGGGCGCCTCGAACCCTTGATGCGCCACCATGCGGCGCAGGCGTCCGCACTCATCCCTGGGGCGCGCGACACGTTCGACCGCTTGCGCGCAGCGGGCCTGCGGGTTGCTTCCTCCACCGGCTATACGCGCGAGATGATGGAGCCGGTGCTCGCGCGCGCTTGCGCGCAAGGCTATGAACCGGAACACCTGGTGTGCTCGGGCGAGACGCCGGCGGGCCGACCTTCACCGTTGATGATTTACAAGGCCTGTGCGGAATTGGGCATTTGGCCTTTGTCACGAGTGGTCAAGGTCGATGACGCGGAGGCCGGGATTGCCGAAGGCAAGGCCGCCGGCGCGTTCACGGTAGGAGTGGCGTCGGGCAATGCACTCGGGCTATCGCTCCATGCCTTGCAGGCGTTGCCGGCGGCCGAGCGCGGCCTGCGCATCGATGCCGCGCATCAAGCGCTCCTGGGAGCGGGTGCCGATATCGTCATCGATACTGTCGCGGACCTCGTACCCGCTCTCGAGAGCGCAACGCGCCTCATGCGCTAGCTAAGTTAGTTAGCTCAGCGCACCGCCGCGCCTTACACACCCAACTCCAGCAGGCCGCGCAAAGGTCCAATGAATCGTTCGTAGTTGCGCCAGCGTCCGGCAGATGTCTTGGTGATTCTCTGCCGAACCTGCCATTTGCTGGCCGTGATGACGACGCGGTCGGTTTGATGAAAATCAAGGCACTTCGGATCCCAAGGAAGACCTATGAAGTCGAGCATCCGCCGGGTCCAACCCTCCTGATCGTCGAGCAGCGCCTCATAGGGAATCTCCAACAGCGACGTCGTAGGAAGCACGGCACGCCAGTGATCCGTGATGCGGACGTATTCGCCATAGTAGTGCGCCAGATCGTGCAAATCGTTGGCGTAGGGGCCAATATTGAAAAAATTCTGAAAGTAGATCGAAAGACAGGTATCGATCGGGTGGCGTCGCATGTGAATGATGCGGGCACGGGGAAGTGCCGCATGGATCAGTCCCGCATATAGAAAATTCGCAGGCAACTTGTCGACCACCCGCTGTACGCCCGCTACCCGCGGCGCCGCGCCAACCGCAGCTTGCGCCTGGTCGGACATCGATGTCAGGCGATCGAGGTAGTCTCGCGCCAAGCCCGCGAGCAGGTCCGGGCTTGCTTTGCCGAGTTCAGCCTCTCGATAAGCGCGGTAAGCGCCATTCCAGAAAGTCACTTCGCCTGCACCGAATACGGCCGGATG
>JALYHU010000090.1 GCA_030776345.1 Pseudomonadota bacterium | reverse complement strand
CCGCCCAATGTTTGCCGGTCAACAGCTGCTTGACGCGCCAACCCATGGTTTTCTTGTTGTCGTCGAACAGCCCGTATTCACGGGCAGTCGTGTTTTCGTGGTCGAGTTCACGCGCATTGCGGTTCATCCGGATGGGCATCCAATAGTGGATGTCGTCAGCCAACAGCAGATACCACTCTTGATATCGGCGTTCATCCAGAATCGTGGCCTCGAAAAAAAGAAACTGTTCGATCTCGGTCCTCAGCCGGCTATCGACGAACAGGTTCTCGGGAATGCGTGGCACCTGCGGTGCTTCGCTCTCGACCGCGGCTTCGATGCGGGTGCGATCGGGCGACTGCAAATCGGCGGCAATATCGGTCATGGTCTCAAACTCCCAGTGTTTTGTCGGGCGGGGCCAGCAGTCGACATTTCGCTGACCGCTATCTGCCTCTTGTGCCCCCACATGCTCGGGCTGTCGAACCAGTTCGGTGTCCACGAAGAATCGATGAGCCGACCACCCGTGCCGTACTCGAGTTCACACCCGGACGGCGTGGCCAAGTAGAAGGAAGTCATGTGGTCGTTGGAATGTTTCCCCAAGGTGTGCGTAATGGGGAAACCGGCTTCGGTTACTCGATCCAGGGCGCGGCCTATCACATCCAAGCTGTCGACCTCGAGCATGAAGTGGCCGATACCGCTCTTTATTCGACCGCCCGTAGCGCCGAAAGCCAAGCTGTGGTGGCGGCCATTGATATGCGTAAACGTCACCTCCATAAAACCGGCTCTCCACGAGTCGGAAAGCTCGAATCCAAGCAGTCCCATATAGAACTGCGCCGTGGCCTTCGCGTCATCCACCAGCAACACCACATGGCCCAGACCCAACGTTGCTTCGCCATCGCTCGTGATGAATCGGGCGCCTGTCGGAGATACGAAAGGTGCCGTGTTGAATTGGGGACCGTAAAAAAACTCCTGGCAGATGCCGGAGGGATCGTGACAGCTGAACGACTCGACCACGCCACGAATGGCGGCGCGCCGGGGGTCGGCGTCGATGGGAATCTTCGCGGCACCGAGCTTGTCACGCAGGCGATTCAGTGCTGCGGGGCCATCGACCTCCCAGCCGATATATTCACAGCTTGGCCCACCCTCTTCCACGGCAATCCGCCAAGCGCGCTCATCCACTCGAAACCGTGCCTCGGCGGGAGAGCTGCCCGGGACGGCCTGCAGCCCAAGAATCCCGGCGAGCCGGTGCCATTCTTCGACAGAGCCTGTCAGCCCCACGTAGCCAAGCGCCTTGACATCACTCATTACTGGAACCCTGTCGCCAACTCCGATCTAGGCATCCTAGTATCGGTGCGGCAGGGTGTCAAGCACGCGCTTAAAACATTAGTTTAAACCGCTGTGGGATGCATCATAATGAGCAACTTCAAGCCAGAATCCGTCAATATGGTTTTGAGTTCGAATAATCACCGGAAGAAATCATGTCTAGTAGTCCCATTACTTTACCCGTAGATGAAACTCGGTCCCGGCTGCTGGAGGCGGCCACCATCATCTTCTCCGAACTGGGTTTTCAACGCGCAACCACGCGAATGATATGCGAACGCGCGCAAGCCAATCCCGCCGCCGTGAATTATCACTTCCGTGACAAGCTCGGGCTCTACAGTGCGGTCCTCACTGCAAATTTTGGCAAGGCCGAAGGCCAGCAAGCGCTCGAAATGGACGAGGCCGAAGCCCAGCAGTTACTTGCGATGGAATCCGAAGCTGCCTTGGGCGCGTTCATCGCTCGACTCTTCTCCGGCCTAAAAAGTGCGGACGTGAAGTGGCGCTATATGCGAATCATGGCTAACGAACTATCCCATCCGACAGCAGCCCTACCCACCGTCGTCGAGCGGTTCGTTCGTCCGCAAGCCGGAATACTGTGCGAAATCGTCGCTCGCTTGACGGGCCATGACGCGGAATCGCGTAAGACCAAGTTGGCGGCTCAGAGTATCTTGGCGCAGGTTATGCACCACATCAACGGGCGCCCCATCATCACTCTCCTGTGGCCCGACATGCTGGCAGCGGTCAACTCGAACGAGGAGATTATCGCCCACATCACCCAATTTTCGCTGAACGGGTTGCGTGCTTTGTAGCGCACGACCCATTTCAAGTCTTTCCGTGAGATGAGCGGATTGGCTCACTTTGCGGCATCGGGTAGCCCGTTCCCCAGTGAGTTTGCGCCCGGCCCATGTAATCCTGCAGACGATCCGCTGATTTTGAATTGGGCAGCGATTTGCGCCTTGGCTTGCACCG
This sequence comes from Pseudomonadota bacterium, assembly GCA_030776345.1. GTDB lineage: Bacteria > Pseudomonadota > Gammaproteobacteria > Steroidobacterales > Steroidobacteraceae > Bog-1198. Next base: position 1,457 of record JALYHU010000090.1, on the reverse strand, counting down.
CCCCGAAATAACTTTCTGACCGCCGCCGCATGCTCGCGCGCAATGACGACACCAGCGCTCGGCCATGGCTCCAGCGATTGCTTCAAGCGTCAACTTAAAGCGTGTGCTTGACTCGTCTCATGGCGTGCTGATACGATCCCCTGAGCAGAGGCTTGCATCGTGGTGGCGGTACAAGTAGCCGGATTCGAACAGCACAGACAGGAAGTGTCGTAAGCGGCGGGGGAGCATTCTTGACACGACAAATGGCGAGTTACGAGCCGTGAGTGACGGGTCAAGCACCGACGTCGCTTCGGCTGCTGACAACTCCACTTCGGCCCGCGCAATGATCATCCGGCTGCTCGCGCCCGTAATGCTGCGGCACAACACCGTGCAGAGGTTGGCGATCGCAGCGCGGCAGTCGCCTTCGGCACCAGAAGAATCATCCTCACCCAGCGCTCGAAGACATCGTCGTCACCGCGCGGTCGGGGACGGAAGGATCGCATGGAATGTCGCGCCAGCGACCACATGGTCAAGTAAGCGGCGATCCGATGTCGGTTGAATTGGTTAATGGTGATGCGACGCCGGTGCGAAGGCGCGAGATGGCCGAGCGGCGTCGCCAACGCATTCTTGACGCCGCGCTCGCGGTGTTCGGTCGCAAGGGCGTGGATGGGGCGAGCATGAAAGAAGTCGCCGCTGCCGCCGGGGTCGTGCCTGGTTTGCTGTATCACTATTTCACCGGCAAAGAGGCACTGTCGCTGGCGGTGACGGTCGAGCGAGGGTTTCTGCCCGAGCTACGCGAACTGCTCGGCCGGGCGAAACAGCGCCCCGCTGCCGTCGTCCTGCCTGAAGTGACCGCCGGCTTCGACCGGATGCTGAGCCAGCGTACTGCTCTGGTGGGGCTATTCTTGTCCGGCACCGCGAACCCAAAAATCAGGCACGGGTTGAAGGAGATGTTGCGCGAAATCCAGCATCTGCTGGGGGAGTATCTTTCTGGTCGGGTCGCCGCAGGCGAGCTACGCCCCCATGATTCCCGCGCCGTGGTTCAAGCGTTATTCAGCACCTGCACGTTTGGCCACATCATCGGCGAACCAGTCGACCCCGTCGCCGTCGCCCAGATCGTGCTGAAGGGTATCGCGGCCACCGGTCCGGCACCCGCACGGCCTGCGCCGGCGTCCAACCACCAAGTCAGAGATCCGCCAAGAGATCCTCTGCCCGCCGATGGGCAGGACGGCGGTTAGCGTGCGCTTGTTTAATCAAACAAAACTACGGCAATTACAATTAAACGGAGAAAAGAATATGACTGTCAACGCAGATTTTCGGCGGAGTTGCGCAAACAAACTATCGATTCGGATCTTGTCGTGCATTGCGCTCATCGCAGCCTCGGCATCCGAGTCCATGGCACAGTCGGCGGATGCTGGGCCGGGCCTTGAGGAGATCATCGTCACGGCCGAGAAGCGGGCTGAAAATGTTCAGCGTGT
>JALYHU010000089.1 GCA_030776345.1 Pseudomonadota bacterium | reverse complement strand
GGGAGCGACTGCGCGCGGTGCACGGCGGGCGGCGCGGCGCCGGGTGCCGATGAGTTGACTCAGCAGCAAGAGAGCCAGGGAGGCGGCCAGGGGCCATTGATAGCGCGGGGTATAGATTTTTTGCCGGCGCGAGGCGAGGTCGTGCTTCGCCAAGGGCCCGAGCACGGTCTTCAAAATCGTTTCCAGTCCTTCGCCCTGCGTTCCGAGGGGGACGTAGAGTCCGCCGGTCGCGGCGGCGATGGCTTTCAGCGCGGCTTCATCGAGCCGAGATTTTACGAATGCGCCGCTCTCGTCTTTCACGAATCCGCCGCCTTGGTCCGGCGGCAACGGAATGAGATCGCCGCCGGCTGTTCCCACGCCCACCGTGAAAATCCTCAGACCGTCAGACTGCTTCGCCGCCTCGGCCGCCACCACAGCACTGCCCTCGAGATCCTCGCCGTCGGTAACCAATATCAGTATTTTATCGCTGCCGGGGCGGCGGCGCAGCGCGGCTTGGGCTTCGTGAATCGCGCTGGAAATGTTGGTGCCGCCGCGCGGGATGGTATTGGTATCGATGGCGCTCAAGGACTCGTGAAAAGCGCCGTAGTCGAGGGTAATGGGGCATACCAGGAAGGCGCTGCCGGCGAATGCGACGATGCCTACCGCATCGCCGTCCAGTTGTTTGACGAAATCATCGATGGCCAAGTTGGCGCGCGCGAGCCGGTTCGGCTTGATGTCGGGGGTCGACATGCTGCGCGACGTGTCGATGGCGAAGACGATCTCGTTGCCGCGGCGGCTGATCTGTTCCCACCGATATCCGTACAGCGGGCCGGCGAGCGCCATGAACAGCAGGGCCAAGGCGGCCAGGAGCAGGCCGCGCTGGGCGCGGCGCCGCGCCACCGAGATAGATTGCGTCAGATCACGGCGCAAGTGCGCCGACACGAATCGGGCGAGCGCGGCGTTCTGGCGCGCATCGTAGCGCCGCCACAGCCAAAGCAGCATTGCGCACGCGAACAATCCTGCCGGCAGCCACCAGGGATCGCTGAATCTCATGGCAGTCTCCGATAGCGAGTGTGCTGCAGCGTGAGACTCAAGACGAAAATTCCGAGCGCGGGGATCAGCGCCCACGGATACAACTCCTCGTAGTGCTCGAACTTCTGTACGGTCTGAGCGGTTGTTTCGAGGCGGTTGATCTGTTCGTAGATTTTTTGCAGCGAATCGGTGTCGGTGGCTCGATAGAACTTGCCGCCGGTCAGATCGGCCACCGTCTGCAGGGTTTTTTCATCCACATCCACCTTGGCCATGATGAGACGCATGTTTCCGGCTTCGTCTCTGACGGGAATAGGTGCTTTGCCGCGCACGCCGACGCCGATGGTGTAGATCTTGACGCCCAGGGCCTTGGCGGCCTCGGCTGCGGCAAGCGGGGATATCTTCCCGGTATTGTTCACGCCGTCGGTCAGCAGGATGATGACCTTGGACTTTGCGGGCGTCATGCGCAGGCGGTTGACGGCAGTAGCGATCGCGGAACCGATGGCCGTGCCATCGTCGACGCCCCCGATGTTGACGCGCTCGAGGTTCTGCTGCAGCCAATCATGATCGAGCGTGATGGGGCTGACCAGATACGGGGCGCCTGCGAAAGCGATGATACCGATACGATCGTTCGGGCGCTCGTCGATGAATTGGGCGACCACTCTCTTGACCACGTCGATGCGATTGAGCCGACGGTTGTCGATGAGGAAATCGAGCGCCTGCATGGAGCCGGACACGTCGAGTCCCAGCACGATATCGATTCCGTGGGCGGTCACCTCGGTACGGCTCTGGCCTCTTTGCGGGCGGGCGAGGCCCACGATCATCAGAGCGCCGGCGAAAATCGGCAGCAGCCACACCCAGCCGCCGATGCGGCTGCGGCTGCGCCGCGCGACCTGTCTCGCCAGACCCACATCGGAATACTCGATGGCGGCGACCGGTCCGCGTCGCCCGCGCCACAGCATGACGAGCGGCAGCAGCGTCAGGAGCCAGAACCATTCGGGTTGCAGAAAGCGAGTCATGCGGCGGCCCGCGGGGCGGCGGCGTCTTCGGGCTTCGCGGTTTCGAGCACGAAGCTCCTTGCGCTCGCATGGAGCGACTCCATGCTCTCGAGCGTCAACGACACTCCCGCGAACTTGACCAGATCGCACTGCTGGAGAAATGCCGACAGCAGGCTGCGGTGCCGCGCCAGTGCCGCATTGGGGGAGATGAGGAGATCGCGCAGGAACTCCTCGGTGGTCTGGTGGGTGGCGGTGACGTCGAAGCGCTGCTCGATGTAGCTGCGAATGATGCCGGAGACCTCGGTGGAAAATTCCCGTGCGTGCCGAGGCTGCAGCAGCGCGCGGATGCTCTCGAGGCGCTGCAAAGCCACTTCGAAGGGCAGCAGTGCGCGGGGACGGCGGCGGCGGCGCAGCCAACGCCAGGCGGCAATCGCAAGCAAAGCCACCAGCAGCGTTCCGGCGAGTAGCGCGGGCACGAACCAGGCGGGCAAGACGAACTTGGGCCCGCGGATATCGCGGATGTCCTCTTCGAGCGCTGCGCCGGCCGGGAATGCCGCCATGATCCCGACTGCCAGCAGGGCGAATACGGCCGATACCCGGCGGTTCATACTCGACGGCGCTCCCGGGTTTTGAAGAACCGTTGCAGCGCCGGGATGTAAGGAGTGTCGGTCCGCAGCTGCAATGTATCGACTCCCTCTGCGCGCAAGTCGCTCACCAGCTTGCGGCTGCGCTCGGCGGAGGCCTCTTGGAACAGCTTGCGGACGCTGGCGCTCGCGGTATCGAGTTCGACGATTTCGCCGGTTTCCGCATCCTCGAGCGCGAGGATGCCAAGATCGGGCAATTCTTTCTCCCGCAGATCTTCGATGTGCACGGCGACCAGATCGTGGCGGCGATTGGTCTGGCGCATGGCGCGGCGCAGTGCGGCCCGTGCGGCGGCGGGGTCCCCGGCCGATTCGAAATC
>JALYHU010000088.1 GCA_030776345.1 Pseudomonadota bacterium | reverse complement strand
CTTGTCTTCTGCACCGAACATTATTCTCAATCGGTCTTCAGACGATCCGGTGAATATTACTTTCAGGCGATCTTTGCGGGTGTCCAAAAGTGCCCGCAATGCCATCTCCAGTGAAGCGTGCCTTCTGTCAGCTAGTATTTGAGCCTCGTTGATCAGTAGTAGCCCGGTGTTCTTGCTTTTATCGAATGCGGTGAACGCGGAACGCAGTTTGGTTGCATTTATTTTTTCAGTGTCTTTGAAGCCAAGCTCGGCGCTCCCTTCTCCAATACTGGTCAGTTTTCCCGAAAGTTTTAGTGTAGACACAGGCGTTTCAAGTTTGGCGTACCTTTGCATTGACATGCTGAGGCGCTGAGCATGCGGCAATTGCTTCCGCAATGGCGGCAGCTGGATACTGATCTTCGTAAGCGTTCGGGGAACTCACCTTGAGTCCTCGCGCTGAGCGCTGTAGACGTCCATCACTACGGGGGTCCTGTGGTGTCCCGTCAATGCATGGAAGAGACTCCCCCGCACCATGGCCCGATGCCGCTCGATTGCTACAAGCAGCTCCGGTTTAACATGGACAGCCGCAAGCTGGACAACGATTACATTTCCCTCGTACGAGTTGTTGTCTTGTTCGGGGTGGGACGATGATTTGACGCAGGCAGGCGCATCCAAGAGCAATAGTGTGGCGCGCTCTCGAGCATCTTGAGCCGGCGTTTCGCCGTAGCCGGGTGAACCGAAGTAGATGCGGGAGAAAACGGTTCCGGACAGCGTAACCGCTGGATCGTCATAGCTAAGGCACCGGGTCGTGGGATCGGTAGCGGCTGAGATGGTTGGATCGGGGGATGCGATTGCCGAGCAGCCTAGGAGAACCAGGGCGATGTTATGAAGGGCTTGAATTGATCGAGTCCCGCCGTCCGTCATCCAGCACAAAGGCAGATCCTCACGTTACATCGACTTCGCTAAACGGATCGAAAACCCTAACTCCGGGCCGCTGAAAATCCTTCACGTTTCCGGTGACGACCGTGAGGTTATGCCGCCGCGCAATCGCCGCAATGTAGCTATCTTCAACCGGCATCGGCTTACCCGCTGCTTGGAACTGGTGTTGCTGCTCCGCCCATACGTGAGCAGTCGATACGTTAAACCCAAGAATTCGGCCGTGCATGGCCTCGATCAGATCCGTCAGCCATTTTTGCAACGCGAGGCGTTGCTTTCCGCGCTTTGTGCGCACCCAGAATGCCAATTGTGCGACCACGATCGAACTCGTGTAGCACTGGTCTTGATGTTTTTCCAACCAAGAAATGACGCGTGCATTGCCGGCCTTCTTTGCCGGCTGACTCAGCACGTCGGAATCTAGAAGCCAGTTCACAGCTTGAGGCGTTTGGGAAACTCGCGCCTTCGCGGCGGCAGATCGTCCATCTTCACCGGACAGCCCTTCAGGACTGTCAGCCAATTCGTATTCTTGGGCAGGCGACGGAATATGACGGCATCTTCTTCGGGGTCGAATACCGCCTCAAAGTTATCGCCCGGCTGCGCGGATACTAGACTCGCGGGTAGGGTCAATCGGCGCTTAGCGTCCAAGATCAAGATCATGGGTGGGATTATCCCACACCCCCTAAAATTATCAACCTACTGATGATTGGAAGCAGCCTGGTTCGCCGCTGTATCCGGCTTGCACCGGGCCCATGAACATCGACAGCGCGAGCGTCGGCGGATACAGCCGTTCGCGGTGCTCGGGCAGCAGCGAATCGGTCATCTCCAACAGCCAGCCAACAGGAAAATGTCAGTCGCATGGATGACGATTCTCTGGGAAGCGCTGCCGACGCTCCGGCCCCCGGTATGTCGCTTTGTCCGTCAGCCGGTCGATTATTTCTCGAGCGCTCCCGGGTTTCGGTTCGGCCAAAAGACTCCGCGTGACCCACGCGGCACCGACGCTGGCCCCTGCGCCAACATCGACGGCGCGAACCTCTCCTCCGCTCACCCCCCACCGAGCACATCCCCCAAAAAACCCAGGCCCCAAGCAAGACAATTCCCCCGGACCACAGCGAGCGTCCCCCGTCCCCCGAATCACCCCTCGATAAGCCGCTGGATATACCACGCCGCCCCGCGCCGGCGCCGACGCCACCACGACGCACCCCGCATCGATGGCGCGCAACGCCGCTGCCGCGAGCACCGCGCGATCCGCAGCAAGCCCCAGGCTCATATGAATGAGATTCGCGCCCCCCGCCACGGCCCAATCCAGCGCCGCCGCAACCGCCACCGCGCTCGCCGGCCACGTACCGAGGAAAACCTGACCTAGCATCAGCTCGAACACCGCATCGCCGTCCGTGAGCAGCCGCGCCACACGCGACCCGTGACCCATCGCATCCGCGACCGTCGCGCAACGCCTCACCGCCCGGGCGCCCTCGCCCGTGCCCGCACCCTCATCCACGAACGCCGCCTCCTCGACCGCCCCCGGCCACTCCCCGCAACTATCAATGAGAGCCACCCGCCAACTCATACCCGCCTGTCCTTATGCACTCATACCCTCATCCCACCAGCAACGCCGGGCGCAATCGCCCGTCCCGCAGTTGCCAACAAACATCCGTCCCTTCGACATCGTCCGCCCGGTGCGTGATCACGAGTCGAGTCCGCTCGGGAAAAGCTGCATCCAGCGAGCGATGCACCGACCGCGCCGCCTCCACGTCCAGCCCACTGGTCGCCTCATCCAACACCACGATCAATGGTTTCGCTAACGCCGCCCGCGCGATCGCGATGCGCTGCCGCTGCCCCGTCGACAATCCCGAGCCCCCCTCACCCACCTGCGTCGCATAGCCATCAGGCAGCGCGCTCACGAACTCATCCACCAACGCCTGACGCGCAGCCTCGATGGCCGTGGCCTCATTCACCTCCGCATGCCCATACCGCAAATTATCCAGAATGGATCCCCGGAACAGCACCGGCGAATGCTCCACCACCACGATGCGACGGCGCAAATCCGCGAGCCTGTAATCCTCGAGCGGCCGACCATCCAAGAGAATCCTTCCGAAATCCGGATCCACGAAACGACGCAGCAAATCTGCCAAGGTCGACTTGCCCGCGCCAGACGCACCCCGCAACACCACCTTGCTGCCCGCGGGAATATCTACCGATACTGCATCCAGCACCGGCCGCCCCTCGATGGCCGCCGCGACACTCACCGCCTCGAAGCGCAGCGCCCCACGCGCATCCGCCGACACCGCAATCGCGCCCGCAGACTCGGGCACGCACGGCAGATCCAACAATTCTTCCACCCGCGTCAGACTCACTCGCGCCCGCTGATACCCGGTATACAAGGCAGCCATCGACGACGCCGATCCGGCGCTGCGCCCCAAATAGGCTACGAACGCCACCAATGTGCCCACGCTCAAGTGTCCTTGCAGCACATACCAACCGCCCAACACGAACGTCGCCGCCGTCGCCACATGCCCCAAGAATCCCGCCAGCGATCCCGTCGAATACGTCACCAATTGCTGACGCAACACCCGCCCCAGATACGCGCTCCCCAACGCATCCAACCGCCGCCCCTCCACCTCCTCAGCTGCCGCCGCCTGCACCGTGCGCGCCCCCGACAAGGTCTCCACCAAAAACCCACTCAAGCGCGCCGCCGCCTCACGCAAGGCGCGCGTACTCGCCTCGATCCGCGGCCGCGCATACTGCCGCACCAGCAACTGCAACGGCAGCAGTCCCAGCACCAGCAAGGTCAACCGCCAAGAGAGTCCCAGCATCACCGCGCCGACGGCTACCAACGTCAGCACACTACTGATGATCGACGACGCCGCATCCGTACCGAAGCGTTGCACCTCGGCAATATCCCCATCCAGCCGGCTCACCAAGTCACCCACCGGCACCCGCGCCAGCCGCCGCGGCGACACCCGCAGCAAATGCGCATACACCGCACCGCGCAGCGAAAATAACGCCCGCCCCGACGCGCGCACATAAATCACCCGGTGCACGCCGCCCAGCAAGAACGCCACCGCGCCCAATCCCAGCATCCCTAAGCACGCCTCCACCAATCTCACAAACTGCCGCCCGATCAATCCCTGATCGATGACCATGCGCGTGAGCAACGGCTGCACCGCCGACAGCGCCGCCATCACCAATGCCAACGTCAACGCCAAGACCAGCAACCCGAGCTGCGGCCGCACATGCGGCCACAACAACGACCGCATGCCGGCAGATTTACCGATCATGGATGACACGCAAGGTCGACAGCGTCTGATCGCTGCACCCCGGCAATTTCAAAATTGCCTTCTTCTCCAGACTCGCGGCATCGTAGAACCCCACGTCGCAGTTGGTTCCCCCCGTGTACACCTCGCGTCCGTCCGACGACACATTCACCGAATAGAACGTGTGATCCAATGACACCCGCTTATCCAGCCGATGATTTGCCACATCGATGCTCGTCAGCGTCGAATACACCCCATACGCATGGCTCTTGTCCGGGCTCAGCACCGTCGAGAAAATCAACGCCGACAAGGGTTCGAAATCCGCATACGACAGCGCGCCCGATTTCAAATCCAGCGACATCAGCCCAGTCATTGGCACAGTCCTGTTGCCCGTCTTGAGATCCGAATACACCGGGCTGGTGAACACCCCCGTCGGCTCGGTCACCGGCCAGAACGCCAGCAAGTCCGGCTGCGAGTGATCCGCCATCGCCCACTTCTGAATCCCCCGCGTCTCCAACAGCTTGCCCGACTTGAGGTCATACTCATACAAATCGAACCCCAACGCATAGAAGCTGCGCCCACTGGGCCGCATCAACACCATGTGAATGCGCCGAGGTGCCGCGAAACTGCGCACCGGCGTTGCCGCCAGCCCGGCATCGGTGCGAAAAATCGCGAAGCGCGGCTCCTTCACCACATATTCGCTGGGTTTGAGCTCCGTCGGTAATTCATAGACCAGCAGTTCCCTGCCGTCCGGCGTCAACGCCATCGCAAAGAAATCCTTCACCCGCTCCACCGGCGTCGACAGTTCCGCGCGAAATACCTCGCGCCCGCTCGCCAGATCCACCCCCACGATCCGCTCCATCTTATCCACCAGCAAGTACGCCGTACGCTGGTCCGGCGATATGAGCGTGGTGAAAATTTGGCCATTGGCGCCGGCAATATGATGCTCCGCCCGCACACTGCGCCTCGCCGCATCGATCACGAACAGCTGATCCGGCTTGGCCGCGGTCACTAACAGGTCGCCCGCGCGTGCGACGCCCGCCAGCACCAGCGACAGCCCCAGCGCAGCACCCAGCCCGGCGCAAACCGACCGTACCGATGACATCCTGACTCTCCTGCTCATTTCTTCGGGAATACAGAATCGAGATCGCGCCAATCCCCCGCCGCCGACGGCTTGCCCGCGTCCCATCCCGGATAAGAACCCATGGTGTCCGGCACCTGCGCCGGCCACCAACACGGATCCGAACAGCCATACAAATCCGCCTCCATGGGCTGGCACAAGGACGCCACCCCCCCGAACGGGTCCACCTCCCAGCCCGGATCGAACGTCGTCGCGCAGCCAGCGACCGTCTCCATGGCCAACACCTCGGCCACGTGTCCTTCCGCCACCGCATCCAGCAGCAACTCCGCTTTATGATTGGTCGGTTTCAATTCGCTCATGACAGTGCAGACCTCGGTTCCAAGTGGCGGGTAAAAAATCCCGGGTTATGGCGCTGAATGTCGGCATACACCCGCACACCGAAGTCCACCCAACTCCGCAGTAAGTCGCAGTAGTGATACGTACGGTGGTGCGCATCGCCGAAGCGGGAATAGGACTCGTGATAACAGCCACCCGCGCACAAATTCCGTATCCGGCAGGTTTCGCAATGTGTCCCTCCCCGGTCAATGGCCTTGTCGATGAAAGCACCCAAGCGTTCACCGTCGATACCGTCCGTCACATTGCCGAAGGTCGGCAAATCCGACCCCGTGAAGCGATGACACAGATTGAGTTCGCCGTCGCCATCCACCGCCAGCAGCCCCACCCCCGCGCCGCAGGGCAACGACTTGCGCCGCCCCTCGTGCAAGTCCGTCATCAACTGATGCATATTCGAAAAGCCATTGTTCTCGCCGCGCAGCGCCGCCCGCCGATAGTCCTCGCCCAACCGCTCGAAGGCGCGATGCACCTCCTTAAGCTCAGCGTCCGACAAGGCATGACCCGCCTCGGCCGCCGCCGTCACCGGCGCATACCCCACCTCATGGAAGCCGATCTCACCGCGCAAATGCGCATGTATCGCCTCCACCTCCGTGGTCCCGCTCCCCAGCGTCACCCGTGCGCCCACCGGCCGCGAACGATAGCGCTCCAGCAAGACCCGCACCTTGCGCGCCACCACCTCATACGTCCCCTTGCCCCCGACACTTTTGCGATGTCGGTCATGAATATCTTTCGGCCCATCGATGGACACGGAAATACCGAATCGATGCGCATCGAAATAATCGATCAAGGCCGGCGTCAACAAGGTCGCATTCGTGGTCATGGAAAAATCCATGTGCTTGCCCACGCGCTGCGCAGCAACCTCGGCATAGCCCACCACTTGCTTGATCAAGGCAACATTGCTCAACGGCTCCCCGCCGAAGAACACGATGTTCACCTTGTCGCGCGCCGCGCCCGCCTTCAACAACAAATCCACGCTGCGCGCCGCCGTCACGAAATCCATCTTGCGCCCATCCGCCGGCGTCGCCAGATCCTCCTTGTAGCAATACGTGCACGACAAATTGCAGCCCGTGTTCACGTTCAGCACTAGAGTGCTCAACGGATACGAATTCACTTTCACGCTGTGCGGATTGACCGGCTTCAAACGCCCCGACGGCTGCAGCATTTCCAATTTGCGCAGTTCCGCCGCGAACGCCCGCACCCGCCCCGGCTCATGCCGGTCGCCCAGCAAAGTCACCAGCTCATCGACACTATGTCCCCCCGCCTCCCGGCAATGCTCGATCACCGACAGCCCCAGCGAATCTACGCCGAATACCGCCGTCGTCGGCACATGCAGCAGGTACGTGTCCGCCTCCGTACTCACCAGATGCCCGTTCCAAGAATTCCACTCCAATCGCTCAGCCGTAGTTTGCATTTGCATGGGACCTCAGTAAATCGGCGGATTATTCCAACGCTGCACCGTCACCACCAAGTGACCGCGCCCCTCGACACTACGGTCACCGTCAAGCGCACGCGCCACCACGGTCAAGTTCCCCACATTGTCCCCCGAATATTCACGCGCCGGATTCGGCCCCGCTGAACTCGGCGAGAAACAGCCGCGAGCATCGAAGTGCCCCGCGAATTTCTCATCCTCCGTACGCTTCGCCTCCGCGTCGAAAGGGATGCTCGACCACTCCGCCGCCACCGGACCCAGCGCCAACAACTCACCACTCGGCAATCGCGTCGACGCCATCGCCTCGAACTGCGCCGTCACCGGCGCGATCCGCCCACCCCCCAACCGCGCAATGCCATAACTCGGCAGCACATCGATCTGATCGATCTGCCGGTACACCGCCAGCCGCCCCGTCGCGCCGCCCGACGACACAGCCCGCAAACCCGGCGCCGCACCCGCCGCCACAGTCACCAAAGCCCGAACGCTATGCGCATCCCGCCGCACGTTCGTGACCACGATCCCGTCGCCGAACGACACGGCCGCCCCCAATCCATTCCCCACAACAATGACCGTACCGGCCGATCCCGCCCGCACCGACCGCGGCAGTACTGCCAACACTTCTGCAGTCCCCGATTCGCGAATCGCCGTCCAATCGCCCCCATCCTCCGCATGCTCCGCATCGAACCATCGTCCCGAGATCCGGTTGCCGTCCTCCGACACCGCATACACCTCACGCAGCGAACGCGCCCCCAACTCCGCCCGACCGCGCCACTCATAGCCCGTGTACACGATGGCCTTCGACTCCCCGTTCATTGCAATACCCGCCACATCCACCAATTCATAGTGCGCCGAGTAATCACCGTCAGCCCCACGCTCGATGCGCGCCGACCCATAAAAATCCTTGCCCCCCGGCACATGTCCCACCACCACCCAGCCGCCGCTCAAGTCCCGCGCAGGACGCGCCTTCCACTGCGTCCACGCCGTCGACTCAAAGGGAAACAGAGCCGCCAGCTGCTCCGGCAGCTTCCCATTGGCAATATCCCACCACGCCCGATCCCGCCCCCCCTGCTGGTACTCCAAGGAAGGCCACTGCCCCACATGCGTATGGTTCAACTTGCGCCACTCATCCGCATCGCGGCGCTGCAACGCCACGCGCGCCAGCGAATGACAGCGCCCACACATCACCCCCACCTCTGCGCCCAAATCCAAGTCCTGCGCGTTCGGCCGCCGCTCCAACGCAAAGCGCCCCGCCGCCGACTCCGCCGGCGCCAACCCCTGAGCCTGCGACAAATAACGCACCAGCGACTCATGCACCCCCTCCTCCAACACCAGACCATGCACTTGCCGCATGCGGAACAACGTCATCACCCACCCTTCCGGCGTCTTGCGAATCGCACTGATGCGCTCGAACGACCCCGCGTGCTCCTGGTGACAGCCACTGCAATAGGCCCGCACCAACTCCGGACCCGATGCCGCCGCCGCGGCGCCCGCCGACTGCCAGCCCAACCCCCACAGCAGCGCAGCGCCCAACAATGTCCAATTCCTGGTGAGACCCATCGACACGGCATTAACCTCCTGACGACACTCGTGGCAGACCCTGCCGTAGCAGTGATCCTCTCTCCCGCAACCAACTCATCGCCGAAGCCACCGCCGCCGGCGTCCGGTCCAATGCAACAGCCACCGCATCGACGCTCGCGTGCTCCGTCGTCGCCAGGTACGCCTGCAGCGCCAGCAACGGCACGCCCGCAACCTGCCACACCCCGCGCGGGTGCTGCGCCGTGACCACGACATCGCGCTCCACTATCCGCCCCTCATCCAACACCGGCCGCCGCTCGATCCGCGCCAAGCCCCCGCGTTCCGTCAGCAACACTTCATACGCCGCCGCCGTCTCACTCCAAAAACCGCCGCAGCGCTCGTTCTCGCGATAAAAGCCGGCAGCCACCCGCACGCCGTTCAGCCAAGACTCCGTGCGCCGTTCATCGACGAAGCGTTGCGCCACCCGCGCATCTCCCCCCGCCGTCACCGACTGAATCGCCGTCGCCACCAATCGAGCCCCCCGTACCGCCTCGTACACGCCCTGGCCGGACAAAGGATCCAACGCCATCGCCGAATCCCCCGCCAACCAGAACGTCGGCTCGACACCGTCAGATCCACTGGCGCCGCCGAGCTGAACGCGACCAGCCCCGCACGCAACTCCGGGTCGAACCTGAGCAGCCCTGCATGCATGACGCAGTTGCGCATGAGCAGCTCGAGCCACCGGAGCGCCATCGGGAATTGCGCCCTCCAGTGCCCGAGCGAGCGCCGGAATCTGCGCCGCCGCGGCCGCCACCCACGCCGTCGGCTGCAAGGAGCGCGGCTTGCCAATGATCTGAACCCACAGCGCGTCTCCCCGCTCAGCCCACCAGCACCAACCCGTGTCAGTCGACCCGATGCCCGTGCCCGAACCCCCCGCACCCTGTCGCCGAAATTGTTGCCCAATCGCCAGCAACAGCGGCCCCGATCGCCTAAATCCGTCGCGCATTGCCTCGGTATTGCACGATTCGTGTCTCTGCGGCGAGCGCGCCCTGCGTCCCCGCGCATCAACCACCATCCGCGCCGCGAGCACCTCGCCACTCCGCAACGCCACACGCCAGTGATCACCCGCCCGCGTCGTGCTCGTCACGGTGTCCGCCCGGTAATCCGCTCCTCGTTCATGAGCGCGAGCGCTCAGGGCATCCGCCAGTGCCGCTCTCTCCACCAGCCACTCGACTCCTTCCACGCTGCGCCCATTCGCCCACACACCCCGCCGTATGAACGGTCCGGCGATGACTTCGCCTTGGCGATCGACACCCTCTTCCGTCAACAATCCGCGGCTGCGCGACGACAATCCCTCCCACCCAGGGCGAGTTGCCGCGCCGACGAGGGCCACGCGCAATCCCGCGGCTGCGAGCCGTTGCGCCACCACGCTGCCGGCGGGCCCCGCGCCGCAGATGACGACATCGTGCGTCATGCGTGAACTTCCTCGGTGAGATTGAGCTCCGAGCGCATCTGCTCGCGGATCAAATATTTCTGAACCTTGCCGCTGATGGTGAGCGGGAAGCCATCCACGAAGCGCACATAGCGCGGCACTTTGTAGTGCGCGATTTGCCCGCGGCAAAACTCCCGGATCTCCTCTTCGGTGATGGACATTCCGCCCCGTAACCGGATACAGGCGCAGACCGCCTCCCCGTATTTGGCATCGGGCACGCCCACCACGGCCACATCGAACACCGCCGGGTGGCGATACAGAAATTCCTCGATTTCTCGCGGCGACACATTCTCGCCGCCGCGGATGATCATGTCCTTCACGCGGCCGACGATGTTGCAGTAGCCCTCCTCGTCGATCACGCCCAGATCGCCGGTGTGCATCCAACCGCCCGTATCGATGACATCGCGAGTACGCTGCGCGTCATCCCAGTAGCCGCGCATCACGCTGTAGCCGCGAGTCAGCAGTTCTCCCGGAGTGCCTCGCGGCGTCACCCGTCCCGCCTCGTCGATGACCTTCACCTGTACATGCGGATGCACCCGGCCCACCGTACCTACGCGCCGCTCGAGGGGATCATCCGGTTGGGTCTGAAAACTGACCGGACTGGTCTCCGTCATGCCGTAGCAAATGGTCACCTCCGGCATGTGCATCTCGTCAACCACCCGCCGCATTACCGCGATCGGACAAGGAGCTCCCGCCATGATGCCGGTGCGCAGCGACGACAAATCGAACTCGCCGAATCGAGGGTGCTCCAGTTCCGCGATGAACATGGTGGGCACACCGTGCAGCGCCGTGCACCGCTCCTTCGCCACCGTGTCCAGCACGGCCAGCGGCTCGAATCCGTCGCCCGACAACACGCTGGCCGCGCCATGAGTCATGGCCGCCAGCACGCCCAGAACCATGCCGAAGCAGTGGTACAGCGGCACCGGAATGCATAGCCGGTCATCCGCACCCAGCCGCATGCCCTCGCCGACGAAGTACCCATTGTTCACGATGTTGAAATGCGTCAGCGTCGCGCCCTTCGGCGTACCGGTCGTGCCGCTGGTGAACTGAATATTGAACACCTGGTCCGCATCCAGCGTCTTCTCGATCGACGCCGTCGCCGCCGCGTCGACATGCTGACCGGCGGCGATGAGCTCATCGAACGACAGAGCGCCGCCCATAGGCTCCATGCCGAGTTGCACCAACAACCTCAGTTCCGGAAAAGCCGCGCATTCCAGCCGGCCAGGCAGGCCTCCGAACAATTCAGGCATCACAGACCGCAGCATCGCGCCGTAGTCGCTGGTCTTGAAGCGCGGCGCAAACACCAGGGCTCGGCAGCCCACCAAGCGCAGCGCGAACTCGAGCTCGGTCTGCCGGTACGCCGGATTGATGTTCACCAATATCAGCCCGGCCCGCGCCGCCGCGAACATCGTCAACACCCACTCCGCGCAATTCGGCGCCCAGATACCGATGCGCTCCCCCGGCTCAAGGCCGCAACCCATCATCCCCCGGGCCACCTGCTCCACTTGGGCGTCGAATTCGGCGAAGCTGTATCGCCGCGACTGGAACGGCGCCGCCAGCGCGAGCCGATCCGGCCATCCCAAGGCGGCCGCCTTCAACACGCCGTCCACGGTTTGATAGATGAGAGGCCGATCGCTGGTGCCCGACACGAAACTTAGATCCGGTGTCCGGCGGGTCGGGTGCATAGGCCTTTAGCCCGTGCGGCCATTAGAAATGGTAGTGCGCATCGACGCCAAACATACGCGGTATGCCCACGTGGCGATAGTCGAAGCCGAAACCCTGCACGTCGACCGCGTTCGTCAAATAGAACTTGTCGGCGATGTTGCGTCCCCAGACCCCCACATCCCACTTGTCGTCGCCCGACTGCAGGCTGAGTCGTCCGTTCAGCAGCGAGTACCCGCCCTGCGAAATCGCGTCCTCATTTGGCAGCGCCAGGTACTGCTTCGAATTATAGTTCGTGTCCACATGCACCACCACCTTGGCCGCCGATACCTGCCAAGCCTCCCAGTCCGCCGCCAACGTGCCGGAGAAATGCGGCGCATACGGCAGCTCCTGGCCATGGATGGACCCGGTCGCCAGCGTGCCCTCCTGCACATCGCTGCGCAGAAACCCGGCGCTCGCACGCAGGGTCAGCGAATGCACCGGCCGCGCCACCACCTCGAGTTCGCCGCCGTCGATTTTCGACTTGCCCAGATTGACGAGCGGCTGCTGCCCCGTGGGATACACATCAATGATCTGTTGATTCTTATATTGATAATGGAACACGGCACCGTTCACTTGCAGCCGATGGTCCAGCCACGAGGTCTTAAACCCCGCTTCGTACGAGTCCAGAATCTCAGGCTTCACCGTGGTCAAGTCGCTGGGCGTGAACAGGAACTGCGCATTGAAGGCCGCCGAGCGATAACCGCGGCTGTAATTCAAATACAGCAGCGCATCGGAAGTGAGCGTGAAGTCCACCCCCAGACGGCCGGTGGTCGCCGTATTGTGAAAGAACTGGCTGCGGGTCTGATTGACCAGCTCGTTGTAGTTCGGTGAGCCCGGCAGCACCAATGTCGGCCCCACGGTGCCATTCGGCTGCGGGCTGAAGAATCCCAGATTGGCAATCGGCGCCTGATCGCTGCCGCGCAGCTGGTCCAGCGCATTCTTCTGCGCCCCATTGTCATGGTTGTAGCGCAATCCGGCGCGCAGCGTCAGCCAGTCCAGCACCTTGTAGCTGTCGTCCGTATAGGCCGCCCAGCTATTGAGTATCTGGTCGAACGAATTGAAATAGTCGCAGCCCAGATTGATATTGGAGCCGATGTTGTATCCGCCGCCCGCCCCGAACGAACTCGCGGCGCAGTCGCGGTAGTCGTTGAAGGTATTGAACGCGGGGTCCGTGAAAATCGCGTTCTCGGTCGAATTGAACACGATCTCGTGCTGGTAGTAGGCACCCACGATGTAGCGCAACGGCGAATCGCCCGTCGAGGTCAGACGCAGATCCTGAGTCACCTGGCGCGTATCGCCGATGTAGGGAATTTTCCAGATATCATACGGCGAGCCATCCGTGCCTTCGGGATTGAACAGCCTGCCCTCATCCCAGGACGTGAGGGACGTCACCTTGTTCGTAGGCGACACCGTCCATTCACCCGTGAGTTCCACGGCCTCGTTGTCCTGCCGCCGCCTCGGCGTGTAATTCTGCGCGATCTGATAATTGGTCAGCGGCATGCCGCCGTAGCTGCCGTTCTGAGTGCGGAAATATCCGGTGAAGCCGACACCGCCCGGATTGCCCGGCGAGGGCGCGGGAATTCGTCCATCAATAATGGCGTAGTTCTGCGGGTCCTGCATGCTCTTCGACAGTCGCAGCGTGAAGTTCAAATCATCGTTGGCCTTGTACAGAAAGGATAACCGCACGCCGTACTGATCCACCCCCTCCAGATCCGGATGCCCCTGCAGCACGTTGTGAATGTATCCATCCACCTTGGTATACGTAAATGCAAAACGCACCGCCAGCCGATCCGGCACCAGAGCCGTCTGTAGATCACCCTCGAATTCCCGGCGGTTGTAATTACCCACGCCGACCTTGATGTCCGCCTCCGTGTCGAAGCCGATGCTGTGAGTGATGAAATTGATGGCACCGCCCGTGGTGTTCTTGCCATACAGCGTGCCCTGCGGCCCGCGCAACACCTCGATGCGCTCCAAGTCGTACATCTCCACGCCGAACAGCACGAAGTTGCCCTTGTAAACCTCATCGATGTAGCTCGCCACGGGGCTCGATTGATTGAGGCTGTAATCGAACATCGACACGCCGCGCAGCGAAAACAGCGGCGAGCCCTCGCCCACGATGCCGTTCACCTGCAAATTCGGAACCTGCGTGACCAAATCCGACGGCGAATCCATTTTCAATTGCGAGAGTTGTGCGCTGGTGAGCGCCGTGACCGACACCGGCACGCTCTGCAGACTCTCGGAGCGCTTCTGTGCCGTTACCACGATTTCCTGGATGGCATCTGCATCGGCGGGCGCGGCCGTGGTCGCACTAGCCGCGGTATCTCCAGTCGCCGCGCTGACTGCGGGAGCCGCGATACCGACGGTGCCGGCGGCCGCCAACACAGTCATGATCACGGCCGGCCCCATCAGCCGTGTCCCGTTAACGATCCCTGCCCTCTGCGCGGGCAGCTTGCCCGTCGTAATGCACACTTCGTACCTATTCAAATTCGCTCCCTACCCTTACGTTCCGTGTTCTGTGGCGCCACGCTGGCGATTCGACCTCACAATGCATCACGCCGTGATGTTGATACACACCGACTTGCTCTCCAGATAAGAATACACAGACTCGCCGCCCAGCTCACGGCCCCAGCCGGATTGCTTGTAGCCGCCGAAGGGCATGGTCGCATCCAGTACATTGTGACAATTCACCCAGACCGTGCCGGCACGCAGCTTCGGTGCCAGTCGCAAGATCTTGCCGATGTCGCGGCCCCAGATGCTCGACGCCAGGCCATAGATGGAATCGTTCGCGATGCGGGCGATATCCGCCACATCATCGAAAGGCTGCGCCACGACCACGGGTCCGAAAATCTCCTCGCGCACCACCGACATCTGCTGATTGACGTTCACGAACACGGTCGGCTCAACGTAGTAGCCGGAAGTGGCCAGCGCGTGACCGCCGGTTGCCGCACTCGCGCCGGCCGCGGCCCCGTCCTTTAAGTAGCCCGTGACCCGATCACGCTGAATGGACGACACCAAGGGCCCGATCTGCGTGGTGGTATCGAGACCCGGTCCCAATTTCATGCCTTTTGCCTGTTCCACGATACCGCCGACCACGCGATCGAAATGCTGCGCGGCGACGTACAAACGCGATCCCGCACTGCACACTTGGCCCTGATTGAAGAAAATGGCGCTCGCCGCCCCGGGGATGGCCACATCCAGATCCGCATCCGGCAAAATAATAGCCGGTGACTTACCGCCCAGTTCCACCGTGACCTTCTTCATGTTGCCCGCCGCCGCCTGCACGATCAGCCGGCCGACCTCGGTGGAACCCGTGAACGTCACTTTGTCGACGCCGGCATGTGCCGACAGCGCGGCGCCTGCCGTAGGACCCATGCCGGTCACCACATTGAGCACCCCCTTGGGAAATCCCGCCTCGAGCGCGAGTTCACCCAGGCGCAGCGCCGTCAACGGAGTTTCCTCCGCCGGTTTCAACACCACCGTACAGCCGGCGGCCAGTGCCGGTGCGCATTTCCACGTCGCCAGCAAGAACGGGAAATTCCAGGCGATGATCGCGCCGACCACACCCACGGGTTCACGAGTCGAGAACGCCGCGTACTGTTGACCCGGTACCAAGGTGCCGCTCAAAGGCAGCGTCTTCCCCTCGAGCTTGGTGGGCCAGCCCGCCATGTAGCGCCACACTTCCAACGCATGCTTGATATCCACATGACGCGCCATCACCACGGACTTGCCGTTATCGATGGCCTCGAGTTCCGCCAATTCATCCGCATGCTGCTCGATCAAGTCAGCCAGCCGGTGCAGCACCCGCTCCCGGTCCACCGGCTTCATTTGCGCCCATTCCCCCTCCTCGAACGCGCGGCGCGCCGCCGCCACCGCACGATCCACATCCGTGGCATCGCCCAGAGCGCAGTGCGCAATCACGTTGTCGCTCGAAGGGTCACGCACCTCGAAAGTCTTGCCGCCGGCGGCGGGGACCCAGGCGCCATCGATCAATAGCTTGCGCGGCTTGGCCAAGAAAGCGGCGTTGGCCGGCAGGATGCTGGACAGATCATTGGCGAGTGTGCGATTCGGAGCGCTCATTGCTGCGGCGGTACTCATTGGAACTCCCGACTGATCGACGAGGCGAACGCATATCGTTGTTTCGACCCGGTCAGTATCGCCGCCAGAGTGCAACTTAGGGTATAAGTCCTAAGGAGCAGACGGACTAATACTTTGGTATCGACCTCGCCTCGTTGCTACGGATCATTCGATGAACACGCAAAGTGCCCACGGCGCGCCGCCGCGCGTCCTGATCGCCGACGATCATCCCTTGTACTGCGACGCATTGCGGGCTGTCGTGCCGCAGGCCTGCCCCGGCGCGGAGATCGACGAAGCAGCCTCGCAGGAGGAAGTGCTGGCGGCCGTCACGGGCAAGCCAACATTCGATCTGGTCTTGCTCGATCTCAACCTGCCGGGTGCGGCCGGACTCTCCTGCCTGCACGCCCTCAGGGAAATAGTCCCGACTACCCCCATCGTGGTGATCTCCGCCGTCGGGGATCCCAAGGTAATGCAGGATGCCATCATGAGCGGGGCCAGCGCCTTCATCCCCAAATCCGCGCCCAGCCAGGTGCTGATCAATGCGCTGAAAGTCATACTCGCCGGCGGCACCTACATGCCCACAGGTGTGGTAGCGGCATTGCGCAACGCCGATAGCGCCGCCGTCCGTAACGATCTCACGCTGAGGCAGCGTCGGGTTCTCGAACTGCTGTGCACCGGTCTGTCAAACAAGGGAATCGCCCGCAAGTTGGAAATCAGCGAGATCACTGTCAAGGCCCATGTCTCGGCAATTTTTCGCAAGCTCGGCGTCACCAACCGGATGCAGGCGGGTCTGGAAGCACGACGCCTCCTCGACTCCGGCTACTGAGTCGCGATCCGCTCCAGCAGCGCGCGCAGTTCGGCCAGGTTGATGGGCTTCGCCAACAACGTAAATCCCTGAGTCGCCACCGCCGCGCGCAGCTTGGAATCCGGGTCGCTGGTCATGATGGCGGCAGGCGGCGCCCGATCGAACTCGCGGCGCACCTCGTCGATCGCCTCGTCGCCCTTCATGGAACCGGCGAGATGATAGTCGCTGATGATGAAATCGGGCGAGAGGTCGGCGCCGATGAATTGCACCACCGCCTCCGTCGCCGTCGCCGCGACAATCGGCCGATGACCCCATTTGACCAGGGTCGCCGCCATACCCAACCGCACGCCGGGATCATCATCGATAACAGCGATGGCAAGACTGGGCACGCGGGCGCTGCCGGCGGCGGCCGTCACCCGCGACCGAACGCGCGCCCGCGGCTTGCCGTAGGGCACGAGCACGGCGAATAAAGACCCGCGTCCAGGCACGGATCGCACCACCCGGCTTAAGCTAAGCAGCGTCGAGATGCGCTCGACGATGGACAAGCCGAGGCCGATGCCCTTGGTGCGCGCGCGTCCACCGGCCGGTACCTGGTAATACGCTGTGAAGATGGCCTCCAAGTGTTCGCCCTCGATTCCCAGCCCCGTATCCAGCACCGAGATCAGCAACCCGTCGCGCTTGCGCCGGCAACCGACCAACACACGGCCGCGCAAGGTGTAGCGGATCGCATTGCTGATCAGGTTGCGCAGCACTGTCTCCAACAGATGCATGTCGGACCGCACCCAGGCGCTGCAGGACACAAAATCCAATTGCAGCCCCGCGGAGCGCGCCACGCTGCCGAACTCGGGAACGATCCGGTCCAGAACCGTGCTCACCGGAAAGTCCGCGTACTGCGGTTCGATGCCGCCCGAATCCAGACGCGCCACGTCGAGCAGCGTGTCCAGCAAATTACTCAGCGAGGCGAGCGCCACCCGCGCCTTGTGCAAATAGTCCAGATCCAGGCCGGTTAGCACCGCCTCGTTGATCGATTCCAAAAACAAAAGCGCGGAACTCAGAGGCTGCCGAAGATCATGACTCGCCGCGGCCAGAAACCGCGTTTTGGTCTCATTCGCACTATCGGCGAACTCCTTGGCCTGCTTGAGTGCAAGCTCGATCTCACGGCGGGATCTGAGTTCCTCCGTCAGCCGCAGATTCAGCTGCTCGTATTGCTCGGTGCGCTGGCGGATCGCCTCCTCGAGGCTGGCCGCCGCCTGGAACCACGAGAACGCACTCCCCTGCCGATCAACCGTTTTCTCCACCCGGACCATCAACGCCTGAACCGATTTTTTCAGCGCGCGATTCTCCGCCCGCAGCCGGCTCGCGGTACTCGCCGCAGTTGCGGCGCCTGCCGTACGCGATTTCATGAGGCCGACGCGATGCCCAGACAGATGAAGGAATTGTTCGCGTGCATGGTATTGAACTGCTCGCCCAGCGAGGAGAAGCCCGTCACCGCGTGATCCCGCAAGCGCGATTCGATGCCTTGGGTGAGGCCCTGCCGTTCCATGAAAGCGGTGCGCGCCGCGCAATCGACACCGATGACTAGTTCGGGCGTGCCGATCTGCCGCCGCATGGTCGCAAAAAGGCCATCGAGGCTGGCGGTCATATCCCCCGGTTTGCCGAGCGCCACCACCAGCCCCGGCTCGAGCGCACAGGCGAACTCCAGCACACCTTCCGGGTAAATTCTCTGCATGCCGCGCGCATAATACTGACCCCCGATGCGAATCATCAACGGGAACGGCGCAAAGTCGCCGCTATCGCGCGGCGGTTTACGAAAACCGCAGGCCGCCGCATATACCGCCAGCGCCGCACGGCCGTCGATTTCTTGTACCAGACGGCGGGCCGGATCGGCCTCGGTGATCACCAATTTCTTGTCGCCGGGAACATAGTGATTGTGGCAATACGCCGCCACCGCCGACGTCGTCGCCACCAGGCACAGAATCGCCGCGCCACACTTCGCGCCGCCGTGATACAGCAGCCGTGTGCTGCCCGGCGGGTGTCCGAGCGGATTGAAATACAAATCGCCCGCCGAGCCGCCGATCAACGGCACCCCGTTCAACTCCATGCCGAGAACGGCCGCGAGCCGCTCCTCGCAGCGCGACTCGGCGTCGACCAACAGCAACGCGAAGCGATGTTCAAACGAACCACCGGGCCCCTGATTGAGTTCCGATCGTACCTGATGCACGCGCGCCCGTAGCTCCGGCAACCCCATACCTGCCACGTCCTCGAGGACGGTGTCCGCCGTCGCAAAACGGCCCGCGGGCAAATGAAAACCCGACAGGCCGCCCGGTTCGAAGCCATTCGCGCTGATGACGCGTCCGGTCGAGGCGCCGATGACCCGGTCAACCCCGCGCGCCGCGAGCTCGGCCCCCAAGGTCGCGAGATCGTACGCGGAGGAAGCAAACACCACGGTCAACGCACTCTCGCCCCCGTCAGCCGCAATGGTTGCAGCGGCTGCGGCGGCATCCGACCCCGTGTCGACGGCCACCCGGAAACGCCGGATGGACTGCGTCCCAGTATTCACGAGTTCGCCGCCCGGTCCGGGCCTTCCCCACGCCGCATATCAGGGAAATCCTCTTCCCAGAACTCTTGCGCCCGCCGCACACAAGGCACCGGCCGAGCATGCTCCGACACGCGAAGGTCGACGCGGCGGATCTTGCCGGAAATAGTCTTCGGCAAATCCGCGAACTCCAGACGCCGTATGCGCTTGAACGGCGCGACGCGACTGCGCACGTATTCCAGAATGGAACGTGCGGTCGCCGCATCCGCCGTCGCGCCGGCCACCAACACCACATACGCCTTGGGCACCGCAAGCCGCAGCGGATCAGGACTGGGCACCACCGCCGCTTCGGCCACTGCCGCATGCTCGATCAACACGCTCTCCAGCTCAAACGGACTGATCCGATAGTCGGACGCCTTGAACACATCATCGAGCCGCCCAACGTAGGTGAGATAACCGTCAGGATCCCGGCTCGCCACATCGCCGGTATGGTAGTAGCCGTCGCGCATGACTTCCGCCGTCTTTCCGGGGTCATCGAGATAGGCGTGCATGAGTCCGACCGGCCGCTCAGCCAGGTCGAGACAAATCTCGCCCTCATCCCCCACGCTGCCGTCGGGCGCCAGCAGAACGATCGAATAGCCAGGCAAGGGCCGGCCCATGGACCCCGGCTTCAACAAATGGCCGGGCGGATTGCCGATCTGCGCCGTAGTTTCGGTCTGGCCGAATCCGTCGCGAATGGTCAAACCCCAGGCCGCCTTCACTCGCTCGATGACCTCGGGGTTCAGCGGCTCACCCGCGCCCACCACCTCGCGCAAGACCACCGGCCAACGGCGCAGATCTTCCTGAATGAGCATGCGCCACACGGTGGGCGGCGCACAGAACGTGGTCACACGGCAACGCACCAGTTGATCGAGCAGCGCGGTGGCGCTGAACCGCTCATATTGATAAGCAAGCACCGTGGCCTCGGCGTTCCAAGGCGCGAAGAAACACGACCACGCATGTTTAGCCCACCCAGGAGAACTTAAGTTCAAGTGCACATCGCCGCGCCGCAATCCAATCCAATACGCCGTGGACAAATGGCCGACAGGATAGGACGTCTGGGAGTGGGCCACCAATTTGGGTTTCGCCGTCGTGCCCGACGTGAAATAAAGCAACATCAATGCATCGGCCGGTGTCGGCTCACGCTCGAGGCAACTCGCATCCGCGCTACGGCTGTTCTCGAATTCGATCCATCCGGGCGGCGTGCCGCCCACCGAAACACGGATCGGCGCGCCCGGCAACCCCTCGAAGTGCCGAGTCAGCGCTCGGTCCGTGACTACCGCATGAACTCGCCCGCGTGCGAGACGATCTTCCAGATCCGCCGCCTGCAGCAAAGTCGTTGCCGGAATCATCACCGCCCCCAACTTGATGGTCGCCAGCATGGTCTCCCACAGCGCGACCGCATTGCCGAGCATGATGAGCACGCGATCTTGCGGGCCTACACCCAGCGAGGCCAGGAAATTCGCCACCTGGTTCGAGCGATGCGCGAGTTCGGCATAGCTCAAGCTCACATCGCGCCCGCCATCATCCACGACCCGTAGCGCCGGGCGATCGTTACCCACCGCGATCCGGTCGAAATAGTCCCTCGCCCAATTGAAGTGAGCGAACGCGGGCCAGCGAAACGACTCCAAGGCCTGCGCATGGGATGTCCCCTCGCACAGCAGCCGGTCACGCAGTTCTATGAATGCATTGCCGCAATCCACTGAAACACCTCAGGCGGTAGGGAGGCCCTCCCGCCCGCGATCATGCCAGTGAACGAGGCCGCCCGAACCCCACCTTCTCCACGATTGACAAAACCCGGTCACTGGGTATTGGCATGTGGAAGCGCATCAACTCAAGGATGCTCGCGTGTTTTTCAACTGTGACGACGCGATGACGGCGTGCGAGGCGGCTGCCAATCGCTGAGCGCAATGACCGACCCCGGCTCTGAAACTCGTTTGACATAGCGAGTATCGGCCGTGACAAACAACCCGTTGTGTATGAGCGCGAGGGCGTGATAGGCCGCGTCGTAAAACGACACCTCATAGCGGCTGGTCAGTTCCAAGGTTTTTGCGAGCCAGCGGGGTGATGGCAGCGCCTCGTCAATCCCAAACTTCATTAGTGCAGAAAGCCAGCCCGAAGCATGCGTGGGGAAGCGCCGTGCAACCGTATTACCAACTTCGTAAAGCCATAAGGCCGGCAACAGTGCGTGCACCGCGTCATCCAGGATCGCAGCGCGAAAGAGTAACGCTTTGTCCGCGTCTGGTTCGTCATCCGTTGGCAGCACCCACTTGAGCAAGACGGATGCATCAGGCACCACCAATGGCGTTTGCATTAATGGCCGCGCTCCCGGTCTTCTCGGATCCACCTCGTCAGTTCGTCCGTACTAATTTTCGGCAGTTGCGCACGCACCGCCTCCATTTCACGCACCGCGTCGATGCGTCGGCGCCGGATCGCCCAGGCGCGTAACGCCTCATTGACCGCACGGCTGCGCTCGCCGACCGGAACCCTGCCCAGGAACCCCCAGGTATCTTCGTCAATCATTACATTGATGCGCTTGCTCATTGCGGCGATGCTCCTTGTGAAACCCGGCACAGTGTGTATATGATTACACACGATCTAATTTGGCGCAAATTATTGAATACGCCAGTTCTTGGTCATCGGGTCAACGATTTTGACGGCGCTTGGACGCAACAACGCTCGTCAAAAAATCCCGTATCGAGACCGAATGGTGCTGCGTGACTGCCGACCGCAAAGCGCTCGATCGCGCACACCGGTTCCCATTTTTGAGCAAGCTCGGCGAGCAGCAACGGCTCTAATTGAGATTTACGCGCGCGGCCCCATTGAACTCGTTCGCTCCTGAGATCGCAATCTGGTCCCCTTCGATCAATCCCGCGAGGACTTCGACCTTCGTGCTGCCGGAAGTTCCGAAGGTGACGGCCTGACGTTCCAGCGCATTGCCACGAAGGACATAGGCGAAGCCACTACCGGACTGGTCCATGAACGGCCCGCGATCGACGACCAGCACCCCATCGCGTCTATCCAGGATGATGCGCACCGACATTCGTTGGTTCTGTCGAAGGCCCGCCGGTCGTCCCTTGCCGAAGCGAACGCGCGCGGTCACTTCGCGATTGACGACTTCGGGTGACACACCGCTGACAATTCCCTCCCACTGGCCGTCATTGCTCTCCAGATCCGCGCTCATCGACGGGTGCATATCGCGGGCCAGGCTCTCCGCTACCCGGATTTCGACCTCGAGAGCGGATAAATCAACAACGGTAAGCAACGGCGACTCCTTGACCACATTGGTCCGATCGGCGACACGCACCTGACCGACTTGTCCGTCAATCGGCGCACGCACGTTCAATCCATCTACTTGCCGCGCGAGCTCCGCAACCGCGTATCCCTGCCGCTTCAACAGCGCACGTTTGCTGTCGACGTCGAAACGGTTCAACGCCGGCTGCGATTCGTATTTCTTTCTGCTCTGGTCAAGTGCAAATTGGGATTTTTCCAAAGCGTCCCTCGCTTTCAAAGCCTGCAACTCCGAATACGCACCCTGTTCGAAAGCCTTGAAACTGCGCTGCGACTCGCGTTCAGCGGTTTTCTGATCGACCTCCGCCTGGTCGAGGGCATCGCGCAGTTGAGCGAGTCTTTCCTGTGCATCGAGATCTGCACGCTGCAAATCGATGCGCATAACTTCGAGCGCCGAATTCTCCTGAGCCAGCTTGGCGGCCAATTCCGGTGCGTCAACCAACGCCAACAATTGTCCTTTGACCACCGTGTCTCCCGCGTGAACCTTCAGCGTGACGTTGCCGGCTGCGCTTGCATATAAGGTGGGACTCACGGTGGAAATGACTCGGCCATCAGCCGCGATATCGCGTTCGTAATGACCGCGGCGTACCGTGGCGAGGGTGATCCGCGAACGTTCAATGGTGGCGGCTCCGCTACCTGAATACCGATGCCAGGGGATGAGCATGGCCGCGACCCCCATGATCACCCCGGTCACGGCGAGTACGGCATAAACCAGCCGCTTATTGCGGCGATCGCGAACGATGGGCCGGTCTTGAGCCGACGTATCGCGAAGTGCACTGAACTCGTTGGAATCCCGGCCCGTGTTCATGGGCGCCGGTCTACCAGCATATCGTCGACCGCGCTGAGATCGCGTTCCGTCAAAGTCCCTGCGAGTTGTTTGAGCAGCAGGACGTTGGTCAAGTAGTCGTAACGAACTTGATCGGAGGTCCGTTCAGCCGCGAAAAAATTGCTTTGCGCATTGAGTAGATCGAATTCGGTTCCAGTCGCGAATTCGACGTTTCGGCGACTCGCCTCCACTGCCCCGCCCCCCGACTCGACCGCGCGACGCGCGGCAATGATGCGTTGCACGCCGCTCTCCACGTGCCGATAAGTCGATCGCGTCTGTTGGTCAGTTTTGCGGCGCAAGCCGTCGAGATTTCCTTCCGCCTCGGACCATTGGGCGCGCGCCTGTCTGACGCCAGAAGCCACCGCTCCGCCTGGATACAGCGGCCAGTGAAAGTATAAGCCGCCCGTATCGAGGGTCTGATTCCCACCGAGTACGGCATCTTGGCGTAGTTTGGAATCCGACAGACCGAGAGCAACCGTCGGCCAATATTTGCCGCGCTGTGCCGAGATTTCTTTGGAGGCGGCCTCGACTTGAAGTTGCGCGGCACGCAGGTCCAGATTATTTACCATTGCGGTGGCCGCCCAGTCGTCAGCGGACGCCGGTTGCGGCGCAGAAAGCGGGAATTCGGCTCGCAAGGGTGCGAGATCTTCGCTACGGGAACCGACGATGACGGCGAGCGACAAGCGAGCGTCCGCCAAGACGTCCTCCGCGTCGATGACCGCTTGCTCAGTGGAATCATAGAACGCCAACACCTGCGCGACATCGCTGTGCGGACGAAGGCCCGCCTCCTCTCGAACGCGCGCCTGATGCAGCAACTTGCCAAAGGCCTCGCGCTCCGCGCGTGCGATCGCCAAGCGGTCCACGGACGACAGAAAAGCGAAATAGGCCTGGGCCACGCGCAAGATCAGCGATTGTTGAGAACTCAGGAAAGTGACTTCGGCCGCCGCAGCAAGGGAGTTCGCTGTTTTCAATGCGTAGAAATCATGAATATTCCACAGCACCTGCGAAACGCCGATTCCGAGCGACCGAGCGGTTCCATAGCAATGCGACGAGGCTGACGACTCAACGATGGCACAGTCCACGCCCGAAGTTCCGTTCGTCAGCAGCGGGTTGTATCCCGCGCGCTCACGCACCACCGACGCGTCGACCGAGAATTCGGGGAAGAGAGGCGAAAGGGCCTGCGGGCGCGCCTCTATCGCTGCATCGCGTTTGAACCCCGCGGCGTGAATCGTGGCATCACGGGTCAATGCCAGGCGATATAGGTCGATTAGATCGTTCGCAGAGACTGATCCGGCCAACCAAACGCTCGCGACCGGCAACCAAAAGATAAGAATTTTGCTTCCCATCAACCTGTTGAATATACAGGCACATGGAGATGAGTAGCAAGCGCGGCGTGGCACTCTACAAAGATAAAACCTCCCACTATTAATTTTCGTGACGGTGTCGACAGATTCTGGTATCAATCCATGCACGCGCGCAAACCCGGCGTGGAGTCGAAACATCAACATGGAGAGTCTCAATGCAAATTCGCATGGTCTGTTTGACCGTTTGCTTGTTAGGAGCGGCCTACAGCGCGACCGCTGGTCACGCGTGGAGCAAGTACCAAGATGCCGCACCGGCGAGCCAGAAGCCGGAGTTAGCCACTCACGGGCACGCGTGGAGCAAGTACCAAGATGCCGGAACGGTAAGCCAGAGGCCGGATTTTGCCACTCACGGGTACGCGTGGAGCAAGTACCAAGATGCCGGAACGGTGAACCAGAGGCCGGATTTTGCCACTCACGGGTACGCGTGGAGCAAATGATCTGAGGTCGACATCACGGTCGCGGCACTCCGCGACCGTGATGGCTATCCCGACCGGGTGGCGATCGACGGGGATTGATTTGCCGCCTTACGTGCCGGTATCCACGTTGCCAGCTGCCCAATTCCTACCAGTAGAACCGCCCCCCCGAGCAGGTACCAACCGCTCAAGCGAGGAAGTTGATTCGAGCGGAATAGTTGTTCGCTTGCAAGCAACCCCAGAATAGCGCCGATTACGATCCCGATTGCAGTCAACAAGCCGTTTTCCTGCATAAAAGATCGCCAGATATCCCTTTTCCGGGCGCCTAGGGCACGCCGTATCCCGATTTGTCGGGTACGGGTGCTGACATTGAAATTCGCCAGGCCGAAGATTCCTACCCCAGTAGTGAGCACCACCAGAGCAATCGTGGTCACCAAAAAGACTGCCATATTGGTGTCGGCCATCAAATAACGATTCTTGTAGGACTGTAGCGGCCGGACGAATTTTAGTATTCGGTCCGGATTGGAACTCGCGAGATGTGTTTCTGCGGCCAACAAGGTGGCATCCCTGCTGCCCGGCCGAGTACGCACGAGGTAAATCATTTCGTCGGTCGGAGGTGCTCGCGGAATCAGCATCACCCAATCGGGTTGGCGGACATCGGATACGGCCGTACCGATGAAGTTCTCGACGATACCGACGATGCTCGCTGGTGATCCTGCGCTATCGAAGACGTTCTTTCCCAACGCATTGTCACGGGGGAACAACGATTCGGCGACCGCGCGGGTTACGATGACTTCCGGGACGAACTCGGTCATGTTATTTTCGGTCAAAGCGGGAAGAATTTCGTCGGAGCGAAAATTTCTGCCCGCTGCCAGCCGGACACCCAAGGCATCGAGGCCCCGTTCATCGATCGCAATCGCGTTGAACGCCCGCGGGGCGCCCTGGTGCGCCGGATTGGTCCAAACGTCGGTCGAATTGCCGGTGTTGCTGAACGGAATGGAGTCAGTCTGGGCCACCGCCAATACGCCCGGCAGCGATTGCAGATACGCCAAATCCTCGGCTGCCGCCGCCCGGGGATTGAAATGCTCCGTGTACGCAACGCTCGAAATGACGCAAATGTTGGCCTCGTCGATTCCGGTACTCGTTTCGAGTGCTCTGACTCGTTGGTGAACGATCCACGATGCATTCGCCAGAATGGCGAGCGCGATGGCCACCTGGGCGATGACCAGCGCCGCACCGACCCTGTTCCTCAGCGAGGACTCAATCAGCAGGGCAAAGTTTGATTTCATCAGCCGCCCTTGAGATAGGTTGCGGCCGGCAGGCGACTGATTCGCCATGCGGGAAAGAGTCCCACGCCGAGAATCGCCAACACGGCAAGCACCAGGGTCCACAACACACTCATTGCGTCGAGACGCGTCAACTCCTGGTATCCGCCGGCGCCGATCGAGCCGCGGGCATAAATGGCGTGTGCACCCCACAAACCGAGCGCGCCGAACCCGAGGCCGACCAGCGCTCCGGCCGTTGCCAGCAACCCCGATTCGGTAAGATATTGGAGGAAAATTTGGCCTCGCGTCGCACCCAGCGCGCGTCGCACGCCGATCATGCGGGTCTGTTTCATGAATCTCGCCAGCAACAGGCCGACGGTATTCAGTACGCAGACGGTGAGGAACGCAAAAGCCAGCGCTACCAAGAGGCGATTATCATTTTGCACTACCCGCTGGTCGATGAGCCACTGTTTCACGTCCGTCAATCGATTGTTGCGCGGCCGAAGGAACCGACCCGATGCATGTTGTTCCGTCCAATACGCCTCGATCATGGCGCGCATGCGCTCGCGTGCGGAACTGTCGTCCAATTGCACCCACATTTGCAGCCAAACGCAGTCCGATTGCAGGAACGTTGCGAACGTATCGATGGGATCGTTTTGCCAGCAAGCGACTTTTCCGCCGTTCGGAAAGCGTGCCAGAGCTTCGGCCCAGCCGAAGGGCACGTAGGCATCCTCACCGGCGTCGAATGCGCCGCGATTCAAATCGTAAAATTTTGGCAGAGGAAACCAATCGTCGAGCACGCCGACAACCCGGAACTCGTGGCCATTCCAGCGCAGTGTGTTGCCAACGCTGTTGCTGCCCCCGTATAGCCTGGAATTGAGTTTTTTGCTCAGCACGATGGACGGTTCCGCGCTGTCATCCGCGGCAGAGTTCCACGCCGAACCAAACAGAAAAGGCACATCGAACATGGCGAAAAAACCCGAGCTGGTCACCCGCGTGGCGATTTGCAGCGGTTTGGCGTCCACGGTCCCGCCGGACACGGAATCTTGAGTCCGAAACATCACGGCGTAGTGCGATGGGATATTCGAGCGCGATAAATACTTCGCGTCCTTGAAAACCATCTGCGACGGCGGCAAATCGGGGCTGGTCGGGTTGGCGGGCTCCTTCGGGTCCCACGAATCCATCGTCACGGCATAGAGCCGGTTGCTTTTCCATCCTATCGGATTGCGCGAAGTCGCATCATAGAGGGTGAGCGTGACGATACACGCGGAAATTCCGAGCGCCAGTGTGCCGATCATCAATGTCGTAAGGCCGGGTGCGTTGCGGAATCCGGTCAACGCGAGCCGTGAGTAATAGGCAATCAAGCACAATCTCCTAACGCTTACCAGGCAACGTGCTCGAAATCTTGCCATCCACCAGGTAAATGATACGCTGCGCTCGCCGGGCAAGCTCGGCATCATGAGTCACCAGAATGATCGTCGTGCCGGTGCCGCTGATTACGTCGAGCAGGTCCATTACTTGAGATGCCATCGTGGAATCCAAGTTTCCGGTTGGTTCGTCTGCCAATAGAAACGACGGCTCGCCCGCCAAGGCGCGAGCAATGGCGACGCGCTGCTGTTGGCCTCCTGAAAGCTGGTGCGGCATGTGATTCTTGCGGTTGCCGAGGCCCACCAAATCGAGAAACCGGCAAATACGGTCCCGGCGATCTGCTGTCTTCAGTTTGCGGTAGCGGAGCGGGACGTCGACATTATCGAAAACATTCAAGTCGGGAAGTAAATTGAAGCCTTGAAAAACGAATCCGATATTTTCATTTCGCAACCTTGATCTGCCGTCATCGGAAAGACCGCTGACGTCCATGCCGCCTATTTCATAGCTGCCGGAGTCGAAGGGCTCGAGCAGACCCGCAAGATTCAAAAACGTGGTTTTGCCTGATCCCGAGGGTCCCATGACGGAGATGAATTCGCCTTTGTTGACATTCAGCGAAAAGTTTTGAAGGGCCACGGTCTCGACCGTGTCCGTACGGTACATCTTGTTGATATTCGACATTTTGAGCATGCGGCGAGGGGGTCCTTGGTTTGTGCGTATTTGCCTTCCTGGCTAGAAGTGTACTACGCAGATGAATATTGGGGTCCTTCATTTTTGGTGCAATGACATCGGTAGAAACACCCATCATTTCCCTATCAACGCGGCGGCTGCAAGGGAGTCGGTGTTCCACACCCCAGCGAGGAATAGCTTACCCGATGCGGTCGATTTCCAGCTCTACTCATTCCTGCTTCTCGTGAACTGCAGTTATGCAGAGTAGAATTCCTCGCCATCATAGTGATACGCTTCGGTGACATTGGTCCATCGGGTCTGACCGGCGGTGTCATGCAAGGATTGCGAATCAGACGGATGAAAGCGAAACGGATGACATTGCAGGCCCTCGTGTGCCTCCCTCTGGCGCGGTGTTTCGTCGTTGGCATCTTGGCCATAGTCTCCGCAAATGTAGTTGCCGGGCCGGACATGGGAGGTGATCGCGCATGGATCGGCACCTGGACGGCGGCGCCTCAGCCCGGACCGTTCGAAGGGGCCACCGTAGGGCCCGGTTACTACTCGCCTGAAAAGGAAGCCGTGCGGGAGGAAGTCAACGCTTGGATTCGGTATAGCGGTGAGTTTGACAGTATCCTCGTTCTTGACATTGTCCTTCGCGATCCCGAGCACCCCCGCCGACTCCTTGCCGTATTCGACAGTGGCGATCATCTGCACCCGAATGACGCGGGCTATGCGGCGAGCGCGGTCGCGGTACCTCGGGCCCTGTTCGGCGCTGTTCGACCCTGAGTACCGCACTACGTCGGTGTGTCGACGCCCGCAAATCGCTTTGCATGGATCCGGCGACCGCCGCCTTCCGCCCAAAATGGCAATCAATCAATGCTCTGCAGCCTGTTTGAGTTGCGCCAACCAATGCTCGTCGCTCTTGAGCAATTCGGAAGATGAGTAAATTCGCGAAGCCAGCCATCCCTCCATCGATTCCCGCGTGTTTACCAAAACGGTATTGTCAGGTAACGAACTCAGCGTCCAACAATGAATAGCATGCATGTGCAATACGCGACCGGTCCAGCAGACTCGCTCCGGCTCGAGCAGCTGCATGGTCGAGTGAATTTGCATGCTGCCGGAGGACCAATCGAATTTGGTGCCTACTGCGGGATTTCCATGGATCGCTGCTGTCGATATGCCACTCTGCCATTGGGGCCAGGCGCCGATGTTTGTGAGGAGCCCGATGATTTTGGCCGCCGGCGCGGCAATGACGACCTGTGCGACTGCCTTGATGGGGGCATCTTCCTGGATCAATCCTTGAGCCGCGAGTCGGTCTCGATCGGCTTGTGACTCGGCGCACCCAGTCAGCCCGATCATCACGATGTACAAAACAGGGAATCCTTTCACCGGTAAAAATCTCCGTTTGCTCGATTTCGTGTGACGTTCACAAGTCGCCCTCGGGACACATACAATCAGGCCTACTGCAATTCCCTAGTAGAGTTCAAGTGCGGCTGGTTTCTTGAGTACGAAAGTAAGCACGAGGTAGTAAATCGCGCCGATCGCAAGCCAACACGCACCGAGGACCTTGGCCGTGGTGTCCATCCCGTAGAGTACGTAGGCAATGACCAGAAAACCGGCCACCGGAAATACCAAATGACGCATCCAGGCACGGCTTCGTTGGCGCAGCAAGTAATGATTGACCACCGAAATGTGCAGCAGCAGAAAGCCGGTCAATGCGCCGAAATTGACGATCCGACTCAAATCATCGAGACGTTCGGAAAAGATCCAGCCGACGGCCAACGACACGGCCGACACGAGAAGGGTGCTCACGTAGGGCGTCTTATAGCGCGGATGAATCTTGGCGAGGATGGAAGGCAATTTACCGTCGCGCGCCATCGCGAAAAGTATGCGCGAGACGGCAGCCTGCGCCGCCATTGCGTTGGCTATGCCCGAGGAAACTACGACGGCGCATATGGTAGCGAGGCGCAGCCAGGTGCCCCCCGCCCGTTGTGCTATCTCGTAGAACGCATTTGCGGGCGACGTGAAATGCATCCCGCGGGCCAAATCCGTTGCCACCCACGTCTGCACGATGAACAATGCGCCCACCAGCAGCAGCGCCAAAAGCGTTGCCCGACCGACACTACCGGCGGCATCTTTGTTTTCCTCGGCCAGCGTCGAGATGCCGTCGAAGCCCAAGAAGGACAGCACCGCAATCGAGGTGGCGCCGGCTATCGTAGCGAATGAGAATACCGCTGGATCGTACACGGGCTTCAGCGTCAATGCGCCCGCCCCTGCGCCACCTGCGAGCGCGATCAATCCTAGGGTAACGAACAGAGCCAATGTCGCCAGTTCCAGGATCAATAGGTACCCATTAATCCGCGCCGTAAAGTGGATGCCCAGCAAGTTGACACATGCATTGAAGGCGACGAATCCGACAAGCCAGATCCACTGCGGTACCGCTGGCATGAGACCACGCATCGCGACCGCGCTGACCACGTACAAAAGCGCAGGAACGAGAATGTAGTCGAGCAGGATCAACCAGCCCGCAAAGAACCCGGCTACTTCGTGAAGCCCGCGATGGGCGTACGTATATACCGATCCGGCGAGCGGAAAGGCGAGCGACATGGACGCATAGCTCGCCGCGGTGAAGAACATGCCGACCAAGCCGACCATGTACGCGAGCGGCACCATGCCTTTGGCGTCATTCCAGACGAATCCGAAGATCGCATAGGGCGCGATCGGCACCATGAATATCATGCCGTAGACAACGAGATCGCGTGTCGAGAGGCTACGCGCCAGCTGTTCCCGGTAACCAAACTGCTCAATATCGGACACCGGCTTATTCTTCCCTGCGGCCATCGGGTACGGGAGTTCCCTGCGCGCCATGATACCCGAGCGCATAGGTGCGGAGGGCATAGGCGAGTCCTATCGTCCTCATTCAAACATTCGATTGGGCACGGCTCTGGCGATCGTGCACTGTACGGTTCGCGCATAGAACGCCGGGAGTGAACAATGAAACAGTCAATTCGCGTACCTGCCCCGGGCATGACGGCACCAATATTTCTCGCTTGCATCGCCGGCGCGGGTTTGGGCCTTGCGGCGGAGCCCGCGATGGGACCCCATGGCGCGATGTCCATGCAGGCCCAAGAGCTGCGTCTCGACAAACTCACTACGCGTTATACCTCACCGCCCGCCGGAATCGACCCGGTAGCATGGGCTTCCATTTATATGATGTCCGGTAACGACTTGACGGCCGAGCGCATAGCGCTGGGCCGCAAGCTGTACTTCGATACCCGCCTGTCCAAAGACGGCACGCTGGCGTGCGCGACGTGCCACGATGTGAGCCGTGGATTCTCCGATCATCGCAGCGTGTCGGAGGGCATCGGCGACCACTTGGGAAAACGCAGCGCGCCCACCACGATGAATGCGGCATTGATGCAAAGCCAATTCTGGGACGGACGCGCCCCATCGCTCGAGGAACAGGCCAAACTACCGATCCTCAATCCCATCGAGATGGGACATCCGGACGCCGGCAGCGCCATCGCGTCGATCAAGACCGATCCCACGTACGGGGCCATGTTCCAGCAGGCCTACGGCCGCGCGCCGAACTACGACGATGTCGGCCGCGCCCTCGCCAGCTTCGAGCGCACATTGATCTTTGTCGACGCGCCGTTCGATCGCTTCGCTGCCGGCGACCTCAAGGCGATATCGCCCGCTGCGCAACGCGGGCTCGAGCTTTTCAACAACAAAGCCCGCTGCGTCGGCTGCCACATGATCAATTCCTCGAATCCCCTCGGCACCGACAACCTGTTCCACAATATTGGCGTCTCCGCCCGCACCAAAAACTTCGAGGAACTCGCCGGGCACGCTCTGAGTGTGCTGAACAAGAACAATGACCCGAAGGAGCTCGACAAGTTGGCGATTGAGACCGACATGTCGGAGCTGGGCCGCTTCCTCGTCACCAAGAATCCGGGCGACATCGGCGCATTCAAGACCGAACAGGTACGCAACGTGGGGATCACGGGCCCGTACATGCATGACGGTTCCATGAAGACGCTGTGGGACGTCGTGGATCACTACAACAAGGGCGGTGAGACCAATAGCTACCTGGACGGAGGCGTCGAGCCCCTGAATTTGAGCGAAAACGAGATCAATGACGTGGTGGCCTTCTTGTTCTCCCTTACCGATATGCGATTCGCTGCCGAGAACGAAGCGGCGTTCCGCGAGCAGCAAGCGTTGGCCGCCAAGAGCCGGCCGCTGCGCGACGATGCGCTGGCACACCGCGAGAGGCTGCCCTTCGAGCAGCGGGTAATGGGTGCGGCGGGCCTGAAGTAATACGGAGCGACAGCATATGCTTGACAACAGCAAAATACCCCATATCAAGAGCGTCGAAACTCGGTATCTGGAACAGCGCGATACCATGTTCCGCGGACTGCGGAATCTCGACCGGCGCGGTTTTATCAAAGTCTCCACCGGCGCGGCTGCAGCCGCGTTGGCCGCGGCAGCATCGAATCATTTTCACAGTTTCCTGCCGGTCGATGTGGCTTACGCCGCCGAAGGCCCCGCAGGCCAGGGATTTTCTTTCGCTTATATTTCCGACTCCCACCTGTACGCCAAGAAGACCAATGAGCGTTTCGTGCGCCAGCTGCTGCGCGCGGTCGACGACGTGAACAAGCTCGATCCCCAGCCAGACTTCGTGTTTTACGGCGGCGATCTGGCGCAGCTCGGACGCAAGGAAGAACTCGACCTGGGTGCGCAGATCTTAAAGAGCATCAAGGCACCGCTGCATATGATGGTGGGTGAGCACGACTGGTTTTTCGACATGGGCCAGCACTGGAACGAACTGTTTGGTCCGCAAACCTACAGCTTCGACCACAAAGGCGTGCATTTCGTGGTGTTGATGAGCGTGCAGGAAAAGGATTTCTGGACCGCCCGCGGCATGAGCGCGGCGGAGCGCATGCATACCGTGGCCGGCCTCGACAATGCCGTGCAAAGCGCCTTTGAAGTCGGGGCGCCGCAACGCGAGTGGCTGAGGAAGGACCTCGAGAAGGTGCCAACCTCGACGCCACTGATCGTGTTCTCACACTCGCCGCTCTACAAGCTGTATCGCCCGTGGAACTTCTGGACGGACGATGCCGAGGATGTCCAGGCCATATTGCAGCGCTTTGAACGCGTCACCGTGCTGCACGGCCATACCCACCAAGTATTGACTAATCGCATCGGCAATATCCAGTTCCAGGGCATGCTGTCGACCGCGTGGCCTTGGCCCTATGCGCCGCAGGGGCTGCCGGCATTGACGGTGCAGATGAACCGACCGAATCCGTTCGATCCCAACGATGGGCTCGGCGACGGCACGATCAGCGTGCATCCAGACGGCCTCGTCGACATGCTCTACAACCTGTGGAACCGAAATCCCATGCAGGTGAAAGCCAGCTATTTGAGCAGCGGCGGCAAGAGCGATGTGCCCGTCGCGCCAACCCTCGCCAGCTATTGATTTGACCGGAGCAATGCAATGAACAATCCCACTTTCCTGGCACTGATTCTGCTGGCCGCGGCGCTGACCGCCAAGGCGGACAGTCAGAACCCGGCTCCCCAACAATCACCGGTGGCTCGCGATGCCGGCAGCAAAACCGTCAAACTGTGCGATAACAAGACGACAGTACAGGTCGCGAACGACGCGCCCAAGACCCGCACCCAGGGTCAAAAGATTTCCGACGCGTTGATGGCGCAGTGGAAGGCGAGTAACCCGAACAGCAACTGGGTGAAGGACGAAGTCGAAGCGCACCAGGTCGTGGTCCCGGCGGATAATTCCAAACTGGTGGGCACAGGTCAATCGTCAACTTACGGAACGGTCACGCCGCAGGACGTTCAGGTGTGGAAGAACGAAACCTACAAAGCGGCTGTCTACGGCTCGACCGTGTTTCATAGCGGCGACCAACTCGGCAGCGAGATCGCTGTATCTTGCGATATGTGCCACCCACGGGCTGCCAACACGCACCCCGAGTCTTACCCGAAGTTCCAGCCACAGTTGGGCAGGGTCGCCATGCTGCGCGACATGATCAACTGGTGCATCGAGCATCCTGTGCGCGGCAAGGTCTTGGCGCCGGATGATCCGAAGATGCGGGCGCTCGAGGCTTACATTCTTGCGCAACGCAAAGGCGTTCCCTTGGATTACGGCAAGCGCTGAAAGGATAAGCGCTAACGGCTCGCAGCAAGCGGCTGTCGTGCAGCGATGGGAAGCGTGCCGCTTGGCGGATTGTTGCGCACCAATTCGCCGAGCATTGCCAGCTCCTGCGCCTTGGGATAGCCGCGCCGCCACACCAGCCCGATGCGGCGGTTGGCATGCGGCGAATGCAGCGGTCGAATCACGAACGAGGGTTTTGGGTCTCGCGGCGCGCGCGCAGCCAAGGCCGGCAGCAAGGTACAGCCAAATCCCGCGGAAACGAGCTGGCAGATGGTCTCCAGACTGGCGGCGCGGAAATCATCTATCCCCTCCTCCTCCTCCCGATTGGATTGCCCGCACGCGGCCAGTGCCTGACCGCGAAGGCAATGACCATCGGCCAACAGCAGCATCGGTTCGCCGCATAGATCGGCTTCGGTGACGGCTTTCAATTGGGCGAGCGGATGACACGGTGGGCATGCGAACCAAAACGGCTCGTCAAACAGCGGCAGCTCCTCGAATTCATCGCCGTCGAGGGGCAACGCCAGCAATGCCGCGTCGATTTGATAGCCCTGCAACCGTTCCAATAAATGACCCGTGAGATCTTCGTGTACGACCAATTGCAGTGTCTGATACCGGCTCTTTACCAGCGGCAGGAGCTTCGGCAACAAGTAAGGCGCGAGGGTGGGAATGACGCCGAAATTCAGCGGCCCACTCAATGGTCCGCGGCCCCTACGCGTGGTGGCCAACAGTTCATCGACTTGTGCGACGATGCGGCGCGCTTTCTCAACCACCTCCTGGCCAATCGGGGTGAGCGCGAATGACTTGGCATTGCGTTCGATCAGCGTGACGGCCAGATACTGCTCGAGCTTTCTGATTTGCGTGCTCAAAGTGGGCTGGGATACGTGGCACTCCTCCGCCGCGCGTCCAAAATGCGCGCGGTTCGCCAGAGCCACTAAGTAGCGCAGTTCCCTTATCGTCATGGTCGATCGCCTTTCGGGTTGAGTTCTTGGAGACCTCTCGTTTCCCGCACCATCTCATACCGAAAAACGGAACGAGTCCAATTGATAATTCCTCGAACCAGCATTGACATGATCTATCGCGAGGAACCCAAGGCCGCGAAGGCTCAGCACCCAATAGAAGGCGCTACGAAACCCATTTCCGGATTCGTCCGGCACTAAATCATCCGGAGAACTCGCCAGATAATTATGTTGCCAAATCAATGTATTATACAGTATATCGATTGTAGTACTATAGCCTCGGTTTCGAGCGGCCGGGCCCCGCGCCAGGATGCCGCGCTATTCGCCGGCCCCGTCCCGTGAGGTTAGACGGACGCCGTCAAACCCCCGTCACTCACCAGCATCGTCCCCGTGATATACCGTGAGTTCTCGCGGGATGCGAGCAGAACGTACAACCCGGTGTGATCTTCCGGCAGCGAAACGAAGCCCAGCGGAATGTGCGATGCCATCGCGGCCATGCGCTGCGGGTCGCCGTTCATTTCTTTTCCGTGTTGCCCGAGCGACCCGGGCCCGGAGATCGCCGTGTCTGTCGCGCCGGGGGCGACGCCGTTCACCCGAATGTCGGGCGCCAGTTCTTTCGCCAATTGCATGATGGCGCCACGCAGCGCGAATTTCGATGCGGTATACAGGCAGCCACCGCCTCCGGCGAGAAAACTGGCATTGGAGCCTGTGGCGATGAGCGCACCCTTGGAACGGCGTAGCGCTGCCGCCGCCGCGCGAGCGGCGAATAAGGTTCCCATGACATTGACGCCGAATATCTCAGCTGCGGCCGCCTGGAGTTCTTCCGGGCTCTGCTTCTCGATTCGCTTGTGAAAGTCCCACAGGCCGGCATTGGCGACGAACACGTCGAGTCCGCCAAAATGCTCCTCCGCGGCGGCCACCGCTTCAGCCGAAGTCTCGTAGCGCGATACATCTCCCTCGACGACCACCGCGCCATCCGCCTGCAGGGAAGCCCGGTCGCTCGAGCGGCGCACGACGGCCACGACTTGCGCGCCCTCGCTTACGAAGCGGCGGACAATCGCGCGTCCGATGCCGCTTCCCGCACCTGTCACGATAGTTCGAACCCCCAGCAATTCCGGCATGTGCGCGCCTCTAGAAGAACACGGATAGATTTTTGGAGAGAAGCACCGACTGTTGCAGAAGCACCAAGCGGCGCGCAATCACGAAGTCATCGCCGGCCACCCGCAAAACATCCCGGCGCCGCCCCATGATGGTGGATTCGTCGTGATTCGATCGATTGCGGTACAGGGTGAAGACGGACAACACTTCGTATTCGCCGGCGGTGGCCGTCTCGAAGGCTTCTACGTTGGTGATGGCATACACATGACGGCCGGCCGGATCTTCGATCCACGCCTTGCCGCTCTCGAGCCGCTGCAGGCGCATGTCGATATCGGATTTGCGCTCGTCGAAATAGGCCATGTTTGCCGGATCGATTTCCCGCCGCTTGTCGCGTCGCTGGCGGTTTTCCCGCAAGGGCATCCAATAGAACAAATCCTCCGACAACAGCCCGAACCACTCCCGATACAGCTCGAGATCCAGCAGACGAGCTTCCTTACGCAAGAATCGCTCGATTTTGAGAAGGAGCGCGTCGCCGACCGCGGCACCCTCTCCCCAGGGCGTCAGCAACTGTTCCGCCGCCTCACGCGCCGACACGCGTGCGAGGTCCGCAGCCGGGGTGTTCAAACAACCTCCGGCATGGATTTCGTGATGGGGGCCATCGGCACCTCTGCCCAGGTCGGTGCGTCCATCAGCTCTGCCCACCGCCGGTAGAATTCACGCTGGTTGGCATCGGAGATCTGGCCGCGATGCACGATACCCGGAAGATCCGATTGCGCCTCGCTTTTCCGGGGCGCCAATGAGTAGCAAAGCCGTTGATGGCGCGTGACGTACCCCGCATTCGCCGCCGTGGAATGCTCCCAATTCTCGCCATCGTCCATTTCGAGTATTCCGCCCGGCGAAAAAGTTCGCATCGACCCGCGGCGAAAACGGTCTTTGATCTCTTCCGGCATGTTCTTGGGCACCAAGGTCCACGCATGCAATTCGGTCTTCGTGGGCCCCACCGGATTGAATACCCGAAACGTAAAGTATCCGGGAAGGAACGCAAAGTTGGGAAAAATAGTGGCGGAGGCCACCGAACCCCACATGTCCCGGCGAAATGATCCCAAACGATTCGCAATGCTCTCTGCGCGCGAGCGCATGTAACGCAAGATATCCCGATCGCCCATGGTCGCTGCATTCCCGACCATGTTCGTGCCGAATTCCCAACCATGACCATTGACGCTCACTTGGTAGGAGTTGTCGTTGTCGATCTTGACGCCCCCTTTCGCCCCCAAGGTGGGCTCGGCTCCGCCCAGGTGCGTCCACAACGCATGGTAGATATCACCCACGAAGTTATCGGCCGGGAACTTCCAATTCGACGCAATGACCGACCGCGTCACGCCGGGGAGGAATTCGGTTCCCCCCTCCTCGGCATTCAGTACGGCATCGAGATACCAGCGAAAATCGCCCAAATAGTGCGCGAGCGACGGTGCGTCCTCACTGAAAGTGGCAAACACCAGCCCCTGGTAGCTTTCCACCCTCGCTTGCCGCAAGCCCCAGTCCTGCTTGCGAAACCCCGGCGTACTCCGATACAGGCCTTCTTCCGGCATGCCCTTGAGGCTGCCATCCGGCCCAAACCCCCATCCATGATAGTTGCAGACGAACGCACGCGTGTTACCGCTGTCCGCGAAACAGATGCGATTCCCGCGGTGCGGACAGGAATTGAGTGATACGTGGATGCGGCCGCCGGCGGCCCGGGAGACGATCACCGCATCCTCACCCATGGAAGCGGTGACGAAATCGCCCGTATTCTGCACTTGCGATTCGTGCGCCACGAACAGCCAGCACCGGGCAAATATCCGCTCCATTTCCCGATCGTAAATGTCGCGGTCCCAGAAAATTCGGCGGTCGATTGCCCCGCGGGACAGGTCGATGTAATCGCGCGCCGCGGCTAACATCGGGCAGCCCCGTGCAATGGCAATGGCGACTGATAGGACGGGATACAGGGATGGATGTGCATAAGGCCTTCTTACGATGCGACCGCCGATTGATGGGCGGATACGATATGCCCGGATTGGTACAGCTCATCGACCTCTGCGTGCCGCGCGGCAAGAACCGCAGCTTGATTGAGAGAGCCCT
This sequence comes from Pseudomonadota bacterium, assembly GCA_030776345.1. GTDB lineage: Bacteria > Pseudomonadota > Gammaproteobacteria > Steroidobacterales > Steroidobacteraceae > Bog-1198. The sequence continues at coordinate 2,628 of JALYHU010000088.1, read as the reverse complement.
TTTCCGTGATCTCTCTTGCCGCCGGATTGGGCGGTTCGTGCAGGATGGTGAATCGCTCGATTCGGGTGCTGCTGCCTCGTTGGTTTCGCCAATGCGACAGCAATCCGGCGCGCAGTGTCGCGACCACCGCTGGATGCCGCACGAGCGCCAGACGATCGAGAGGTTCGTCACCCGCCCCCACCAACCCACGGCAGGCTGAAATCGATGGAAATATCAGTACGCCGAGCGAGTCCCTACCATGCCCCGTGATGACGATGTCATCGACGTACGGCCTCGTCGAGTCGATCAACTCGAGGCGCAGGGCGCCTACATTGACCCAGGTTCCCGATGCGAGCTTGAAGTTCTCGGCGAGTCTGCCGCAAAAGCGGATGCCGGCGGCGGGGTTATCCGGTTGCGCCAGTCGTCCCGCGTCACCAATTCGGTAAAATCCCTGGTCGTCGAACGCCTCGGCCGTCGTATCCGGTTGTCGCCAATAGGCCGGCATGACGTTCGGCCCTTTGACTCTCAGTTCGGCTCGGTCGTCGAGAGGCACGAGCTTGATCGTGGTTCCCGGCATCGGGATACCGAGGTTGTCCGCGTAGGGCGTCTCGAAGCAAACGACGGTCGAGAACGGAGCCGTTTCGGTCGAGCCCCAGCCGCCAATGACGGGAGGGCAGCGCCCTATCGATTGGCGAGCCAGTGCTTCCAAACGCGCGCGAGTAGCCGCCGGCAGCGCCGCTCCCGCATTGAACAAGAAATGGACGGACGATAGGAATCGCTGAGCCAGCTCGCCATCGCCTTCGAGAAATGGCAACAGCGCCTCGTAACCCAGCGGGACATTGAAATATACATTGGGTGCCACGAGTCGAAGATTGTCGACCGTGCGGGAGATCGCCGACGGTGTCGGCTTGCCATCGTCGATGTAATAAGTGCCGCCATAGTAAAGCGCCAGGTTGAAGCAGCAGTTGCCCCCAAATATATGACTCCAAGGCAACCAATCGAGCAACACCGGCCGGTGACGGAGTAACACGGGCCACACGACGGAAAGGCCGGCGGCATTGGAGCACATCATTCGCTGGGTAACGATGACGCCTTTGGGCGAGCCGGTCGATCCGGAGGTGAACAGAATCTTGGCGGGAGCGTCCACCGAGGCGGAATCAAACAAGGACGCCACTTCGCCGGGCGCGCGGCGCGGCAAGTCGGCGATCGCGGTGATGCGAGGGTCACCGCCCGCCGCGGCAGCGACGAGGGGGATGCCGAGCAGGCTCGCGCCTCGCAGGACAGCGCTCACATCGATGCCCGCGCCCACATAAACGGCACCGGGCGTGAGCCTTGCGACAACCTCTTTGAACCGTCCCAAACTGTCACCGGCCGCCACCAGAGCCGGCGAAGCGACGCCGACCGGAATGCCAATTCGCATGGCGGCAAGCGCTACCATGGCATGCTCGATGCCGTTCGGCGCAATCAAGAGCAGCGGTTTTTCAATCGTCAACTCCAGACTCACAAGAGCCGCTGCAAAATCGTCGATGGTCTCCTGCGCCTGTCGATAGCCCACGGTGCGCCATCCGGACCCCGAACGTTCAGCAAGAAAGATGTGATTCGGTGTGTTCTCGGCCCACCGATCCAACCGGTCCAACAAGGACCGGGCGTAGGTGGGAAGCGCAAGGCGATTTCTGAGTAGCACCGCTCCGTCTGGCAGCGACTCGGCTTCGACCAAAGCGGGGCCGAACAAGGGTTCCGCCGCCGATGCCCAAGCCGATTGACGGTTTACTGAATCTTGTGTGGCCACTGGTCCAATGCTCGGTTGAGGTCCGTGAGCTCTTCGTACTCCGCAGCGATTTCATCGACAATCTCTTGGACGGTCTGAATCCGGACCACGCTGCCCGCCCCCTGTCCGGCGCCCCAGATATTTTTCCATGCCTTGGTATCGCCGGCGACATCGGAGAAATCGATCCTGCCGGGCACGTCCAGCTTGCTGATATCGAAGTTTGCCCGCTCGAGACTCTCTCTCATCCAGTTGGCGGGGATGCCCGTAACGGCCTTGGTCGTGACGATATCCAGCAGCGTCGCTCGCACGAGCATCTCCCGATAGGCATCGCTTACCAGGCTCTCGCGCGCTGCGATGAATCGAGTGCCCATATAGGCAAAGTCTGCCCCCAATGTGAGGGCCGCCCGCACCGATCGGGCGTTGGAAATTGCCCCGCCTATGACGATGGGGCCGTCCCAGAATCGACGCACCTCTTCGACGAACGCAAACGGACTATAACTTCCCGTGTGGCCGCCCGCTCCGCTCGCGACTAGCACCAGCCCGTCGGCACCTGCGTCAACTGCCTTGCGCGCGTGCAAGAGGTGGACGACGTCGCAGAACACCTTGCCGCCAAACGCATGCACACGTTCCAACGCGCGTTTCGGACCGCCGAGCGCAGTAATGATCATTCGCGGTTCGTAGGGGGCGATCAGTTCCATCTCCGCCTCGAAACGGTCGTAGCTGGGATGCACGATCATATTGATCGCCCACTGTCCCGCGCGGCCATCCGCACGCAGCTCCGCGTCGATCTTGGCCAGGTGTATTGCAAGATCCGGAAGGGTGCGTGAATTGGCCACCGGATAGACGCCCAGCAATCCCGCTCTTGCCGCAGCCACCACGAG
>JALYHU010000087.1 GCA_030776345.1 Pseudomonadota bacterium | reverse complement strand
GAATCCCGCCACGGAAAGATGCGTCAGAACGAGATCGCCGTCGGCGACCACGCGAAGCAGCGTAGTGTTCGCCATCGGAACGGCCCAGCTCTTGAAGTCCCGCAGTGCCCCTTTGCCGGGTTCCATGAACGGATTGTGCTGCAAATAGGCATCGCTGAAGGTCAGCAACGCCTCGTCGATCTTCTTGTCGATGAGCAGCTTTTTTTGGATCCCCCCGCCCACGGCCTTGTTCGCTGCCGTTTGCGCGGCCGTGTAGCGCACGGGACCGCGAGCGGCGCGTGCAGCGCGCGCCTGCAACGGTAACTCGTTCTCTTTGACGGGCCCGCGCGCGGCCGGAGTGAATGCACGCTTCTCGTAGCCGGCCGCATGGGCACGGTCCGCCAGGAACGGCAGCGATTGCTTGTAAAGATCCTCCAGCTTCATCGTGGCTCCGCGCGCGAAGTTCGGATCGAACGTCTCCACCGCCGCCAGCGATTTCAACACGACAGGGCCTGCGTAGCCGGCCTCGGCTAAACCCGCAAACACGTCTTGCCAGTTCACGTTTCCGGTGCCGGGAACCAATCGGTCGCTCTCCGACAAGTGAACGTATCCCAGGCGTGCGCCGGCGGCCCGAAACGGGGCCGCGAATCCCTTCTCCTCGATGGACATGTGGAAGGTGTCCGCCTGCACGCGGACGTTGCTCGCGCCGATGGCATCGATCAGCGCCAGCACGTCGGCAATGGTGTTGTAGAGATTCGACTCATAGCGATTGACCGGTTCGACGCCGAGCATGATGCCGCGCTCCTGCGCAGCGTTGGCCACCTCGCTCAGCACGCGCGCGCACATGGCTCGCTCCGCAAAGGTGGGTGCGCCCATCTTGGGCATGCCGAGGACGCCGTAAGGAGTCCCGCCCAGATAAGTGCTGCCGAGTTCCGCGGCCTTGTCGAGCGCGAACATCAAGAAGTCGCGCGCCTGTACGGGCTGGTCCGGCAAATGCAGCATGGGCGGGAGAGCCACCGTGCAAGTGGCCGCGAGCCCATGGTCCGCCAGCTGTCGCCGATGCAGCGCGCCGTCCACTTTGCGCGGATCGAGCAACGGAAATTCCACCAGATCGACGCCCGCTTTCGCGGCATCCTGGATGGTGTAGCTGCCGAGAAGCGTCCGCCAGTTGCTCACCCACGGTTGGGCCATGATGCCGAATAGGAGTCGTTTCGCCGGCGTTTGCATGATGGTCTCCAGATCTATCGTAGGGCGCACAATCGATTATGGCAGGTTTCGCGGCCGAAGCGCGAACGGCTTCACTCAAGGGCGCGGCGCAAACTGCATTCTGATCGAACGGCGCGACCGCAATTATGCGTTCGCGGCATGGCCGCCACGGGGCGCTGTCGCGGCGGCGCGGGCCCGCAGGAAGGGCATGGTGAGGAGCGCCGTCAGCAGCATCGAACCCACGGCCAACACCAACGCGCCGGTCAACCCACCGTGGTCGAGCACATAACCCATCGCGCTCGCGCCGATCACTGAGCCAAAGGTAGAAAGCGGTGTGGCAGCGGGTACCAGCAGGTTATTGGCGTCGATGAGCGCCGAGTATAGATAGCAGTTCAGGAAGATCCAGCCGATCTGCAGCAAAGAGATATAAACGAGAAACAGGACCGCCGAACGGGAGCCCAAGATCATTCCCAGCAGCATGGCGGTCATCAATAAAATGGCGCCGCCAATCGGGAGCCGCAGGCCGATGCGATCGTTGAGAGCATACGCGGCCACTGAACCCAAGGAACTGAGCACCACCGAAGTGCCGATTGCACGCATGGTCGCATCCACAGTCAGATGTGCCGCCACACGACCGAATTCACCCAAAAACGTGTACACCCCCGTCTGAACCAAGATGAACGGGATGAACGACAAGAGCAAGGGGTACGCACGCCGCGACGTCCGCATACTTTGCGCCTCACGGACCGCGGATGGGGCCGCGGGCCATGCCGGGGGCAACAACGACAAAAAGGGCAATAGCGCTGCAAACAACGCGCCCATCAGCATGAAGAGGCCTGAACTGCCGAGATGTTCGAACACGGAGGTGGTGGACAATGTGAAGGCCGCCTCCACCCCGATCTGAATGAACGTGGTAACCGCAATGATGCGTCCGGGAGATCTCGAGTTGGCAAGTACTGCCGAATAGAGGGCAGCCAATAGTCCGCTCGACACGCCCACCAGGCCGCGCAACACGCACACGGCCGCGTAATCCTTCACGACCATGCACGCGGCATTGCTGGCGATGGCCACCAAAAGAGCGGCCAACGCCGTCGCGCGCCAGCGCCAACGTTGTTGCCAATACAAGCCGGAGAACGACCCTACCGCAAGTCCCGCCAGTTCGATCGCGGCAACCAGACCAAGCTGGGTGGGACGCCAGTGGAGATGGCTCCAGCCCTCCAGCATCGCCGGCGCAATGAGGGTACCCAGTGTACCGATAATGAACAGTCCATTGACATACGCGAGTCGCGGCAGCGAGTCGAAGCGCGGCACCGGCGACGATGGGTCATTCATTAGAACAGCATCGGCGTGCGGGTGAGCAGTTCCGAGCCGCCCTCGGTGACTATAAGGTTCTGTTCGAATCCGGCAGTGCCAACGCCAGGATGGGTGAGAAATATTTCGGCCGCCATGACCATACCGGCTTGCAGCGGCACATCGTAGTGCAGCGCGCCGGTGGGATCCGCTTCGCCCTCGCCGATCGGAATCACGTAGGGAATGAAATTCGTGCCGAGCCCATGCCCCAACAAGGGCACTTTCAATTGCGGATGATCGAAGTAGCCGTGCTTGCGAGCGATCGTCCCACCGAGTACCCCCAACTCCCGCGGCGTGACTCCGGGCCGCATGGCCGCAACCAGGACATCCACCACTTCGACCGCGCCTTCCAGCAATGCCCGTTGCGCTGCGGTGGGCCTATTGCCGCAGATCAAGGAACGCCCCGGGTCCAACCAGTAGCCCTGAAAAATGGGCCCCAATATCCACGCGCGCACCACCTCGCCTGCCGCAGGCGGCGTGGTGTGATAGCCGTACAGGTCCCCACTGAGCACCCGATGTTCAGTCCCTGGGCCATGATGTATATCGATGCGATAAAATCCCCCGCCCGCGCGCATCAGAATCGCCGCCGCCGCCGCGGCTGCTTCGGCACTCGATTGACCTGTCAACAGGGCTCCGCACGCCGCCGTGAGCGACTGCGTAACCAGGTCCCCCGCCGTACGATACGCTTCCAGTTCTCGGGCGCTCTTGAGGGATTGCGGCCCCAACAGCAGAGTCTCATCCGCGTGCCATTCTATTTGGGGCGTATGGCGCCGTAGCAGCCGGTCGTACATTCCCGGTAGTACATCATCGCCAACCACCGCGACACGGCCTTCGATGCCCTCGGTGCGCAGGTACGCCGCGAGACCCGTCATCAGATTCTCGGGGTGGCTTACCGTCTTGCCGCACACGACGCGCGACAATTCCAGATCGGCCGGCGGCAATCCCACATGGAGTTCCGGTTCCCGGCCGCGGCGCACCAACACCGCGGAAAATGTGTAAGGTGCGCCCATTCCGTCGCTGGCCGGGTCTTGGCCTGAGCCGTTCATCACGAAGTTCGTGAGCCACAGTACATCGCCGACGCGGTCAAAGGTTCCCGCGCCGCGCTGCCAAACAATCAGAGTGTCATAGCCGCGATCGGCCATGGCCTCATGCACCCGACCCCAACGCTCCTGGTACTCTTCGGGTGCGAAAAATAAGCCGGGTCCAGCGGTACTCATCGCGAG
>JALYHU010000086.1 GCA_030776345.1 Pseudomonadota bacterium | reverse complement strand
TGGAGCGCTTCCATGCGCTGCTGCAGGCGCAGATTCTGAAAATCCCCGAGCAATACTTGTGGATGCACCGCCGCTTCAAGGGCTTGAGCGCCGACTATCCCGATTACTACGGACGCGATGCGCGGCCCTCGGCGTCCGCGTCCGCCGCCAAAACCGGCGCCTGAACGGCGCCTCGAGACACGTTTCGCTTCCTCCCGCGGAGCTTGTATATTTGCAGGCGCCTCGGCATACGCTCGAGCGCATTCCCTGGAGGAGCAAACGATTGAAGTGGTCATCCGGATCAGCGTACCTGCGTCAGGTCATCGGCGGCGCACCCCTCGGTGCGGATGCGCAATGGCGGGTTCTGGCGATCGGATTGGCCGGCTGCGCTTTTCTGCTGCGTATCCTCTACGGCACGCACGTCGAACTGCTTCCCGAGGAAGCGTATTACTGGAACTACGCCCGCCACCTCGATATCGCGTATCTCGACCACCCACCCATGGTGGCCTGGCTCATCAGGGCGGGAACGACGCTGTTCGGCGATACCGAGGTTGGCGTGCGCTGCGGCGCGCTGGGGTGCGGTGTCGCCACCGCCTTTTTCGTCTTTCGGCTGACGCGCAATCTGTTCGACGAGCGGAGCGCTTTGCTGGCCTTGGCAATGGCGCAAATCCTGCCCTTCTTTTTCTTGTCCGGATTGCTCATGACGCCGGATGCGTCGCTGACCGCCGCCTGGGCAGCCTCGCTGTATTTCCTGGAGCGTGCTCTGACGGGCGAACGGCCGCAGGCATGGTTGTGGGCCGGCTTGTCGCTCGGCATCGGTCTGCTGTCGAAGTATACGATCGGCCTCCTCGGTGTGGCGACTTTGATCTTCATGCTGGTCGACCCCGCGTCGCGGCCCTGGTTTCGCCGGTGGGAGCCGTATGCGGGGCTGCTGATCGCCGTAGCCGTCTTCAGCCCCGTCATCGTTTGGAACGCGCAGCACGAGTGGGCGTCCTTCGTATTTCAGACCTCGCGCCGCTTGGCCGAGCAGCCGCGCTTCTCGCTGCACAAACTCATCGGTGCCGTCGTGGTGTTGCTGACTCCCCTCGGTTTGCCGGCGGTCGCGGCAGCCCTCGGCAGGCAGCCGCCGGCCGCGGGCCAGGCCATCGCGCGCCCCTGGCGATTCCTGCAAATCGCGGTGCTGGCGCCCCTCGCGGTTTTCGCGGTTTTCAGTCTGCGGCACGAAGTGAAATTGGACTGGACGGGCGCACCTTGCGTGGCCGCCCTGCCGCTGATGGCATTCGGCCTCGCCGAGGCGAACGGTGCCCTGCCGCGCGCCCGGCGCTGGCTGCTGCTCGCCTGGCCCCCGACACTCGCCCTGATGCTGGTGATCTATGGCGCAGGCCTGTATTACCTGGTGCTGGGCATTCCCGGAGTCGGCTACACCCAGCATACGGAACTGGCACCGGTCGAATGGCGCGACTTCGGCGTGCAGGTCGACGGCATTGCCGACGGGTTGCGCGCCAAGTATGGCGATGACTTGTTGGTGATCGGAATGGACCGGTATGCCATCGCCAGCGAGTTGGCCTTTTACTCGCACGATCAGACCCGAGCGGTGGCGCACACATCCTCCGGCCATCTTTTCGATGACGTCGGCTTGATGTACGAGCGATGGTTTCCGGTCGGCCTGCAGACCGGTCGCACGTTGCTGCTGGTGGCGTGGGATCCGGGCCAGCTTGCCGTCGCCCATTTGGAGGAGCATGTCGAGCAGCTCGAGCCCCTTCAGGAGGGCGTTCTGGTACGAGATGGCAAGAGCGTGCGCCGTTATTTCTACCGTGTGGCTCACGGCTACCGCTACTCCCGGCGCGATTCTCGAGAAGGCGCGCGGGCTCGGGAGTAAGCTAAGACGAGTTCGTGCGCGGTAGCGGCAAGTGTCCCAGGTGCTTCGTGAACAACGTCAGGAGGTTTGCATGACCGATCTAAACCAGGCCCTGGCCGAAATCAGCGCGATTCGCGCCCAAGTGGCGCGCGGTACGCAATTTCGCGGCTACGGCCCCGCGTCGATTGCGGCAAGCGGAGTGATCGCGCTGGCTGTTGCCTCCGTACAAGCCTTTTATACGAGAGGGGCGGGCGCCAACGCAGCCCTTTTCATTGCCGTTTGGGTGGTGACCGCGGCAATCTCCGTGGCATTGGCCACGTTGGAGACCGTCGTCCGGGCACGGCGTGTCCACTCCGGCTTGGCAACCGAGATGATTCATTCGGCCGTCGAACAGTTTCTTCCCGCCACCGTGGTAGGAGTGCTGTTGACCGGCGTATTGCTGCGGTCCGCGCCTAAGGATCTCTGGATGCTGCCCGGATTGTGGGAATGTATCTTCAGTCTCGGCGTGTTTGCATCGTGCCGCTTTCTGCCCCGCCTGATGTTCGGCGTCGGGGTGTGGTACCTGGCTTCCGGTCTCGCCTGTTTGATGGCCGAAAGCGGCGCGCGGGAACTCTCTCCCTGGGCCATGGGCATTCCTTTCGGCGTCGGCCAGCTGCTCGTTGCGGCCGTGCTGAGGTACGGATTTGAGGAGTCATTTGAAGACCGGTAACCATAGATCGAAGAAGGCCTCCCGATTCGCCTACGGCGGGCTCGACCGGGTCATCCATGAACGAGCGCGCCTGAGCGTGCTGACCTCGCTCATCACGCACGCGAAGGGTTTGCCATTCGGCGAGCTCAAACAGCTTTGCGGCTTGACGGATGGCAATTTGAACCGGCATTTGACGGTGCTGGAGGATGCGAAGTTGGTGGTTACCGTGAAGGGAGTCGAACACGGCAGACCGCAGACTGTGTGCCGCATCACCGCACTCGGGCGCAGGCGCTACGTAGAGTATCTTGCCGTGCTGGAACAGGTGGTTCTGGACGCTTCGTCGGCCATCAAAGCAGACACTTCCGCAGGACCGCTTCAATGCTCACCGGCCAGACGATAAGGACGCATCACGCCGACGTCTTCAAGTTCCTCGAGGGAAACTTGCAGGCGCCGGCCACCGATTGCAAGATACCGGAGCACGCCCGCGGCGGCAGCCTGGTCTATGCAAGCACTGCGGAACAGGCCACGGAAGCCCTGAAGCACCGGCCGGCGATCTTGATCATCAGCGACCACTTGAACGGTACCTTCGATTCAGCCGACAAGGGCGACACCTGCTGTTTCTCGGTTGCCTGCATCGCCATGGGAATGGCCCGGCTGCTCAATTACTTCGATGAGAAGCGCGCTCGGTTCACCCAATGGGGCGAGCGTCATCCGACCGCGGTGGTGCATGCGGACGCCATCATCGGCAGCGGCGTTTTTCTCGGGCCGTACTGCGTCATCGGTGCCCGCGCGAGCATCGGCGACGGTTGCCTGATCGGCTCCCATGCCGTGATCGAAAATCATGCGCTAATCGGCGCCCGAACCATCATCCACCCGCACGTGTTCATCGGCTTCGGTTGTGAGGTGGGCGAGGACTGCGAGATTCATCCGCATTCGACCGTCGGCAGCGATGGTTTCGGATATTCCACGGAGCCGGATGGGCGCCCCCGGAAAATCAGTCATCTCGGCAACGTGAAGATCGGCGATAAGGTGGAAATCGGCAGCAACTGCGCCATAGATCGCGCCACGCTCACCTCCACCTACATTCGCTCCGGCACCAAGCTGGATAATATTTGTCATATCGCGCATAACTGCGATCTCGGTGAGAATGGGTTCTATACAGCCGGTTTCATGACCGGCGGGTCCACCAAGATCGGCAGGCAGTTCGTCACCGGCGGCGGTACGGTGGTTACCGCGCACGTCACGGTGGCCGATAACGTCGTGCTTGCCGGCCGATCGACGGTCACGAATGACATCCGCGAAGGGGGCCGCTATGGAGGCTATCCGCTGCAGCCGTTGACGCAGGCGATGAAGACGCTGGTGAGCCTCGGGCATTTGAACGAATTGCGCCGCAACCTGAGTCGTGTCATGAAACATCTCCGCCTCGCCGCCGAACCGACGCGGTAGTCTTGCTCATGAGGCGGTACGCGAACTGAGAACGGTCACTGCCAGCCGGTACGTCACGTCTCTGCGCGAGGGAGGCTCATTGCCCGCGATCGTCGAGGCCGATGACGATGGCCTGTACGTGCTCAAGTTTCGCGGCGCCGGCCAGGGTCCGAAGGCTCTGATCGCGGAATTGGTTGCCGGCGAAATTGCGCGGCTCGCGGGGCTGCCGGTTCCCGAGATCGTGTTCATCGAGCTTCCTCCCGATCTGGCGCGCACCGAACCGGATGCGGAAATCCAGAGCCTCATCCGCTCGAGCGGCGGCTTGAATCTTGCGCTCGACTATCTACCGGGATCCATCACCTTCGATCCCTTGATCTATACCCCGGACGCGCACCTGGCCTCGGCCATCGTCTGGTTCGACGCCTTCGTTTGCAACGTCGATCGCACGGCGCGCAATACGAACATGCTCATCTGGCATCGCCGCCTTTGGCTCATCGATCATGGCGCCGCCCTCTACTTTCATCATGCATGGACCGGGCGCGACGCGCACGCGGCGAGTCCGTTCGGATTGATCAAGGATCACGTATTGCTGCGTCTCGCAGATCGCTTGCCCGAGGTCGACACCGAAATGCGTTCGCTGTTGAGCGCCGACGGACTCGCGAACGTCGTTCAAATGATTCCCGACGCGTGGTTGCCCGATGATCCGGGCTTCGACGGCAAGGGGGGCCAGCGGGACGCATACCTGAATTTCTTTCGGATGCGTTTGGGAGCATCCGACGTATTCGTAGGAGAGGCGCTTCGTGCCCGCAATGCACACCTATGATTACGCCATCGTGCGGGTGGTTCCCCGCGTGGAACGCGGCGAGTTCGTCAACGCAGGGATCATCGTGTCCTGCGATTTGGAGCGGTATCTGCAGGCGGCGATCGACCTCGACCACGGCGCATTGTTGGCGCTCGATGCGCACGTGGACCTGGATCTCATCAAGGACACGCTGGCCGCTATTTCGATGATTTGCGCGGGCGGGACCGAGGCAGGCGACATCGGACGGCTGAGCGCGCGGGAGCGATTTCATTGGTTGGTTGCCCCGCGCAGCACGATGGTGCAGACCTCGCCGGTGCACACGGGGCGGTGCCGGGATCTCGATGGGGCGCTGGATCACTTGATGTCGACGATGATCCGGCGCCGCGGCTAGGTCGCTCGCCGATGGGCGCGGCGTCGCGGTCCAGTCGCTGTAAATCCAATGCGTTATCCCACGCCGCGAATTCGGCCGTGTTGTCGAATATGCACCAAACGCATCGGCCCGCCGCCGCGTGCTCGCGCATGTCCGCGCAGAGCAGATGCAAGGAGCGCGAATCGTATGCGGAATGGTACATCCTCGGAGATCCATGAAGGCGGTAATACACCACCGCCAAATTGCCGCCGGGGGCGCTTGCGGCCGCAGCCGGCGAGGGATCGGCGGCCGCGCGCGCGACCTGCCAGCGCTCGAGCGCCTGGCCTACCCGGGGTTCGAACCAGCTGGGGTGACGCGGCTCGCATACGATGTGCGCGGGGCTTCCGGCGCGCAGTTGCGCGAAGAAGTTGCGGGCGGGCCGGGGTTCGAATTCGAGGCTGGGAGGAAGTTGCACCAGGAGTATCGAGAGTTTTTCCTCCAGACCCTTCACCTCGTCGAGGAACCGGGCCAGAGGGGCTCGGCATCGCTGCAGGCGCAGTTCATGAGTGAGGACCTTCGGCACCTTCACCGAGAACCGAAACTCGCCCGGCACGGATCGCGCCCAGCGTTCGTACGTCGCGCGGCGGTGCGGGCGATGAAATGAGCTATTGATCTCGACCGCATCGAAACGCCTGGCATACCCTTCGAGATGCGACCCTGCGTCGGCAGAGTCCCGATGTTTGGGCGGAATGGACCAGCCGGCGATACCGATCACGGTCGATCGTTGCGTTGCCGTTACCGTTACTTGCTGCTTTTTTTCTTCGGCACCTTCTTGCCCGCGCGGCGCGCCTCGGACAAGCCGATGGCTATGGCCTGCTTGCGGCTTTTGACCTTTTTGCCCGAACCCCCGCTCTTCAGGGTGCCTGCCTTGCGCTCGTGCATGGCCTTTTTTACTTTCGCTCCTGCCGCTTTGCTGTACTTTCTCGCCATGAGTATCTCCGCTTCGGGTCGGTTGCCGCGACGCTCGCGCAACGAGGCCTCGACGTCAAGCAATCGGAGGTATTATAAATCGCAGTAATCCATTGATTATTATATGAATTTGTTGAACATGTAGGAGGTCGGGAGGCGTTCTTTCAGCGCACCGCCGACGCGCGCGGGGCGCGCCTCTGGCTGTAACGTGACGCTGCGAAGGCGCGCAGTGGAGGTGTCTATGCTGGAAAAATTGCCCGAGAGCGTGGGCCATGCCCTGATCAACCAGCGGGCGGGTATGGAAAACGTCCTCTACAACCAATTGTTTCGGCGGCGCCAGACGGCGCGGCTCGAGGTGTCGAGCAAAGCGTTCGTATTCAATGCCCGCCTGCCGACGCGTTTTACAGCGGACGGCGAGGGGTTGTCGCCGCCGCTCACCTGGGACCGCGGGCCCGGCGAGGCCACATCGGCGGCGCTCATCGTCGAGGATGCCGATTCACCTACTCCCCATCCGCTCGTCCACGCCATCGTGGTGGGACTGCCGGGCACCGGCGGGTCGCTGGATGAAGGTGCACTCAGCATACCCGCGCGTCTCGCTGCGGGCATGCACTCGGGACAGAACTCCTTGTTTCGGCAAGGCTGGCTGCCGCCGGACCCGCCTCGCGGCCATGGCGAACACCGGTACGTGTTTCAGGTATTCGCATTGGCGGCGGGAGATCCATTCTCCGACGCGCCCGGGCGCCGTGAGATCATCGACGCCGTGCTCGAGCGGGCGATCGGGGTTGGCTGCCTCATCGGGACTTACGAGCGCACAGAACGTGCGACCGTGGAGCCGAAGGAGACGGCTGCGTTCGGCTGGACCCCGGACGTGAGCGCGGGCTGAGCCGCGGCCCATGAAAGGGCCTAGTTGCTCGGCGCCGCTTCGGGACTCGGGACGTAGATTGCCCGGCCCTTGCCCGTCGTCTTGAAAATTCCCACCGAGCCGCCCACACCGACGCCGACGGCCGAGTGCGATGAATACGTGTCCGAGCCGACGCCTGTGCCGATGGAGCCCGTTCGGGATTGATCGAAGCCCTCGAGGATGATGCCGTTGGCGCCCAATTGCGCGGCCTCCGCTTTCATTCGCTCGACCACTTTATCGGTAGTGCGCTGTCCGCCGGCATTGAACATGCTTTTGCTGGACGCATTGAGCACCGCAATTTCCTCGAAGTGCGGCGGCGGATGGGAATACACCTGCACCAGGGTCGGCGAGATCGGCGGGCGAGCGGCGCCCACCAATACGTGCGATGACGGCGCGCATGCCGCCATCAGAGCGAAGGCGATCCCCAGGAGGGGGATTTGGATCAAGGGAATTCGCGGCATGTCGTGTCCTAGGATGCGGAGCCGGTTCGCTGCGTGGTTCCCCGCATGATCGGCCGCCGCTCCTAGCATAAACGAATCAGCACGCCGCAACGAGGCTTAGGCGGCCCGGGTTTTGTCCAAAACCGCGATGGCGCCCACCAGGTGATAAAAAGTGCTCGCCGGTGCCGGCGAGTCGACGAGTTCTCCGTTGGGAAGCTGAACATCCAGCCACAATCCTGCCACCGGCGTTCCCAGATAGGGGAAAAGAGAGTCCGCGGCGGCGGCGGCCATCGACCAGTACGTCTCCTCCCCGGTGAGTTGCGCGGCGAGCAAGGCGGCCTTGAGCCGTTCGGTCTGCGGCCAAAATCGAGCATTCGGATCGTGAATCGAGAAATCATCGAGGAGCGCATTGATCGCTACCTGGTTGCGTACCCCGGATTGTTCGCCGATGGACATGAGGCGCAGGGCAGCCGGCCGCAGGGAGCCCAAATGACGGCTCTCGCAGCGAAGGAGCAACCACGCCCATTCGAATTGATGACCGGGCTCGACGATTCGGCCGGCAACGCCGGGAGCGGGCCGCCAGTCCGCGGTGAAGGACTCGCCAAGTGCGCCGGTATTCGGGCGAATGAATTTCTGCACCGCCAGTTCCACGACCTGCCGTGCCCAGTCCGCCCAGCCGGGATCGTTGCCGATCTCGGCCCAGGCGAGGCAGGCCTCCAATAAATGCATGTGCGGATTCGATTCGAACACGCCGTGCGCGGTCTCGTCCGAATGAAACGCCCCGTTATCCCCTCGCAAGCGGGACTCGATCGCGTGACGCAGATCGAGTGCGCGCCTCTCGAATCGACTGCGCGCGTCGAGTACCACCGCCGCAGCGGCATACCCCAGCAAGGCAAACGCTTGGTCGTAGAGCACGGCCCGATCGTCCAGGGGTGCGCCGTCGACGCCCGCCAGGGTCCGAAACAAACCGTCGGGCCGAAGGTAGTGCGCCGTAAAATAGTCCATGCCGCGCTCGACGATGCCGCGTGCGTCGCCTTTCCAACCGAAATTCGGTGCCTGCGCAAAGGCGTAGATCTGCCGCGGGTGGACGCGGGCACGTCGCGGATGCGGCAGGCCCGTGCCGTTCTGCGCGAGCGTCTCGATGAAGCCGCCATTGTGCGGATCGATGCCCTTATCCGCCCACAGCGGGTAGGCGGCGTCTGTCAACCAGGCAGTTAGGCGCTTGTGCGCGGCCTCGAGCTTGCCCCGGGGCGTCATGTCGTCGGCTGTCGTCATGCGGCAATTGTGACACGACCGGGCGGGTTTTGAGGAGGAGCGCCTTCCCGCGGCCCAGGAGCGGCCGGGGGCGGCGTTGTACGCCGCGGTCGCACCGGTCAAGCCGCGGCGGTCTGTATCACCCGCACGATGACCATCGCCACGGCAATCACCAGGTAACCCCGCAGCACCAGCATGAACACCCGGCGCATCGGAGTAAGCTGCAGGGGGCCGATGGCGTCGAGTCTCGGCACGCGCCAAGCGATGCGCGCCAATTCGCGCTCGCGACGGTCGAGCGCTCGGGGCCGCTTTGCAGGACGCCGCAGGATGCGCATTGCATACGCCGCCACGCCCGCGGCAGCCGCGCCGAAACCCACCGCCAAAACGGTTACGATCTGTCCGCTGCCGATGTGGGGGAACAGCACCGCCGCCGTCAGGATCAACGACAAGGTCACCAGCACCGCGACGATGACCATGGTCAGCGCGTTCAATCCGAATGAATTCACCCAGGGGCCGAGAATTTCCGCATCGTTACACAGCAGCAGCAGGAACACCGAGGCGCTGGGCAGCAGCACGCCCGCCAGGGTCTGCACCGCATTCGTCAACAGGCCGAGCGGGACTCCGGGAACCAGCACCAACGCCGCCGCGGCCACGATCAATCCGAAGTAAAGCCCGTAAAACAGCTTTGCCTGGCGCGGGCTGTGGTTGAGCGAATGCCGCATCGAGAACAGATCCCCCACGGCATATACCGATGAGAGCGATACGGCCGCCGCACCGATGATGCTGGCGTCGATCAGCCCGATGGCGAACAGCACGCCCGGCAAGTTCGATCCGTGCTGCTGCGAAAGTCCTGCCGCCACGGCGCCCGCATCGGTGAAATGGCCGAATTCGGCCGTTCCCTTGAACGCATGCGCGCAGAAGGCGATCACCGCGACGGCGCCCACGGTCACCAGCACGATGCCGATGACCAGATCCACGCGCTCGTAATTGATGAAGCGCGCGCCGATGCGCTTGTCGATGACATAGCTTTGCTGAAAGAACAGCTGCCACGGTGCGACGGTGGTCCCCACGATGGCGATGATGAGCAGCATCACGTCCGCGAGCGGGGCGCCGGCCGGTAGACGCGGGACGATGAAGTCGTGGCCGATGTCCGCCCATGGGGGGTGCACCATGAGGAATACCGGCACGAGCAGCAGGCTGCCGAGTACCAAGGCCAGAGCGAAGCGCTCGAAGCGCCGGAAATCACCGGTGCTGACCGCACCCATGATCATCGCCGCGGCCGCGGCGAGTCCCCAGGTCTTCGGAACGCCGAGCACGCCCAGGCCGAGGCTGATGCCGATGAACTCGGTGACCAGCGTGAGCGCGTTGAGCACGAAGAGATCGATGACGCTGAAGGCGCCCCAAAACTTGCCGAAGCGACGCAGGATGAGCTTGGCGTGTCCCACTCCGGCGATGGCGCCCAGCCGCAGCACCATCTCCTGGTTCACATACAGGACGGGAATGAGCAGCGCCAGGGTCCAGAGCAGGGTGGTGCCGTAATTCTGGCCCGCCTGCGCGTAGGTGCTGAAGGCTCCCGCATCGTTATCGCCCACCATGACGATCAGACCCGGACCCAATATCGCCAGGAACGTGCGCAGCCGGTGTACCCAGCCCGAGCGGGGGCCGACGTCGTCCTGGCGCAGGCTGCCGAGCGCACCGCGGATATCGGAGCTGCGTCGTTCCGTGCGTCCCATGCTGGGCTGTACGCGCTGTTGAATGTCGATCATGACCTGTCCTCACGGGTACGGGCGATGGCCGTTACTGAGGCAGACAGCCCGATTCGCGCGCGACCGAAATTCCGGCGCGCGGCGAACTCACAAGGGGGACTGGTAAAACACGGGAAAACGTACCCGAGGGTACGAGACACGCGCCTCCCGCTCGCGGCGGGAAGCGCCTCGACGAAGAGGCTTATCCGGCCGTGAGCGCGCTGCGGCAACCGCAGCGCCAATCACCTGATCTAGGGCTACTGTCCAAAGAAGCGGGCCTCGCGTTGCAAAAAGTAGGGGGAAAATAATTCGCTGCGCCGCGAATGTAAAGAGAAATCTCGCGCTGAGGCAGACGCAGAGGCCGAGGCGGGCGCAGCCGCAGCCGAGGCCCGTGCTCATCGGACGTGCGCGGCGCCTGCGAGGTAGTACACAATGCGGCCACCCAGACGGTCAGCCCGAAAACCCGCAGCTCACGCCCGAGAACCCGCAGCCCATGCTCGCAACACCCCACGATCCGACGCTTTCGAGCCGCTCGTCCCCACGGCCCATGATCGACCTGCGCAGCGACACGGTGACACAGCCTTCCTCGGGCATGCGCTCGGCCATGGCCGCCGCTCCGGTGGGTGACGATGTGTACGGCGACGATCCCACCGTCAACTGGCTGCAGTACGTCGCCGCCGAACGCTTCGGCTTCGAGTCCGCGCTGCTCTTTCCCTCGGGTACGCAAAGCAACCTGGCTGCGTTGATGGCGCATTGCGGCCGGGGCGACGAATATATCGTGGGGCAGGACGCGCATACCTACAAATACGAGCAAGGCGGCGCCGCCGTCCTCGCGAGCATCCAGCCGCAGCCGCTGGACCAGGAGCCGCACGGCGGGATTGCCATCGAGCGGATCGCCGCCGCCATCAAGCCGGATGACGATCATTTTGCGCGCACCCGGCTGCTGGCTCTGGAGAACACGATGGGCGGCAAGGTGCTGCCCCTCGCCTACCTGCAGGAGGTCACGGCATTCGCACATTCGCGCGGCTTGCGTACGCACTTGGACGGCGCGCGGATATTCAATGCCGTCGTGAAATTGAACGTGAGCGAACGCACGGCGACGGCTGGTTTCGATTCCGTGTCGGTATGCCTTTCCAAGGGCCTCGGTGCGCCCGCAGGCTCGCTGCTGCTGGGCTCGCAGGAGTTCATCGGCGCGGCGCGGCGCTGGCGCAAAGCCCTGGGCGGCGGCATGCGGCAGGCGGGGATTCTTGCGGCGGCCGGCCTGTACGCGCTCGAGCACAATGTCGAACGTCTCGCCGAGGACCATGCCAACGCGGCGCATTTCGCCGCCGGATTGCGTGAACTCGGGCTTGCGACGACGCTGCCGCAAACCAATATCTTTTACGTGGACATAGCGGCGCGCCACGTGAGTCCGCTGACGCAGCACCTGTTACAGCGCGGAATTTGCGCCTCCATCGGCACGCATACTCGCCTGGTGACGCATCTGGATGTGCCTCGGGCCCAGATCGACGCCGCGCTCGACGCGTTTCGCGAATACCCCGACTGGTCTCCTTAGGCCCGCGTCCCGGGTCCCGCGTCTCGTCGAAACCCCGTCCATTTTTACACCGTCTTTACACCCAGGCCGGGTAACTCTGCCGAGTTTTTCCGCATAGCCGCATAGGCTGTCTCGATGGATCTCGTGTTCTTGGCAGGGGTGGGCGCGTTCGTTGTCTTGACGATGGCGTTGGTTGCCGGGTGCGCGGCGTTGGAGCGCCGCAGGTGAACTGGGCTTACGTATCGAGCGGCATCATCGCGCTGGGGCTGCTGGTGTACTTGGTGATCGCGCTGATTCGCGCGGAAGATCTGTGACGAGCCGCCGGTACCCGCGATGACCGTCCAAGCAGCATCGACTCTCGCCCTGTTCCTCATGGTATTGGCGGCCGCGGCGTATCCCCTGTCGATTTATATGACGCGGTTGGCCGACGGCTCGCCGCTTTGGAACGTGTTCGCCAGAATCGAGCGCGGCATATATCGCGCGTCGGGCGTCGATCCTGCCCACGATATGCCCTGGACCGAGTACGCGATCGCGCTGATTGCATTCAACGCGGCCGGGGTCCTGGCCGTGTATGCGATGCAGCGGCTGCAGGTGTGGCTGCCGCTGAACCCGCAGGGCCTGCCGAATGTCGCCGCGGATTCGGCATTCGATACGGCGGTGAGCTTCGTGACCAATACGGACTGGCAGGGCTACTCCGGTGAGTCCACGATGAGCTATCTCACCCAGATGGCGGTGCTCGCCGTGCAGAATTTCCTGTCGGCGGCAACCGGCATTGCGGTGGCTTTCGCGCTCATTCGCGGGTTTGCCCGCGGCTCGGCGCGGGGCATCGGCAATTTTTGGGTCGACATGACGCGGACCGTGCTGTACCTCTTGCTGCCGCTGTCGCTGGGGCTGGCGCTGTTTTTTACGGGCCAGGGCGTCATACAGAATTTCTCCGCGTATAAGACCGTGAGCACGCTCGAGACGCTGACCTATGCGAATCCCAAGCTCGATGCAGCGGGCGCCCCCATCGTGGACGCGCAGGGCAATCCGGTTACGGAACCGGCGACGACCGGGACGCAGACCCTCGCGATGGGTCCGGTGGCCTCGCAAGAAGCCATTAAAATGCTGGGAACCAACGGCGGCGGATTCTTCAACGCCAATTCCGCCCACCCCTATGAGAATCCGACGCCGCTGACCAATTTCGCTCAGATGATTTCCATGTTTCTGATCCCTGCGGCGCTGTGTTTCGTATTCGGCCGCATGGTGGGTGATTCGCGCCAAGGCTGGGCGGTGCTGGGCGCCATGACCATCCTGTTCGTCGCCATGGCGTGCGTGGCCTTTTGGGCGGAGCAGCAAGCCAATCCGGCCTTGGGCTCGCTCGGCGTGGATCAAACGCAGAGCGCGCTGCAGGCGGGCGGCAACATGGAAGGCAAGGAAACCCGCTTCGGCATCGCTGCATCGGCGCTGTTCGCCACCATCACGACCGCGGCTTCGTGCGGCGCCGTCAACGCCATGCACGATTCTTTCATGCCCTTGGGCGGGCTGGTGCCGATGTGGTTGATCGAACTCGGCGAAGTGGTGTTCGGCGGCGCGGGGTCCGGCCTCTACGGCATGCTGATATTCGCCATCATGGCCGTGTTCATCGCCGGATTGATGATCGGGCGCACGCCCGAGTACATCGGCAAGAAAATCGAATCCTTCGAGATGAAAATGACCTCGATCGTGATCTTGGTGACTCCTTTCTTGGTGCTGGTCGGAGCCGCGATTGCGGTCATGGCGAGCCCGGGCCGGGCCGGCATCTTCAACCCCGGTGCGCATGGGTTCTCCGAAATACTGTATGCGCTGTCCTCGGCGGCCAACAACAACGGCAGCGCCTTTGCCGGCCTCTCGGCGAACACGCCGTTCTATAACTCACTGCTGGCGGTGGCCATGTGGTTCGGCAGATTCGCGTTCATCGTGCCCGTGCTTGCCATCGCCGGCTCGCTCGCGAAGAAAAAGCGCATCGGCGCGACGGCCGGTACCTTGCCGACGCATGGGCCGCTGTTCGTGGCGCTGCTCATCGGGACCGTGGTACTGGTGGGCGCGCTGACCTACGTGCCGGCTCTGGCGCTGGGGCCCGCGATCGAGCATTTGCAGTTGCACTCGCTCGAGCGCGGCGCGAGCCATCGAAGCACGTAGCCGTGGTCCGCAAATCGTTGACGCTCTTCGATTGGACGCTCATGGGGCCGGCCGTTGCCGATTCCTTTCGCAAATTATCGCCTGCAGTCCAGGTACGCAATCCGGTCATGTTCGTCGTCTACGTGGGCGCGCTGTTGACCAGCGTGTTGTTCGTGCAGGCGGCGCGCGGCCGCGGTGAAGCGCCCAGTGCTTTCATCCTGGCGGTCTCATTGTGGCTGTGGTTCACCGTGCTGTTCGCCAATTTCGCGGAGGCGCTGGCGGAAGGCCGCAGCAAGGCGCAGGCAGCATCCCTGCGCGGCATGAAACAGTCCATCCAGGCGAAGAAGTTGACGGAACCGCAGCGGGACGCGCAGTGGATCCTTACGCCCGCTCCGCAGCTGCGCAAGGGCGACGTGTTCCTGGTCGAGACCGGCGATGCGGTTCCCGCCGACGGCGAGGTCATCGACGGTGTGGCCTCCGTGGATGAGAGCGCCATCACGGGCGAATCGGCGCCGGTGGTGCGCGAATCCGGCGGCGATTTCTGCGCGGTCACCGGCGGCACTCGCGTCCTGTCGGACTGGCTGGTGGTTCGAGTGACGGCCAACCCGGGCGAGGCATTCATCGACCGGATGATTGCCATGGTCGAAGGTGCGAAGCGCCAGAAGACCCCCAACGAAATCGCGCTGACCATATTGCTCATCGCGCTCACGCTCGTGTTCCTGCTGGCCACGGCGACCTTGCTGCCGTTCTCGTCGTTCAGCGTGGAGGTCGCCAAAGCCGGCATGCCCGTTACCATCACCGTATTGGTGGCCTTGCTGGTGTGCCTCATCCCGACCACGATCGGCGGCTTGCTGTCGGCCATCGGCGTCGCCGGCATGAGCCGCATGATGGCCTCCAACGTCATCGCAACTTCGGGCCGCGCGGTGGAGGCGGCCGGCGATGTGGACGTCCTGTTGCTCGATAAAACCGGCACCATCACGTTGGGCAATCGTCAAGCCGCCGCGTTCGTGCCGAGCGCGGGGGTTACCGAACTGCAGCTGGCGGATGCGGCGCAATTGAGTTCGCTGGCGGACGAAACGCCCGAAGGGCGCAGCATCGTCGTGTTGGCGAAGCAGCGCTTCAATCTGCGCGAGCGCAACTTGCAGCAGCTCGAGGCCACGTTCGTGCCCTTTTCCGCACAGACGCGGATGAGCGGCGTCAACATGGGGACCCGCGAAGTGCGTAAGGGCGCGGCGGCGGCCATGCGGCTGTACGTCGAGGCGCGCGGCTTCGCGTTTCCCGCCGATGTGTCGAGATGCGTCGACGACATAGCCCGTCAGGGCAGCACGCCTCTGGTGGTGAGCGACCACGGCCGTGTGCTGGGCGTGGTGGAGCTCAAGGACATCGTCAAGGGGGGAATCAAGGAGCGCTTCGGCGAACTGCGCCGCATGGGAATCCGCACCGTCATGATCACCGGCGACAACCGGTTGACGGCGGCCGCGATCGCGGCCGAGGCGGGTGTCGATGATTTCCTGGCGGAGGCCACCCCCGAGGCCAAGCTCAAGCTGATACGGCAGTACCAAAGCGAAGGCCGGCTGGTCGCTATGACGGGGGACGGCACCAACGACGCGCCGGCGCTCGCACAGGCCGACGTCGCCGTCGCGATGAATTCCGGCACGCAGGCGGCGAAAGAAGCCGGCAACATGGTCGACCTCGATTCGAATCCGACCAAGCTGATCGAGATCGTCGAAGTCGGCAAGCAGCTGCTCATCACGCGCGGCTCGCTCACGACGTTTTCGGTGGCCAACGACGTGGCGAAATATTTCGCCATCATCCCCGCGGCATTCGCCACGACGTATCCGCAGCTCGCCGTGCTCGACGTGATGCGCCTGGCCAGCCCCTCATCGGCCATCTTGTCGGCGGTGATTTTCAACGCGCTGATTATCGTTTTCTTGATCCCGCTGGCACTCAGGGGCGTGAGGTACCGGGCGCTCGGGGCCGCCGCGCTGCTGCGGCGGAATCTGTTGATCTATGGCGGCGGCGGCATCGCGGTGCCGTTCATCGGCATCAAACTCATCGACATGCTGCTTGCGGCGCTGCGATTGGTGTGAGGCTCTGCGCTGTTCGCAGCGCCGTATCGTTTGACGAGGAGTGGATTCATGCGTGTGCTGCGGCCCTTGCTGGTCTTGTTCGCGATGCTCACGACCATCACCGGAATCGCGTATCCCGCGATCGTCGCGGGGCTGGCCGCGTGGATGTTTCCCGAGCAGGCGAACGGCAGCCTGATCGTGCGGGACGGAAAAGCGGTGGGATCCGCACTCATTTCCCAATCCTTCCAGCAGCCTCGTTATTTCTGGGGGCGGTTGTCGGCCACGGCGCCGATGCCGAACAACGGCGCCGCCTCCGGCGGATCGAATTTCGGACCGCTCAACCCCGCGCTGGTGAATGCGGTGAAGGACCGTATCGATGCCTTGAAGGCGGCCGATCCCGGCAACGAACTGCCGATCCCGGTGGATCTGGTGACCGCATCGGCCAGCGGCCTCGATCCGCATATCACCCCGGCCGCCGCGCTGTACCAGGTTGCGCGTGTCGCGCGCGAACGGCACCTCGAGCCGGCTCGGGTTCGGCAACTGGCGCTGGCGCACGTCGAGCCGCCCCAATGGGGGATATTCGGCGAAGCGCGGGTGAATGTTTTAGTGCTCAATTTGGCGTTGGATCGCGCACAATAACCGAATGACCCTCGCGAGCGAACAACGCCCCGACCCCGATTCGCTGTTGGCGAAAGTCCGGCTGGAAGAGGCGAAGGCGCAGCGCGGAAAACTGCGCATTTATTTTGGCTCATCCGCGGGGGTGGGCAAGACCTTCGCGATGCTGCTCGCCGCCCGGCAACTTCGAAGCGAAGGGTGCGACGTCATCGTCGGCGTGGTTGAGACTCATGGCCGGGCAGAAACGGCCGCATTGCTCGAGGGTCTGGACGTGCTGCCTCTGAAAACCGTGTCGTATCGGGACAGGGTGCTCAGCGATTTCGATCTGGACGCAGCGCTGCGCCGGCATCCGGCGCTCATAGTGGTCGACGAGCTCGCGCACTCGAACGTGCAGGGCGCCAGGCATCCGAAACGCTGGCAGGACGTCGACGAGTTGCTGGCCGCGGGCATCGATGTCTTCACGACGCTCAACGTGCAGCATCTGGAAAGCCTCAACGATGTGGTGGGCGGCATCACCAATGTCCGTGTATGGGAGACCGTGCCGGATACGGCATTCGATGCAGCCGACGAAGTGGTGCTGGTAGACATACCGGCGGAGGAGCTCCTGGCGCGGTTGAAGTCCGGCCGGGTATACATACCGCAGCAGGCCGAGCGCGCCGCCGATAATTTTTTCCGCAAGGGCAACTTGATGGCGCTGCGGGAACTCGCGCTGCGGCGCACCGCGGATCGGGTCGAGGGGGACGTCCAGGCCTATCGCGTCGACAAATCCATCGCCTCCGTGTGGAAGACTGCGACGGCGCTGTTGACCTGTATCGGTCCGGACGACGGTGCGGAACGCGTGGTCCGCGCCGCGGCTCGATTGGCCAGTCAATTGAGCGCGGACTGGCACGCGATTTACATAGAGACGCCGGCTCTGCAGCGTTTGCCCGCACCCCGCCGCGAGACCATTCTCGCGACGCTCAATCTGGCGCAGAACCTGGGCGCCACGACGGCAGTCATCGCGAGCCCGGAGGTTGCCGAGAGCGTGATCGCCTATGCCCGCAGACACAACCTCTCCAAGCTGGTCATCGGCCGCGATCCGGCGCGGCGCCTGTGGCCGTGGCAGCGCTCCAGCGGCCAGAAGCTCGCCTCGCTCGCTCCCGATATCGACTTGATCGAGATCGGGCGCGACTCTACCGCGGGGCGGGACTTCGCGGCGGCGCAGCGCGGCGGCATCCAGCCGGTCGCCTCGGCCCCGGGCGCGGGCGGCACCGATTCACCCGAGCGCCGCAGACAGAAACGTCTGCGCTATCTATGGGCGGCCATCGCGTGCAGCGGCGTGACGCTGCTGTCGATGCCTCTCATGGCCCGCTTCGACCGCTCCAATATCGTGGCGATCTATATCTTGGTCGTGGTGCTGGTCGGGGTGCGCTTCGGCCGTGGCCCCGCCGCTCTGGCCGCGGTGTTGAGCGTCAGCGCCTTCGATTTTTTCTTCGTGCCGCCGCGATTCTCCTTCGCGGTGAGCGACGTCCAATATCTGCTGACATTCTTCATCATGCTCGCGGTGGGCTTGATTACCGGGCAGTTGACGGCGGGTTTGCGCTCTCAGGCGCGCGTCGCGTTGCATCGCGAAGAACGCGCCGCCGCCCTGTACGAATTGGCGCGTGCGCTCTCCGGCGCGGTGCAGCTCGAACAAGTGGTGGCCATCAGCGACGAGTCCATCGAACACACGTTTCACGCGAGCGCGGCGCTGTTGTTGCCCGATGAGGGGGGCCAGCTCCGCATGGCATCCGCCCGCGCCGAACCGTCCTTGGCCGATATCGGGATCGCGCAATGGGCCTTCGACAAGGCGCTGCCCGCGGGTGTCGGCACCGACACGTTGCCCGGCAGCGAATTCTTGTATGTCCCGCTGCGTGCTCCCGTTCAGCCGCGCGGCGTATTGGCCCTCAAGCCGAGAAATCGCCGCTTGCTAAAAATACCCGAACAGCGGCAGTTGTTGGATACGTTCGCGGCCCTCATCGCCATTGCGCTCGAACGAGTGCACTACGTGGGCGTGGCTCAGAATGCCTTGGTGCGCATGGAGTCCGAGCGGTTACGCAATTCTTTGCTGGCCGCGCTGTCGCATGATTTGCGGACCCCTCTGACCATACTCGTGGGCCTGGCGCAATCCTTGGCGTTGACCAAGCCCACCTTGTCGACTGCGCAGTTGGAGACCGCCGAAGCCATCCAGGATGAAGCACTGCGCATGAGTACGCTGGTAGGCAACCTCTTGGACATGGCCCGCATCGAGAGCGGCGAGGTCACGCTCAATCTCCAGTGGCAGCCGCTGGAAGAAGTGGTTGGAGCGGCGCTCGAGGACACGAGGATGATGTTGAAGCAGCATCGCATCGACGTACGGCTGCCCCGCGATCTGCCCCTGGTGCGGTTCGACGCCGTGTTGATCGAACGTGTGCTGGTGAATCTGTTGGAGAATGCGTCGAAGTACACGCCGGTCGGCAGTCAGGTCACCTTGTCGGCAGAAGTGGCCGAGGGTGAACTCAAGGTATTCGTGACGGACAATGGCCCGGGGCTGCCGGTGGGCAGGGAAGAGGCGGTATTTCAGAAGTTCACGCGCGGCAGCCGCGAGTCGGCGACGCCCGGAGTGGGGCTGGGTTTGGCCATCTGTCGAGCAATCATCGAAGCGCACCACGGCAAGATCGTCGGGAACAATCGTCCCGCAGGCGGCGTGACATTTTCCTTTACGCTGCCTCTGGGCAGTCCGCCGGTCGCCACCCTCGAGGCGGAGCCTGAGATCGCCGATGGCTGAGCCGTCGCCGGTGGCGATCCTGATCGAGGATGAGCGCCAAATTCGGCGCTTCGTGCGCACGGCGCTGGAAGCCGAGGGATGGAGCGTCGTCGAAGCGGAAACCGTACGCCAAGGGTTGACGGACGCGGGGACGCGCAAGCCCGATCTCATCATTCTGGATCTCGGCTTGCCGGATGGTGATGGGATGGAGCTCATCCGGGACGTACGGAGCTGGTCGAAGGTGCCCATCATCGTTCTGTCGGCGCGGGTCGGCGAGCAGGACAAGATCGAGGCGCTCGATGCCGGTGCCGATGACTATTTGATTAAACCCTTCGGGGTCGGGGAGTTGTTGGCCCGGGTGCGAGCGGCCTCGCGCCGCGTGCAGGCGGCCGGCGCCGCCCACGGCGCGATCTTCCAGTTCGGCGACATCACCGTCGACATGAACCTGCGCACCGTGCACAAGGGGGCAACCGCGGTGCATTTGACGCCCATCGAATATCGTCTGCTGGGTCTGCTGGTGACCAACGCCGGCAAAGTCCTGACCCACCGGCAGATCTTGCGCGATGTCTGGGGCCCGACGCACGCCGCGGACGGCCATTACGTGCGAGTGTACATGGGCCACTTACGGCATAAGCTGGAAGACGACCCCACGCAGCCCAAGCACCTCGTCACGGAAACCGCCGTCGGCTATCGTCTGGTGCAGAACGCTAGACTCTAGCGCGTATGCGGCGCCGCGCGCGCGCAAGATCCTGCGCCGTATCCACATCCGACTCCGCGGAAGGCAGCCTCATCAGCGCCACCCCGTCCTCCGGCAGCCGGCGCACCAAATCGCGCAGCCCGTGATCTGCATCCACGCCTCGTGATTGCCCTTGCCCCAGCACGCGCGCGTACAACCAGCGCGGCAGAATGAGCGGAGCGGCGGCTCCCGACGGTACCCGGTGTGCCACGACGCTGCGCCGCGCGCCGCGCCAGCGGGCGATCAAGCGTGCAATATCCCGGCGCCGTAGTTCGACGAGATCGACCGGCAACAACAATACCGCGGCGGAGTAGCGGGCCCGGCGGATCCCCAGGCGCACCGAAGTGGACAATCCGGACGCCCGGTGAGGATTGGCGACGAAGGCCACCGCACGCCGGGATGACCCGATCCGGTAGCGGGCGGAGCGGGGCGGAATGACCACGATGATCCTCGATGCCGCGGATGGCGCCAGCGCATGCAGGGTGCTGCGCAACAGACTCCAACCGTGAACTCGCGCGAGTGCTTTCGGCGCGCCGAGACGAGCGGAGAGGCCGGCCGCGAGCACCACGATGCGCAGTTCCGGCAGGAGACCCTCCGGTCTACGAGTGGAGGGTCGCGCGCAATGCAATGGCCTTGCGAACGAAATCCGCGTGCCGGCCGATCTTGAAGTCGGCCAGCAGCGCGTCGCGGATGCGCCGGCTCCCGTCCAGCAAAAAGGTTGCGCGGCGCACGCCCAATCCCAAGGGCCCGTTCACGCCGTACATTTTGATGACTTCTTTGTCCACATCGGACAGCAGCGTAAAAGGCAAGTTATATTTCGCGCGAAAGCGCGCATGCGATTCCGGACTTTGCGGGCTGATGCCGACGACACGCAGGTTGGCGTCCGTGAAGTCGGTCTGCAAGTCGCGCATGGCGCATGCTTGGCGGGTGCAGCCGGGAGTGAAATCGGCAGGGTAGAAATAAAGGACGGTCGCACCGGCGTTCAAAAAGTCGGTGAGAGAACGGTCCTTCCCCGTTTCATCCGGAAGTGTGAATTCCGGCGCACGTTCGCCTGCTGCAAGCATGTAGCGGTCCCCTGGTCACCCCATCCTAGCGAGTTTTTTGTACGGATGCGTAGACTTCGCCTCTAGGCCACGCAGATTTTGGCTTACGGGGGCCTTTGCTGCTACTATTCGTGACCCTTTCGGGGGAGTAGCTCAGTTGGGAGAGCGTCGCGTTCGCAATGCGAAGGTCGAGGGTTCGATCCCCTTCTCCTCCACCATACCAAAAGGCCGGAAGCGCATGCTTTCGGCTTTTTCTTCGCAGCCTCGGTAGCTCAGTGGATAGAGCGAGTGCCTCCTAAGCGCTAGGTCGCCGGTTCGATTCCGGCCCGGGGCACCACACGACCGCTGCGCTGACGAATTCATGGCAGCAGCCGCAAAGTGCCTCATGCGGCCTCTTTGATCCGCTGCACCTTGACGCGGTGCTTTTTCTTCGCCTGCCAAAGATCGTATGCAGTCTGCATATTCAGCCAGGACTCGGCCGACGTGCCGAGCGCTTCACCGAGGCGAAGCGCCATTTCTGCGCTGATGCCGGCGTGCCCGTGGATCACCCGCGAGACGGCCGTCCGCGTCATTTTCAATTGTGCCGCGAATGCGGTCACACTCATGACGCGCAGCACCGTATCGGCGAGAATTTCGCCAGGGTGCGCCGGGTTATACATTTCGCTCATGGTCATCGCCTCGCTAGTGGTAGTCTTCGTATCCAACCAAAACAGCGTCGCCGCCTTCAAAGGCGTAGGTCAAGCGCCAGTTACCGCTCACCGACACCGCCCACCGTCCCGCCATATCTCCCTTCAACGGATGCCACTGCTATGCATTCACGGCGACGAAAATACAGCAGTTGACCCGCTCGGCCAGCGAAGCGCGCTCAGGGCCGGACCACCACCGCCGGCCTTCCGGACTGGGGTAGTGGCCTATGACGATGAGATCGATCGCCAATTTTTGCGCATGGGCAGCGATTTGCTGAATCGTGTTGCCGTGCGCCAAGTAGCCTTTGGCCTTGACACCGCGCGCACTCAGCCGCTCGATGGAGTCATCGAGGAGCTTCCGGTATTCGCGCTCCTCATCGACGAGGCATGCGTGGCCGGTGGCTGTCGCCATGACGGCGGCGCTCATGACATCGTCGCGAACGATGGATAAGACGTGAACCTCGGCGCCCACCAGGATCGCGAGTTCGGCGCCGCGTTTCAAAGCGCGCCTGCCCGGCTCGGAACCGTCGTAGCAGAGAAGAACTTTCTTGAACATAACACCCCCACCCCGCCCACGCGGTACGCAACCAACCACCGCATGCGGGCAGACCCGTTGTACCATGCAGCGCCGGTGTGCGAGTGTGGGGCCATGATGCCAGATTCGCGGCGTTGGACAACTGGGCGGGGGGAAAGAGGCGTTACATGAAAGACGAAGCGGAAATAATCATCAACGGCACCAAGCTCACGGATGCGGAGTCCATGACCATTCGCGTCGCCATCGACACCCTTGCCAATGTACTGGTCGAAGATTTGTCCGAGGAGGGCGGCCAAGCGGTAACGGATCGATACCTGCCTGCTCTCACCAATATCCAGGCACTTCTGGACAGCCGTCAAACAAGAAAGCAATAGCCCTCCATCCCACGATCGATCCGGCGTGCGTCAGGCCGACCGGACTGCAGTACCAACGAAACTATGCGAAAAACCCTACGAGCGTGGATAGCGGCTGTGGCTTACATGGGCGCGGCTTTTGTTCCCGCCGGAGTCTCTTCGGCCGCCGAGCCTTTCGGCGTCGGGACCGCGCTCGATGATACGCGGCGCTATTTCACCGCGCCGCTCAGATGGGACGCGGAAGATTGGACTTATTTTGGGATCAGTCTTGCGGCTGTGGCCGCGGCTCACGAGTTCGACTCGACCGTACGCTCACATTTTGCGACGGGTTCGCGCGCCGTGCTGAACGGCAAGAGCAAGAACAGCCTGCGTGACGCGCTGCCATCGGTCGCGTTGATCGGGGGCACCTGGGCAGCCGCCGGATACCTCGGTGACCCCGACGGCTATAGTGAGACTTGGCGCCTGCTGGAGGCTGGAGTGTTGAGCAGCGTGACCGGCGAGGCGTTGCGGGTCGCCGCGGGGCGCCTGCGTCCCGACCAGACCACCTCGCCCAATCGGTGGCGCAAGGGCGGAAGTTCATTTCCATCCGAGCATGCAAGCGCCGCTTTTGCCATCGGGATGACGTTTGCGGAGTCCGGCAACGATGAATACCGATGGATACGCCGCATCGTGGGTTATGGCATCGCGGGGGGCACCGCCTACATCCGCGTCAAGAACAACGTGCATTGGGCATCGGACACGGTCGCGGGCGCAGCCCTCGGTATCGCCACGGCGCGCTTCGTGCTCAATCGTGAAAACGGCAGCCACGCGGATATCGCGTTCCAGCCTCAGCAAGATGGCTGGATGCTTACCCTCAACGTCCCGCTCCACTAGCCCGGAACGGCTCAGCCCGTCGGCGGCCCGAGTTTCAGGACGAGATCCGAGTCATCGCCCAACCAATCCGCATGCTTTGCAGTGCTGTCGAAGTGGCTGGATGTTTTGAAGAACTCGTACTTGCCTTCCGCGGCATAGGGCTTGGTCTTGGCGACCAAGGCCGCAACCTCGTCGCCCGACATCGGCCGGAAAGTGCGGGTTGCCTCGAACGCCTGATCCAGGATCTTCTCGCTGTCGATACCGGTTATCACCACCGATGAGGGTAAGTTCATGGCGTAGTGCAGGCACTCGACAGGCGTCACGGGCGCTCCGCTCTTCAGAAATACCCCGTCGCCCATGGTCTTCATGGCCAGGATGCCGATGTTTTGCTTCACCAGTTCGGGCACGACCAAATGTGAAAAGCTCCTGAAATGGGCATCCATGACGTTCAAGGGCATCTGCACGCTGTCGAACACGAATCCTTGCCGCTTGGCCACCTCCAGCATGTAGAGATGAATCCGCGGATCCTTGTGACCCGTGAAGCCCACATAGCGTATCTTCCCGGCTTTCTTGGCCTGCACCAGCGCCTCCAACGCCCCGCCTTCGGTGAAGATCCTGTCGGGATCGTCGAAGCGGAGAATCTCATGAAACTGCACGAGGTCGATATGGTCGGTTTTCAAACGAGTGAGTGATTCCTCCAACTGCGATTTGGCCGCTTCCTTGGTACGGCCATCGACCTTGGTCATCAGAAATGCTTTCTTGCGGTAGCCCCCCTGGGCAAGCGCCGTACCCATCCATTTTTCACTGTTCCCGTGGCCGTAGTCCCAGCAGTTGTCCAGGAAGTTGATCCCTCGGTCGAGCGCGGCGTGAATGAGTCTGCCAGCCGATTCTTCGGTCATCGGCTTGCGGCTCAAGTGAGCGCCGCCCATACCGATCAACGAGACTCGCTCGCCCGTGTGACCCAACGTCCGATACAGCATATCGCCTCGGCGCTCGCCGGCATCCGACACGCGCGGCAAATCGTGCGGATCCAATGACGCGGATGTACCGTCGGGATTCACGGCGTTCGCGACCGTTGCCGCTCCCGCACTCGCTGCGGCGGTCATGCCCAGTCCCGCCATACCGGATTTGATGAAATTGCGACGTTCCATTGGCAGTCTCCTTCAAGAAGGTTCATGGATGACCGGGTCGAGCCTTGCGACCGTTCGCGGCTCGTGGGGGCGTTCGACGCCGGCGATGCGCAACGCCCTCAAGGCGGCACAAGCGGCGCCGTAGCCGTTGTCGATGTTCACCACCGCGACACCGGAAGCGCAGCTCGACAGAATCGCATTGAGTGCGCTGTGGCCGCCCGCAGCCACTCCGTAGCCGGCCGACGTGGGAACGGCGATGATGAGTCCGGGTATGAGTCCGCCCAAAACCGTGGGCAAGGCCGCATCCATTCCGGCGACCGCGATCACCACCGGAAACGAACTGATTTCATCGATGCGGCTGGTGAGACGCCACAACCCGGCGACGCCGACGTCGATGAACGAGGCGCTGGCGACGCCGTTGAATTGCAGGGTGCGCTGCGCTTCGCGCGCCACACCGGCATCCGAACTTCCGGCGGCGACGATGGCCACCGCCGGGAGCGGCGACACGCGAGGAGGAACGAAACCGAAGAACGCGGTCTTCGAAACGCCGCAATAATCCAGCAACGACGACCAGCGGGCAGCGGCTGCCGTGTACTGCTCGGCGGACAGCCGTGTCACGAAGAGCGGTGTTTCGCGTGCGTGGGCGGCCGCGAATATGACGTCCAATTGCTCAACCGATTTGCCCTGAGCGAACACGGTCTCATCGAGGCCGGTACGGCGGCGGCGGTCGAAGTCGAATTTTACCTCATGGATCGCGCCTTCTTGCATGTCACCGCCCCGCAGTCAAAAACGCGCTGCCGTTGCGGTATTCCTCGAAACGAATTGGCAAATCCGCGGGTCGATGCGGTTGCGCGCCGATGAGGCTGGACAAACTTCGCGCCTCGGCGGCGCTCAGCCTCGCCAACGTACCTGGATCCAGTTCGACGACTACCGCGGCCGCGCGTATTCGGCAGCGCACCGTAGCGGGCCGGATTCGAGCGGCGACCGCTCGCTCCACATCATGAATGAATGCGAGCGATGCGGCTTCGATGCGAATACCCGTCTCAACCCGGCTGGAGAGGCAGGGCGCTGCCGGCAGCTCCGCCACCTCGCCCAGCGCGAGGTCACGTGCAAGCTCACGCACGGCGTGCTTGGTCAAGCCGGCTTCGATGAAGGGATGGCGTACGTCGTGCAAGCGCGCCGCATCGAGTCCCGGCCGATATTCGCCAAGATCATCGAGATTCGCGCCCGACAGGATCGGGCGGTCGGTGTGCGAGCGGATCGTGCCATACAAGTTCCTCTTGCAATAGAAGCAGCGATTGACCGGATTGGCACGATAATCGGGATCGTCGAATTCGCCGGCGCAGAGCACGGTGAGTTGCCAGCCGCGTTCCCTCGCCAAGCGTTTGACTCGCGCCGTGGCTTCTGCGGGCACGGCGGGTGATACGGCATGGAAGAGGGCGGCGTCGGCGGTGATTTTCGAGGTAAGCGCCGCCAGCGTCACGCTATCGACGCCGCCGCTCACGGCGACGGCCGGACGCGGGATGGTCCGCAGCACCCGTTCGAGCAAGCTACGCATCGACCGCGACACTCTCGTCTGGAGCCGGTTCGCCCAAGCCCGGTTCGCCCCGGCTGTCCTGCAAAACCGCGGCTTCGGCGCGCGCTCTCACGGAGGCGCGCCGCGACTGTTCCGCATGCCGCACGTCATCCGCTTCGGCCTTCGCCGTGGTGCCGCCGGGCCGCTGGACCACTTTGACCCGTAACTTCTGCCCGTCAACGCTGACCTCCTGGGATCGACGCTCCAGTGCTATTGCGCGCACCTCCCGGTGACGCAGACCGATGGTCGTGGTTTCCTGGAAGCATGCATTCGCCACCTCGTCCACGTGAGCGTGGCGCGCGAGCACGCGTACGTGCGCGACCATTCGCCCTTTTTTCCCGAACGCCGGTGTCTGAGTGACATCGAGCACCGCCTGGTGTGCGCGCAGCCTATCGAGTCCGATGGCGAGATCCTCGCCCGATTGATCGTCGACTTCGAATTCCAGCACGTCGATCACGCGGTGTCCGGCGCTCCCGCTCCCGTGGACCTCGAAACACAGCACTCGCAGGTGATTGCTCACGCCGGCCAATTGGCGAGTACCGAAACCCGTGCCGCTGGCAATGAGCGTTCTCGATGCCCTCGATGGCCGCGCCGGTCCTTGGCCGCGGTCACGGGACCGAGAGCCGGAGCCGTCCGGCGGCGGGCAGAGGTATCGCAATATGGCCGCGCCCGTCGGGGTCACGCGCTCGCCGCCGATGCCGTCATCCACGATGGGCATGCCGAGCAACAACTGCACCGTCGCCGGCGCAGGGACCGCAAGCGCTCC
The DNA here is from genome assembly GCA_030776345.1 of Pseudomonadota bacterium. GTDB lineage: Bacteria > Pseudomonadota > Gammaproteobacteria > Steroidobacterales > Steroidobacteraceae > Bog-1198. Next base: position 7,528 of record JALYHU010000086.1, on the reverse strand, counting down.
ATGAGCGGTGTTTATCCGGCCGCCGCCAAGCGGTGCGGGAGACGCAGTCCAGCGGGTGGCGCCGATCGCATCTATCAGCGATGCGGCGCCCACGATGTCGGCGATCGAATCCCACGCCCCGACTTCGTGGAAAGTTACCCTCTCCGGCTCTATGCCGTGCACGAACGCTTCGGCACCCGCCAGCAATCGAAATATTCCGAGGGCATGCTTGCGCGTGCCCGGCGAGAGTTGCGAACGCTCGAGGCGGGCACGGATGGATTGCCAGCTGGTATGCTCATGGTGCTCGCCATGGTCGTGATGCCCGTGGTGCTCCGGCGCGGCGATGGGTTTCACGCGAAAGCGCCGGCCGCGAAGCACGTGATCGGCATGCGGTACCAGGGAACATTCAACGCCGCCGCGGCCGAGCGCATCGATGGCCTCCAGGACGCGCGGCTCATGATGCGGAAAGGCATCGAGCAGCGCCGCGATGAACATGTCGCCGGCCATGCCGCCGAGGAGATCCAAATGAGCTTCCAAAGCAGACCCCCCTAGGCCGCTGCGCAGAATTGCGATAGAGCGTACGGCAAACGGTTCGCCGAGAAAGTCGCCTTTCGCGCAAGCACCTGTAGGAAGGGACCTAGGCGCGTGGCCTTACTGCTTCAAACAGCGGTCGAAGCGCCCATTGACCCGATTCGCATACCACTGTGTCGTGAGCTTGCGGGTGAGTTTTGGACCGTGCAGTTCGATGTGCGGTACCACGGCGCGCGGCAGGGTTCGTTTCTCACGCTGTTCGGCCAGCGCGAACACGCGGCGGTAGAGCGCGGTCTCTTCGAAATCCCGGGTCTTGGCCTTTTCGAGCGCGCCATGGATGGCGCTTTCGCCCATGTTCAGCCGGGCCGCCAGCGTGCGAATCGCCAATTCGGTCGCTCCTGCCCCCTTGACGTCGCCGTCATGCGGCAGCAATGCACCGTCCGCGACGATGGCAACCCCGGACGCGGCACGGACGGCCTGCTGGAAGGCAGCGTTGCGGCTGGCGTACTGCCCGGCATTGAAATCGGCGAACCGATAGAGGTAGCGGTCGTACGGGGCCTGGTAGTCGAGGAGATGAGCAATACCGAAATATACGCCTCCACGGCGCGTGAATACCTCATCCGGAATGCCGGCTTGCACCGGGTAGGGATACGGTTTGGCGGCTGCGAACTGCTCGGCGAACGCGACGTGGACCTGCATGGGGCCGCGGGTGCGAATCGGGTTGTGCCCCGCGAACAGGGTCCGGCCCAGGGGCACCGCGCCGATGAAATCTTCGAATATGTCGCTCAATTCCTTTTCGGTTTTCGCGCCGTCGATTCGATCGCTGAAACTGCGACCCGTCGAGGAAGTCAGTTGCAAGACGCCGTGCACCACGAGCCGTGGCACCCCGGCGTGCGCCGCGCGAGCGTCGATTTCGCGCCAGGCGATCGAGGGCAAGCCCGGCACCACCGGATCGACCCGAAACCCGGATTCTTGCTCGATCACGGCCACCACGGCGCAGATGTTTTCGTGAGTGGGCGCGATACCGAGGGCATTGAAACCTGCATAAACGTCGGCCGTCCATCCAGCCCGGTCCGATATAGTGCGCGGCAGCGAGCTATCGATGAGTTCACGCGCCGTGGCCGGGGCCACGGAAGGCACTGCAGCCGTGGGCCGCTCCCCGGCGCAGCCGGACACCAAAGCCGCGAATCCCAGCAGGATCCCTAACCGCTCAAGCACACTCATTGAAATTTCCGTGTAAAAGTTTCAAGATCGGGAAACGGTGCGGACCGATAACACCTTTTAATTTACGGTCTGCCTGCGTGGAGGGAGCAATGGGACAAATCGATGTCGAGCGGCGCGCGCTTGCGGACCACTTGACCTCCCGGCGTGCCGCAATTTTAGAGGCGTGGCGGACGGCGATCAAACGAGATGCAGCGCTCATGACCGGGGAGAGTTTGCCACGGGTGCAGCTCTACGATCACATACCCGCCATGCTGGCGACTTTCGAGCGCGAACTTCGCGATTCGCCCGCCGGTGACGAAGAATCTGCGGCCGATGCGGCCCAGGAATCGGCCGCGGCCCATGGCTTGCAGCGTTGGCAGCAAGGTTATGACCTGCGGGAAGTCACGCGCGAACTCGGCAAGCTCAACGAAAGCGTCATCGCGGAGCTGGACGGCTACACCATCGCGCACCCGGACATTTCCCACGATGTCGTCGCCACGGCGCGGCGCCTTTGGGCGGCATTGTGCAGCACCGGGATCGAGGAGAGCGTCGGGCAATATTTCCAGCTGCAGCAACAGGAAGCTGCCGGACATGTCAGGGACCTCGAGAGTGCGCTCGCCGAGGTCCAGCAATTGGAGCAGCAACGCGCCGATCTGTGGAGGCAAGCAGCCCACGATCTGCGGGGGAACCTGGGCGTCGTTGCCAACGCCACCGTGGGTCTCACGCATGGCGGGCTGCGCGAGGCCGCGCGCGACGATTTCGTGAGAATATTGATGCGCAACGTGACCACGCTGCATCACTTGCTGGACGATGTAACGAGTCTGGCACGACTGCAAGCGGGCCGCGAACAGCGTCAGATAGAACCGCTGGATGTGTCGCCCATCCTGCAGCAATTGTGCGAAGGCATTCGCCCCCTCGCGCAGCAGCGACGCCTGTTTCTACGGGGTGACGGACCGGCGGGGTTCGCTGCCGACGGCGATGCCGTAAAAATCAGGCGCATTGCTCAAAATCTCGTGCTCAACGCCGTCAAGTTCACCCGCACCGGAGGCATCACCGTGGCCTGGGGCGACAGTAGCGAGGATGATGGCAAACGGTGGGAGCTGCGGGTGACGGATACGGGACCTGGTTTGCATTCCGAGTCCGGTACGCCCCTCGCGCGGGCCTTGGAGGTGACCACGCCAAGCGACTCGGCGTCCGCGACGGCAGCGCCATGGGCGGATCTCGCCCACGATGACCGTATGTCGCAAACGGAAGCGGGCGAGGGCATTGGTCTGTCGATCGTCAAACGGCTGTGCGAGTTGTTGGACGCGACCATCGAGGTGAAATCGGTCGAGGATGTCGGCACGACGTTCCGCATTTTGTTCCCGCGCAAGTACTCGAACTAGCGCGTGGCGCAATCGATCGGCGTATTGGGCGACCGCACGAGTCGTAAATAATTGTGCTGTCGCAAAACAAACCTTCCCCGCGGTTGTCCAAGCGTCGGATCCGCACTCGGATCGACACGGCGTGGTGAATTAGGTTGCAATTCGTGAACTTTGTGCAGTGGGCGCACCGACACATCCTCGCGTCCGCCTTGTTGGCGGTCATGGGCGCGGCGGCGTTCGCGGACGACGACCTGTCTCGAGCCATCGCTGCCCCGCCCGCGCAGGGCCCGGCCACCGGACTTGCGGATTCCGCGGCTTTGCGTGCGACCGTCTACGGAACCCCGCCGCAGAACCTGGCACCCATGCCGGCGAAAGTACCTCTGGTCGAGATCAATATCGCCATGCCCTGGGCGCAGCCGGTGCCCGGGGTACTCTGGTTCGATCGCAGACTTCGCGTATGGTTTTCGGCGCAAGACAAGCCCTCGCCGCTGGCCATCGTGATTCCCGGCACGGGCGGCGACGGCAACACCTCGCTCCTGTCGACGCTGCGCGGCGCGCTCTATGGAGCCGGTTATCACGTATTGACCATGCCGTCGCCGACTTTTCCGGGCTTCATCGTTTCCGCATCCAGCACCGGCGTGGCCGGGGATCTGACCCAGGACGGGCGAGATCTGTACGCAGCCATGCAACTCGTCGTCGCGCACTTGCCGGGCAAAATCCATATCACCGACATCGATGTGCTGGGCTATAGCCTCGGCGGCGCGAACGCCGCCGTCGTCAAATCCATCGACGCCCGCGAGCGCAAGCTCAACATTCACCGCGCGGTGATGATCGAGCCGCCGGTGAGTTTATTCGCGTCCGTCGGCCGCCTCGATAAGCTGTTCGCGCTCAGCATCGGTTCGGGCGACGACGGCGTCGAGCGCTTGTATCACAAACTCTATGCGCAGCTTGCGAACCTGTACCGCGCCTCCGACCGCGTGCAGATCGACGAAAATTTTCTGTTGAGCGCTGCGGCCGCCGTTTTGAAGACGGATGCCGAATTCTCGGCGGCCATTGCGCTTACGTTCCGACTCGATCTCGTGGACATGTTCTTCGCGGGCGATCTGTACGCCGGCACCGGGGTGGTCGTGGATCCGAAACATCCGCCGAGCCCGGGAGATTCCCTCGAGGAAATCTATCGCAGCCTGCGCAACAAGCCCTTTGCCGATTACTTCACCGAGGTCTTCGCGCCTTATTACCTGAAGCACCGGCCGCATTCGACCAGGGAATCGCTGATCGCCGACAACCGGCTCGACGTCATCGGCGATGCGCTGCGCAACGATCCCGACTACTACGTGCAAGCGAACAGCGACGATTTGATTCTCGACGAATCGGAATTGAATTGGCTGAAAACGACCTTGGGGTCGAAGATTGCAGTCTACGATCACGGCGGCCATCTAGGTAATCTGGGCGATCGTCGACAGGTGTCCGACATGCTCGACATGCTCGCGGGGCGCTGGCAGGGTGCGACTCGATGAGGTTGACCGTGTCGATGGCCACCGCCGCATCGGTACTCGCGGCGGCTCTCTATCTCGGCGGGTGCGCCTCGCAGGGGACCATCATCCATCGCATGCCGCCGGAGAAACCCGCGACCGACAATGCAGCCAAAATCCAGCAGTTCGCAGCGCTGGCCGAAGCGGAAAAAGCCGCCGAGAGCCGGCAATCGGATGCTGCACAGGCGCCGCCGCTGACGCCGGCCGATGCGCCGCCGCTCCAGACCTATGACCCGTGGGAGCGGATGAACCGCTTCACCTATCGATTCAATGCCAGGTTCGACGAATCGGTGTTCCTGCCGGTGTCGAACGGCTACCGTCGCGTGCCGTCGCCGATCCGCTCCGGTGTGCACAATTTCTTTGCGAATCTTGCCGAGGTGGACAGCATCGTCAACTACACTCTGCAGGGCCGGCTGGGGCGCGGCGTCCGCAGTTTGGGCCGTTTCGCGATCAACAGCACCCTCGGTATCGGCGGACTGTTCGATTTCGCCACGAAGTTTCGCCTGGAGAAGGCGCCGACGGGCTTCGGCACGACGTTGTCGAAGTGGGGCATGCACCCGGGCCCTTATTTCGTCATTCCCGTGGTGGGGCCCTCGACGTTGCGGGAAGCGGTCGGTCTGCTGGGCGACTATGGCACCCTATACGGCATCAATTTGGGCAATTTGTACCGAGGAAATCAATCTTGGGCGTTGGGTGCCCTCAATTCGGTCGACCAGCGCTCCAACATCAGCTTTCGCTACTACTCCACCGGCTCGCCTTTCGAATACGAAACAATACGCTTCCTCTACGTACGCAAGCTCTTGCTGGAGGACGAAGGTTTGCACAAGAAGGACCCCAGGAAAGAACGCGAACGGGAATTGCCCGCCGGCCGATAGCACGTGGCCGGCGAGGGAGTGGCCGTCCAGGGACACGGGCGATGTGCCACTATGGCATGACGGCGCGGCACACGAGGTAACCTGAGGAACCGATGCGAATCCGGTGGCGAATTTTCACGTTTCTGTTTGGTTTCGGGTTCGTGGCCTACGTGCAGCAGAAGGGCATCACCGTCGCGGCGGAGCGCATGATGCCGGAGTTGGGGCTGACGCAGCTGCAGATCGGTTGGCTCGAACAGGCGTTCGTTCTGGGATACGCGATTTTTCAAATCCCCGGCGGCGTTGTCGGGCAACGTCTCGGCGCCCGGCGCACCTTCGTCATCATCGGGCTGACGGCGTTCTTCGCGACCATCGCGACGCCGTTGGTACCCGCTGTTTTCAATGGACAGGCTCTATTCCTCACTCTGCTGGGCGTCCAGGGGTTGTTGGGCTGTTCGCAGGGCGCCATTTTCCCCGTCTCCGCCGGTGTCTTCGAAGCGTGGTTTCCGCCCAACCGCTGGTCGTTCGTGCAGGGCCTGCAGACCATGGGGCTCGGCCTCGGCGCGGCCCTCACGCCGCCGCTCATTGCCTCGCTCATGGCCACGGTGGGATGGCAACTCGCCCTCGTCTGGGCGAGCCTACCCGCGCTGCTGCTCATCGGGTTGTGGGGCTGGTATGGACGCGACACGCCGCGCGAGCACCCGTCGGTGTCCGCGCTGGAACTCGCCGAGATCGGCACGCTGCCCGCCGCGCCGGGCGCCGAGGGCGGTGCCGGCGCCGATGTCCGTGTCCATTCCTCGATCAGCTGGCGCCAGCTGCTGCCTCTGCTCGGAAACCGCAATGTGCTGCTGCTAGCGATTTCCTACATGTGCATGAATTACACTTTTTATTTGCTGTCGAACTGGGTGTTTCTCTATCTCGTGCAAGAGCGCAAATTTTCCCTGCTGGAGAGCGGTTGGCTCGCCACGGCGCCGCCGCTGGCCGCCGCGTTGGGTGCCGGTGCGGGTGGGGTGGCGACCAGCATACTGTGCAAGAAGTTCGGCGATCGCTGGGGCTTCAGGGTGGTGCCGCTCGTCGCCATGCCGGCGGCGGCGGTATTGCTGTTGCTCGCGGTCAACGCAGCGAATCCCTACTGGGCCGTGGTCGCACTCGCCACCTGTTTCGGCTGCGTGGAATTGACGGAGGGTGCGTTCTGGGGAGGAGGGATGACCGTCGGCCGGGGCGACACCATGGCCGTGTGCGGCTTCATGAACACGGGCGGCAATCTCGGCGGTATCATCAGCATACCCATCGTGGCCTACTTTTCGGGCCAGCACCTTTGGCATACCGCGTTCCTGGTGGGCGCGGGCTTCGCCGTGTTGAGCGCGCTCGCATGGTTGGGCATCGATGTCGCCTCACCCATCGAGGCGGCCGTGTGATCCGCCATGGCGAACGCGGTTGCTGGCCGATGCGGCGCGCGATTGGCCGGAAATAAAGGCTCATGGCAGCCTACTGCCGATTCAGCGCAGGTGAGCGCCCCAGTGAGCAACAGCCAACGCGATTAATGTCGTCAGGGCTCCGATGGCGCCGACAACAAAGCCGCCGATCGCAACCGTCTGTCGAGCGTGCTGCGCATCTCTAAAGTGCTCTTTAACCCAATTGCTCATAACCGCTCCAACCTAACCGGTTGCCGAGAAATGTACCACGACGTAGATACCTGCGGCGACTGCGGTCATCGCCGCCGACCAAATTAGCGTTGTGTAATGACGGTACCAGGACCTACCGGCGGGTATGCGCATCGGCGTCGAAAATACCGCTCCGCTAGCCGCAATGAACGAGCAGGCTACCAACGTCCCAATCAGACCTCCTATAGCCCAAGCCCACGCTCCGGAGAGGTACTGAGTTGGCTGTCCGTCGTGTCCACGCGCGGAGGCGAATAGTGTAGAAGGTGATTCCCAGTAGTGCCGTATCCGAAATTCAGCCGTTCGCTCAATAATTGAGTTATTTGAAAATTGCCCCACCGAGGAGGTGGCCCGTTTCGGCTTGAGATCGGATGGCCGTTCTTTTTTTGGTCCGCTCGCTTGAACAC
>JALYHU010000085.1 GCA_030776345.1 Pseudomonadota bacterium | reverse complement strand
GGTTGACTGGGCGTCCGGCCTTTCCGCTCTCCATAGTGACTATACCGCCAATCGATCATGTCCCCGCAGCGACGAGCATGAGTTTCGGTTCGACGCCGCCCGGTATCTGGTGTTCGTGCCCACCGGTTGAGCCAGCCCGGACTTCTTCGGCGGTGAGCGGCTCGGCGACAACCTGGGGGGTCAGCAACTCGTGCATCACGATCTCCGGGACTACGCTCTGCCTCCGCTCGCGGGGCGTTGCCTGGTTCGACACCCGGGCCTGCCGTAAGCGCGGCCAATGAGAAATACGAGGGCTTCGGGTAAATCCTCTGGGGGATGCACCCTTACGGCTTTCCTCGCTTTGTTCCCCAACCTTGCCAAGGTTGGAGTCCGGGACACCAGAGCCGAGCTTGGAGCTCCGCTCCGGGTCCCGCATTGGGGATGGTGCCCCTATTTCAGGTCGAGCTGCTGTCCCGTCCACGAGCCAAGGATCCGCCGAATCTTGCCGCGGTCGACGGCACCCTGGTTTGCGGTCGCCAGCGAGCCTATTACCTGCTTCATGATCGTATCGCCCTTGACCGTCCAATCATCCAAGGCCGCCCAGTTCTTGTAATAAATGACCAAATAGATGTCCGGGTCGTTCTCTCCACGCGGTTCCACATTGATGACTTTGTAACCGGTGATGTAACCGGCTTTCTTTGCCGCTTCCTGTTCTGCCTTCCAGGTAGTATCGAGATACTTCACGTATTCGTCCCACTTGCCGTATTCAGTACGAATCGCAGCGACGTTAATGATTGCCCCTTCCGTATAAGGATGATCTTCGGCAATCGCCTGGACGCTTGTAACCGACAAACCGAGCAAAGCTACGAAACCGATCAAATGTTTTGTGATATGCATAAAAATCCCTTCAAGGTTAGTGTGATCTATTCAATCGCCGCTCACGAGCCCCGCCCGGAGCGTTAGCGCTGGGCTGATAGGAGGACGCTCGTTGGCAACTGCTTTCCCGTTTTTGCCGTGTAGAGTTTTGACAGAGCGGGCTGGTTTACGCGTGTTACGGCGCCCTCGACGGCGTGAGCGGCGCAGGCATGAAACACCTCGGCCAGGCTCAGCTCTTTGCTGTCGAACCGCGAGCACGTGGTTTTGGCTGCCGCCTGGATTCGCGTGAAGAGCGCGGCGACGGCCTCGGGCCTGTTCAAGTCGAGATCGTAGTATTTAACGGTTACTTTCGGCGATTCGTCGATCCCGCTGTTCGCGGCGGGTCGTTGCGCCACGGCAGCGAGCGGCGCGACCAGGGACAGAGCGAGGGCAAACGAGACAGCATTGCGGACTCGGATGGGCAGGCCAAGGCGGGACAGAGAGGGGGTCTTCATTGATGCTCTCCAAATGATGGTTGATGTATAAAAGGCTCCGGAGGGGGCGCTTGGATCCGGAAGATCCCGCTTCGCACCGGTGTGGAGAAGGTGCCTGCTTGGAGCCGATGAGTCTTGAAGTTCGCCTGAACAAGGGATGAGAGAGGACTGAAGAAGCGCTGAATCGCGCCCCGTCGGTGCTTATTCTTTTTAAATTCAATTCTTTACGTAGCGTGACTGCATGGGACCTACGATCAGCGGAGTGTTACGCATTGGTTCGTTGCGCGTCGATCCTGCCGTCGATGAGATCGAATACGACGGTCGAGTCATCAAACTCGAGCCCAAGGCGATGCGGTTACTGCTGTGTCTGGCCGAGCGGGCCGGGGAGGTCGTGAGTGTCGAGCAACTGCTCGATGGGGTGTGGAAGGACGCCGTCGTCACGCCGGATTCGGTTTACCAAACAGTGGCGGGACTGAGGCGGATACTCGGAGACGATCCGAAGAATCCCGTCTATATCGCCAATGTGGTGCGGCGCGGTTATCGCCTGGTAGCTCCCGTGACGCCCTGGATGGAACCGCCTGGCGCGATCCCTTCCGATACGAGGACTCCTGGCGATGCGCTGCCGCAACCCGCCGGCCCTCCGGTCAAAGCGTCGGCCATGACCAAGACGCTTTGGTCCCGCACATACAGGATCGCGCTTTTCATCGCCGTGGTCCTGGCGCTCAGCATCGTCACGCGGCAGTACTGGCGGCCGACACGCGGCAACGCGACCATAGCTTCCTCAGTGGTCGTGCAGGACAGTTCGGTCGCGGTACTGCCATTTCGGGATGAGAGCGCGAACAAGGATCAGGAGTTTTTCGCCGACGGCCTGACGGAAGAGATCATTGAGCTGCTTGCCAATGTACCAGCGCTGCGAGTACCTGCCCGCACTTCGTCGTTCTACTTCAAGGATAAGTCGACCGACGTGCGGGAGATCGCCAAAATATTGGGCGTGGCCCACGTCCTGGAAGGCAGCGTCCGGCGGTCAGGCGATAACCTACGCATCACGACCACCCTCGTGCGCGCCAGCAATGGCTATCAAATCTGGTCTCAAACCTACGAATTGAGCGAGGCAAACATCTTCGCGATTCAACGCGACATTGCGGTGGCAGTTGTTCGAAACTTGGCTGCCGTCATGATCTTCGCGCAGCCAGGCCGTTCGGCTCCCGTCAACGCCGAGGCATACAATGGCGTTCTGCGGGGGCGCTTTCTCCTGAACAGAGGAAGCGAAAAGGATAATCGCGAAGCGATTGCCGTCTTGCAGAGTGCGATTGAAATCGACCCCAAGCTCGCCGTCGCCTGGGCCCAACTCGCGCGGGCGCACCGACACCGCTCGTCCTATTTTGACGAGACACCGGACGCAGACATCGCTCTGGCGCGCTCGGAAGCGCAGAAAGCTCTGACGCTCGATCCCAACTGTGTGGAAGCGCACATCGTATTGGCGGACATCAAGCGGACCTACGACTACGATCCCGTGGGAGGCATGCGTGAGATCGAGGCTGCTGACGCAGCCGATTCGACCGGGCGCGTGCATGATCGCGACCTGTTCTACTTCTATACGGGTTGTGTCATCGGCTCGTGCTATGACCAGGCGATCCGTGACACCGACGAAGACATTGCCAACGATCCGCTGAACCCGATTCCATATTGGACCCAAGCTCTGGCTCGCTACATGTTCGGCGATTTGGCAGGGGCAGAACGCAACATTCGTCATGCCATGGCATTGAGCCCAAAAAATACTTACCAACATTACCTGCTGGCTCGCATTTTGTTTGCGCGGCATGATCTGACGCAACTATCGGAAATGACGAAAGTCCTGCCGGACTCGCTCTACAATCGGGCGTCCTTGGTCCTGGCGTATCATGCCCTTGGGCGGGGCAGCGAGGCCGAAGTTGCCTTGCGAGATCTGATTACGCACAATTCGAAGGATGGCGCGTATCAACTTGCCGAGGTGTACGCTGCGCAAGGACAATTCAACGACGCGATGACATGGCTCGAGCGCGGCTACGTACAGCACGACTCCGCGCTCTGGACGCTGCAGGTGAATCCGCTATTCCGGCCGCTGGCGAATAATCCCCGCTTCGTCGCATTGAAGGCCAAGCTCCATATGTAGTGATCGTAGCGAAGGCTCTCGGTATGCGAGCGGTGAATTGCCCTGTGCGTATATACTTTCGTCAGTTCATATGGGGTGACGCCAAGGAGACCTGCCATCAACGGAATGCTGCGCATCGGTTCCCTGCGTGTCGATCCGGCCGTTGATGAGATCGAACGCGACGGCCGCGTCATCAAGCTCGAACCCAAGGTAATGCGGTTACTCGTGTGTCTGGCCGAGCACGCCGGCGAGGTCGTGAGCGTCGAGCAATTGCTCGATGAGGTGTGGAAAGACGTCGTCGTTACCCATGATTCGGTCTACCAAGCCGTAGCGGGCTTGAGGCGGGTTCTCGGAGACGATCCCAAGAACCCCACCTATATCGCCAATGTAGTGCGCCGTGGCTATCGCCTGATAGCCCCCGTGACTCCCTGGATGGAGCCGCCGACTCCAGGGATTCCCGTGACGGCACCCGTTTCCAGGGCCGCCACCGGAACGGAAAGCGAGACCGCAACCCCGGCGCGTGCCGGCCGGTCCCGCAAGTCCACGATCGCGCTGTTGGTCGCCTTCATCCTGGCATTAGCGGTCGTCGGCACGCGGCAGGTCTGGCGGTCGACACGCGGCAACGCGGCTACCACTTCGGCAGTAGCCGTGCGGGACAGCTCGGTCGCGGTGCTGCCGTTTCGGGATGAAAGCGAGAACAGGGACCAGGAGTTTTTCGCCGACGGCTTGACGGCAGAGATCAGTGACTTGCTCAGCAATATACCGGCTCTGCGAGTCCCCGGCCGCACCTCGTCGTCCTACTTCAAGGGCAAGTCGGCCAATGTGCAGGAGATCGCCAAAATATTGGGGGTTGCCCACGTCCTGGAAGGCAGCATTCGCCGAGCCGGTGACAACCTGCGCATCACCACCTCCCTCGTGCGTGCGGAAAACGGCTACCAGATCTGGTCCCAGACCTACGAGTTGAGCGAGGCGAACATCTTCGCGATTCAAGACGACATTGCAGCGGCCGTGGTTCGAAACCTAAAGGCCATCATGTATCCCCCAAAGCTACGCAACTCCGCACCCCCGACGCACCCTGAGGCGTACACCGCAGTGCTTCGAGCGCGCTTTCTTCTGAATCATGAAAGCGACAAGGACAACCGCGATGCGATTGCCGTCTTGCAGCGTGCGATTGAAATCGACCCGGCGTTTGCCGTTGCGTGGGGCGAGCTCGCCAGGGCTCACCGAGATCGTGGCTCATATTTTGACGAAACACCGGATGAGGGCATGAGATTGGCACGCGCGGAAGCACAGAAGGCTTTGACGCTCGATCCGAACTGCGTGGAAGCGCATGACGTATTGGCCGACATCAAGCTGATTTATGATTTCGATCCCGAGGGCGCACGCCGGGAGAACGAGGCTATCAGAGCCGCCGATCCGAGCAAGCGCGTGCACGACGCCTACTTGTTCTACACCGGCTGCGTCATCGGCTCCTGCTACGAACAGGTGATTCGCGACACCGACGAAGAGATCGCCAACGACCCTTTGAACCCGAGCCCCTATTCGACCCAAGCGCTGGCCCGCTACATATTCGGTGAT
>JALYHU010000084.1 GCA_030776345.1 Pseudomonadota bacterium | reverse complement strand
CATCGGGCGCCGTTTTCGCCTCGCCCACGTGCATTTCGGGCACGAAATCATCGAAGTGGCGACATTTCGGGCGGCGGCCGCTCCGGAGCGCGAGGATGCCGAGGACGATGGGGACGAGGATCCCGAGATACGCACTCCGGTACCGCCGCCGGATAACCCTGCGCACCGGGCGTTCGACACCACGGGGCGAATCCTGCGTGACAACCTCTACGGAACCATCGAAGAGGACGTCTGGCGACGCGATTTCGCGGCCAACGGGCTTTACTACAACATCGACGATTTTTCGATTTGGGACTTCGTCGATGGGGTGAACGATGTGCGGGCGCGCCGCCTGAAACTGATCGGCGATCCGGAGACCCGGTACCGAGAGGATCCGGTGCGCATGCTGCGCGCGGTGCGGTTCGCGGCAAAGCTCGATTTCACGTTCGAAGCGGATACTGAGCAGCCGGTCCGGCGGCTGGCGTATCTCCTTGATGGTGTGCCGCCCGCGCGCTTGTTCGACGAATGCTTGAAGCTGTTCCTCTCGGGATTCGGCGCGAAGTCGTTCCGGTTGCTGCAGCAATATGGCCTCTTCGAACATTTGTTTCCGCTGTCGGCCGCCGCCATGAATCTGCCGCCCTACGCCTATGCGCAAGAGATGCTGGAGTTGGGTCTCGCGAATACCGATGCGCGCATCGCCGCCGACAAGCCGGTTACGCCGACGTTTCTTTTCGCAGTGCTGCTCTGGGCTGCGGTACTGCGCGAACTCAACGAGCAGTCGGCGGGCCCGGCGCCGGATCTGGCGCAACTCATGCAAGCCTGCGACACGGTATTGAGGGCGCAGCAGTCGCGGGTAGCGATTCCGCGGCGTTTCGCGGTCCCCATGCGCGAGTTGCTGATGTTGCAGCCGCGCTTCAATCGCCGCAGCGGCGTCAAATCCTTGAGCTTGCTGCAGCACCCCCGATTCCGCGCCGCCTACGATTTCCTGCTGCTGCGCGCTCAGGTCGGGGTGGCGGATCCGGAGTTGGCGCAGTGGTGGACCGACGTTCAGTTGCTGCCTCAGGAACAGCGCGTAGCACTGGTTCAGGCGCGCCCGGCCGATACCGCGGCGGCCGATGCCGCGGGTACCGCAACCTCTCAGGACAGTGTGCCGGAAGCGCCGGGCCGGCGCCGTCGTCGACGACGACGCGGCGGAGCGGCACGCGGTTAGCGGCGTGCGAACGGTTTGGCGCCCCGCGTACGTGGCGCTCGGCAGCAATCTGAACCAACCTCGAGAGCGGGTCGTCGAAGGCTTCGAGCGGCTCGCAACATTACGACACACGCGTCTCGAGCTGCGCTCGCGGACCTATTCGACCCGGCCCATGGGCCCCCAGGATCAGCCGGATTACGTCAATGCGGCGGCTGGATTGTTGACGCGATTGTCGGCACGCGAATTGCTCGATGCGTTGCTCGAGATCGAGCGCGCCATGGGGCGCACCCGCCACGAGCGCTGGGGTCCGCGAATTGTGGATTTGGACCTCATCTGGACTACCGGCGACGTTATCGACGAGCCGGGCCTCACATTGCCGCACCCTGGAGTGTCTGAGCGTAACTTCGTGTTGTATCCTCTGTGCGATATTGCCCCGACCTTGCTGATTCCGGGACACGGGCTGGTGGCGAATCTGACGTCGCGCGTGAACGCCGACGGGATTTCGGTTCTGGAGTAGCACGAGAGTCCGGCATGGTGAGCGCAGTTCCGCAGAAATTCATCGTCATCGAGGGCCCGATCGGAGTCGGCAAAACCAGCCTCGCACGCCGTCTGGCGCAGTCCTTGAACGGCCAACTGATTTTGGAAGAGGCGGATCAGAACCCATTTCTGGAGCGCTTCTACAAGAACCCGAGAGCGGCTGCTTTTCAAGCCCAACTGTTTTTCCTGTTTCAGCGCGCGCGGCAATTGGAGGGGGTGCGGCAGGAGGACCTGTTCGGCGCGGTTCGCGTCGCTGACTACCTGCTCGACAAGGATCGCCTGTTCGCGCGCGTGACGCTCGATGATGCCGAGTACGCGCTCTACGAGCGCGTGTACGAGCGCGTCGTCGTGGACGCGCCGAAACCCGATCTCGTCGTGTATTTGCAGGCCCCCGTGGACGTGCTGATGGATCGCATCGCGAAGCGCGGCATCCGCTACGAACAGCATATCGAGCGCAGCTACCTGGAGAAACTCACTCAGGCCTATGCGAGATTCTTCCACGGCTACGATGCCTCTCCCTTGCTCATCGTCAATTCGGTGGCCATCGATCCGGTGAACAACGAGGTCGATTACGAATTGCTGTTCACGCAGATCGTGAAGACACGCCGGGGCCGGCATTTCTTCAACCCCACCGGAAGCAATCTGCTGTCGGCCAACTGAGGCGCTCCCGCGAGTCCCGCCGTGCCTCGGCCATCGTTCAGACTATGGGTTTCGGTGCGGGCGCGGATGCACGTTCCTGATTGCCCCGCGCGTGCTCGGCCAAGGCCCATTGCACGTGCTCGCGCACCATCGCCGAAGGTTCATCCGCCCGCGCGGCGAGCGCGGCGATCACCGCGCGAGACGTGGGCGCGTTGCCGAGCGCGACGGCCACGTTGCGTAGCCAGCGCTCGTATCCGATCCGGTGTATGGCGCTGCCTCGAGTCTTCTCGGCGAACTCCGCTTCGCTCCACGAAAACAGCGCAACCAACGTCGCTTGATCGAGACCGTGGCGTACGGCGAAATCCGGTTCGCGCGTGGACCTCGCGAATTTGTTCCAGGGGCATACGAGCTGACAATCATCGCAGCCGTAAATTCTATTGCCGATCGCGCGGCGGAACTCCAGGGGAATCGAGCCTTTGAGCTCGATGGTGAGATACGAAATGCAGCGCCGGGCGTCCAGCCGATAGGGCGCCACGATGGCGCCGGTGGGGCAGGCGGGGATACACGCGCTGCAGGTTCCGCAGTGGGCCGTGCCGGCTTCGTCGGCCGGCAATTCGAGATCGAGGTAGATCTCGCCGAGAAAGAAATAGGATCCCGCGCGGCTGTCGATCAGATTGGTGTGCTTGCCGATCCAACCCAAACCCGCGTTGCGCGCCAACGCCTTCTCGAGCACGGGTGCGCTGTCGGCAAAGGCGCGGCAGCCGAAAGGCCCGACGGCCTCGGCGACGCGATCGCAGAGCTTCTGCAAACGGGTGCGCATGAGCTTGTGATAGTCCCGCCCCAGCGCGTAGCGGGAAACATACGCCAAGCCGCCATCCGCCAAGACTTCGGCCGCATCGGCGGCGGTTTGAGGCCAGTAGTCCATCCGCGCGCTGATGCAGCTGACGGTGCCCGGCAGGACTTCCGCGGGGCGCGACCGCTTGGTGCCGTGGCGGGACATGTATTCCATTTCGCCATTGAAGCCGGCGTCGAGCCAATCGCGAAAGTGCGCCTCATCCTGCGCGAGATCGATATTGGCGATGCCGACGCGCGCAAAACCCAGTTCGGCCCCCCAGCGTCTGATGTCTTCGACGAGCGGCGTCGCGTCCGGAGTGGCATGGGCTGAGGTGTCGCACGCCTGACTACGCAGGGAGTCGGATCCCGCAAGCAGGCCTGGCCCCACAACAAGCTTTCGTCCCGCAGCAAGGTCGCGTTTCGCGGCAAGCTCGCGCTCCGCGGGAGGGTCGCGCTCCGCAGCCGTGGACGGTCCCGGTTGCCGCTTGCTGTCCGTTGATCCAGTCATGGCGATATCATGAAGGATTGCCGCGCCCATCGGTGACAACAGCGCCATGTCCGAACCTCGTCTTGAACTCCTGTTGACCCATGCGGCCGCAACCGAGGCGCTGGGCGCGGCGCTGGCGCGTGCGTACCGAGGCGGCGGCGGTGGTG